>NZ_JBHXNB010000008.1:0-135881 GCF_042720095.1 Rhodococcus sp. NPDC058505
ACGCCCGGTCCCATTCCGAACCCGGAAGCTAAGCCCTCCAGCGCCGATGGTACTGCACTCGACAGGGTGTGGGAGAGTAGGACACCGCCGTACATTACTTGTTCGGGAGCCCCGGAACTTGACCCCTTTTGGGGGGTTGGGTTCCGGGGCTTTCGGCGTTTTCGGGGGTGGGTCGCCCGGTGGGGTGGGTGTGTGCACGCGGCAGAAGCCGTGTGCGCAGGGGGGATGTGGTGTTCGCGGGGGTGTTGAGCGCGGAACACGGGTGTGGGTGCGGCAGAAGGTATGTGCACACGACCGCTGCCCGGTCCGCGCGGGTATTGCTGGCCTCGCCTCGGGGCGCACGCGGCCGCTGGCATGCATCACGCAGACGAGGTGTGCACACGGGAAATGTGGCGTCCGCGGGGGTATTGAGCGCCGAACCCCGCTGCGCGCATCCCACCCCTTCCACGGGCACCCATCAGCTGTGTGCACACGCGGGATGCGGTGTTCGCGGGGGTGTTGAGCGCGGAACACTGGTGTGCACGCCGCAGAAGCCGTGTGCACAGCGCGGGTGACCACGCCGCTGCCACCAGCCCGACCACGGACCCAGCGACGACACCGCCCACTGACGGCGACCGCCAGCCAACGCATGCGACGGCGACACCGCAGGTGTGCACACGCCCACTGCCGCGTCCGCAGACAGATTGCGCGCCGAACACCGGTGTGCACGCGGCAGGAGCAGCTGTGTGCACACGCCCGCTGCCGGGTCGGCACGGGTATTGCTGGCCTCGCCTCGGGGGCACACGCGACCGCAGGCATGCATCACGCAGACGAGGTGTGCACACGGGAAATGTGGTGTCCGCGGGGGTGTTGCGCGCCGAACACTGGTGTGCACGCGGCAGAAGCCGTGTGCACAGGGGGGATGTGGTGTCCGCGGGGGTGTTGAGCGCCGAACACTGGTGTGCACGCGGCAGAAGCCGTGTGCACAGGGGGGATGTGGTGTCCGCGGGGGTGTTGAGCGCCGAATACCGGTGTGGGCGCTGCAGAAGCTATGTGCACATGGGGAATGCGGAGTATCCGTGTGCACGCAGCAGGACCTGTGCGCACAGGGGCAGCGCCGCGCGCACATGGGTGTGGTGTGGACTAGGAGGCTACTCGTCGTAGAGGCTGCCGAACTCGTGTGCGTCGACGAGCCGCTTCGGCGCGGTCAGGCACCAGGCTTCGGTGACGAGCTCGAGGAGTTCGTCGGATTCGATGCCCTCCAGATGGACGACGATCCAGCCGAACTGGCCGGCGGTGAACTGGATCTCGAACACCTCGGGGCGCTCGGCGACCAACGCAATCTGTTCGTCCAGGGTCGCCTTCAGCCCGACGGTTCGGGTCTTCTCCCAGATGTAGCCGTAGCCCTTGCCGCAGACCTTCAGCGCGGTCCAGTTCCCGGCATCGACCTGCTCGGTCTCGGGCAACGTGTCCAGCATCGCGATGAAGCCGTCGAGGGTCACACTCATGCCCCACGTCTACCAGAGGTGTCCGACATTCAGCCTTCCATACCCGGGGTATCGGATAGCCGCGCGCGGCGTTATAGTTGCGGAATGCAACACAGTGCTGCCGTCGCTCGGGTCCACGACGAACTCGTGCACCTTGTTCGGCAGCTGATGACGGGGGATCGGGGTGGTGACGGAGCCCCGTCGTTCGCCCAGCATTCGGTGTTGTCGTACATCGACCGCAGCCCCGGCTGCCGCGCGACGGAGATCGCCGACGCGTTCGGGGTGCACCGCTCCACGGTGTCCCGGCAGATCCGTGGATGCGTGGACAGCGGCTGGGTCGTTGCCGAACCGGGGCCGGTGCGGACGGGGCACCCGCTCACGCTCACCGATGCCGGGCGCAGCGTGCTGGCAGCGGCGGGTGTGCGCCGCCGAAGCGAGGTCGCCGGCCGCGTCGAGGACTGGACCGACTCCGACATCGCGCTATTCGCCGACCTTCTGCACCGCTTTCGCGTGCCGACCCCCACGCCCGACAACGACACGACCGGAGGCGCTCCGCATGCGTGAGTACGCGACGACACCCACCTTCACGATCGCCGACGACGACGCCCTCGTCCGGACCGTGTACTCCCACGCCGACACGACCCCGGACCTCGTGCTGTTCTCCCGCCCGCGCGGCGACCGGTGGGTTGACGTCACGGCCGCCGAGTTCGCGGACCTGGTCACCGGCGTCGCGAAGGGGCTGATACAGGGCGGCGTGCAACCGGGGGACCGGGTGGTGCTGCTCTCGGCGACCCGATTCGAGTGGACGCTGCTTGACTTCGCGATCTGGGCGGCAGGTGCGGTGTCGGTGCCGATCTACGATTCATCGTCGGCAGATCAGGTGCAGTGGATCGTCGAGGATGCGGGTGCCACCGTCGCGATCGTCGAAACCTCCTCGCACGCAGAGTACTTCGCTGGCACCGGCGTCCGGGTGCTGGAGATCGAGGACGCAGCTATCGAGACGCTGCTCGCGTCCGGTGCCGATCTGGACGACTCCGCCGTCGAGCAGCGGGTTTCCGCACTGCGGGCCGACGACCCGGCCTCGCTCGTCTACACCTCCGGGACGACGGGGCGGCCCAAGGGATGCGTACTGACGCACCGGAACTTCCTGTCCGAGGTCCGGGGCATCCTCGCGGCGAGCATCGGTGACGTCGCACGCCCAGGGAATCGGATGCTGACGTTCCTTCCGCTCGCGCACGTGCTGGCACGCGCGGTGTCGCTGGCGATGTTCGAGGCGGGCGGTACCCAGGCGCACTGGTCGAACTTCGGCACCATCGTCGGGCAGTTCGATCGGTTCCGGCCGAATGTGATCCTTGGGGTGCCACGGGTTTTCGAGAAGGTCCGCGACGCGGCGGCACAGCAGGCGTCGACGGGTGGCGCGCTGCGGGCGCGAGTGTTCGCCTTCGCCGAGTCGACGGCTGTCGAGTACAGCGAGGCAATCGATCGGGGACGGCCGTCAATGCTGTTGCGGTTCAAGCATTTCGTGGCCGATCGCCTGGTATACTCGAAGTTGCGTGCGGTTCTCGGTGGCGAGTGCTGGTGGGCGATCTCCGGCGGCGGGGCGTTGATGCCGCGGCTCGGACACTTCTTCCGCGGGCTCGGGGTCCCGATCTACGAGGGCTACGGTCTGACCGAGTCCACCGCAGCGCACTGCGTCAACGTCCCGGGTGCACAGCGGATCGGCAGCGTCGGACAACCGCTCGGCGGCAACGCGGTCCGGATCGCCTCCGACGGGGAGATCGAACTGCGCGGTGGTGTCGTGTTCGGCCGCTACTGGAGGAACGAGACGGCCACCGTCGACGTATTCGACGACGGCTGGTTCCGCACCGGCGACCTCGGGTCCCTCGACGAGGACGGCTACCTCACCATCACCGGACGGAAGAAGGACCTCCTCATCACCGCAGGCGGCAAGAACGTGTCGCCGGGGCCGCTCGAGGATCGGATGCGCTCCCACGAACTGGTATCGCAGGCCGTGGTTGTCGGCGACGGCAGGCCGTTCATCGGGGCGCTGGTCACGGTCGACCCGGATGCGTTCGCGCGCTGGCGGTCCGAGAACGGCAAGGGCGGCGAGGCGACGGTCGCGGACCTCCGGGACGATCGTGACCTGCGGGCGGCGGTGCAGCGGGTGATCGACGACGCCAACACCACTGTCTCGCACGCCGAGGCGGTCAAACGTTTCGCGATCCTCGCCAGGGACCTCACCGAGGGGGACGGTGAACTGACCGCGACTCTGAAGATCAAGCGGAACGTGGTTGCGCAGCGCTACGGCGCCGAGATCGACGCGCTGTACTCCTGACTCCGGTCACCACAGGTCGTAGGCGACGTCCGACACGGTGAAGCCGTGGCCGGATCCGCTCTCGCAGGTGACCCCGGCGCGCCGATCGACGGTGCACGTGAACCCCTGCACGCGCAGCGGAGAGCCGTACGGCAGCGCCTTCGCGGGACCGTCGAAGCGGTGGAACGCCGGATCTCCGGTGCTGACAAACTCGCCGGGCTCCCCGGTGACGACCCGGATCGCGTTGGGGATGGTCGTTCCCGGGCCGCTGGGTGCTGGCACCCGCGGCGCGGTGCCAGGGAGACTGCCGTGACAGCCGGCGACCGGGGCCGGAGTGGTGATCACCGCGCACTCGAACTTCCCGCTGGGACTGGTGAAGTAGTACGAGCCGCCCGCCTCGCCCAGGTAGTCGGCGACCTGCGCGGCGGGTGCGAGGCTGGGGGTCACGGAGGTCGACCGCGTGGTCGTCGCCGCCGGGGCTGGTGCGGTCGTGGTGCCGGGACCGGGCTGCTCCGCGGCCGGGCCTGCGGCCCCGTCGACGGTGTTCGCGCAGCCCCCGACCACGCTCAGGGTGGTGAGCAGCAGGATGATTCGGGTGGTGCGCACGTCGGTCATGGTAGGGGACCGTCGCGGACCGGCCGGTCGGGAGTCCGTGTCGCGCGCACCTGCTCCCCGTGCCGGGTTGGTACGTTGGCGATGAGTGACCGCGACGGAAGGGAGGCTGTCGTGCACACCGACGAGACCAGTGCCGTCACGGGACCGCGAACGCTGACGGTTCGGGTGGCGGACGGCGCGGTGCGTGGTCACGCGGCGGGCTCGGTGTTCGCGTGGATGGGCGTGCCGTATGCGACGGCAGGACGCGATCGGCGGTTCCGCCGCGCGGCACCCGCCCGGGCGTGGGATGGCGAACGCGACTGCCGTGACCGCGGGCCGATCGCGCCGCAGGCCAAGGCAATGCAGGTTCCGATCGACCCGGGCCTGGCGCAGGACGAGGACTGCCTGTCCCTGAATGTGTGGGCGCCACGCCCCGCCGAGGAGCCGCGGCCGGTGATGGTGTGGATCCACGGCGGCGCGTACTGCGTGGGGGCATCTTCCCAGACCGTGTACGACGGTCGCGGACTCGCCGAGACCGGGGATCTGATCGTGGTCACCGTCAACTACCGGCTCGGGGTGTTCGGGTTCCTCGACCTGTCGTCCTTCGGGGATGGGTTCGAGCCCAACCTCGGGTTGTGGGACCTGGTGACCGCACTGGAATGGGTGCGGGACAACATCTCCGCGTTCGGCGGCGACCCGGGGAATGTGACCGTGTTCGGTGAGTCGTCGGGTGCCGGGGCGATCACGACGCTGATGACCGCACCGCGCGCGGAGGGACTGTTCCACCGCGCGATCGCCCAGAGCGCCCCCGCGACCTCCGTGTACGGCGCGGTGCGAGCGGCCGCCGTCGCGTCCCGTTTCCTCGAACTGGCCGGGGTCGCACCGTCCGAGGCCGACCGCCTGCACGACTTGCCGGTCGAGGACCTGCTCCGTGCCGGGGACGAACTCCTCGACGAGATCGTCATCACGGTGCCCGGCACGCTGGCGATGGCGCCGGTTGTCGACGGTGACCTGGTGCCCCGCTACCCGGTCGCCGCGTTTCAGAAGGGGGTCGCACATCGGATCCCGCTGATCATCGGAACGAACCGGGACGAGGCGTCGATCTTCCGGCTCACCCGATCCCCGATCCTGCCGGTGACGGCGGACACGGTGACGCAGATGTTCGCGGCGATCGCCGACGACCACCCGGACATGCCGCCGTCCCGGATCGCCGAGGTCATCGCCGCCTACCCGGACTACACGAAACCGACCGGGGCGATGGCGATCTCGCGTGACGCCGCATTCCGGATGCCGTGCCTGTGGATCGCGGACGCACACTGTCGGCACTCGCCGACATGGGTGTACCGCTTCGACCACGCAACCCCGATGCTCCGGGCGGCGCGCGTCGGGGCCGGCCACGCCACGGAATTGCCGTACGTATTCGGCAATTTCGGCACCCTCAAC
Organism: Rhodococcus sp. NPDC058505; assembly: GCF_042720095.1. NCBI lineage: Bacteria > Bacillati > Actinomycetota > Actinomycetes > Mycobacteriales > Nocardiaceae > Rhodococcus > Rhodococcus sp. NPDC058505. Next base: position 5,818 of record NZ_JBHXNB010000008.1, read on the forward strand.
ATGGACCCGACGTTCTGGCTCGGCGGCCGCAGGAGCGCCGTTCAGGTGTCCGGGCGCGTGCAGCGGCGGTGGCTCGCGTTCGCCGCATACGGCGTTCCGGCGGCGTTGGACGCGTCGAAGCACTGGGCTCCCTACACCGAGGAGGGCCGCTCGACCCTGCTGATCGACAAGACCGACACCCTCGTCCCCGACCCGGATGCGGCGTTGCGGGCCGCGTGGGGCAACGAGGTGATGGGGTTCAGCTGACCGGCGGGGTGTCGAGTTCCCGCAGCGCGGGCAGGCCGATGCAGGCCACGCCGAGCACGCACACCGGGATCGCCAACGCGAAGAACGTCGGCTGCAGGCCGACCGCGTCGATCATCGGGCCAGCGAACAGGTAGCCGAGCGGGCCGGCCGCATAGGCGGTGGAGGTCATCACCCCGACGACGCGGCCGCGCATGTGCTCGGGGCTGCGGGTCTGCATGGCGTAGTTGGCAATCGGGCCAACCGGCCCGAACACGAGTCCGACCAGGACGGCGAGGGACAGGGTCAGCCACAGCGGCGGCAGGAAGGCCATCCCCACCATGCAGAGGCCGAGCACGGTCACCGCGACGAGCATCAGGGTGCGCCGCCGGATCCGTGCCGCCAGCGACCCGTACGCCAGTGCGCCGACGACCCCGCCGACGCTCATTGCCATCAGCACCCATCCCAGCTGTGCGGGCTGCTCGAGGTCGGCGAAGTGCACCGGGAACAGGACGCTCTCGACCGGCAGGTACAGCGCAACGATCGCCATGTCGACGAGGGCCAGGGTGCGGAGCAACTTGTTGCGCCACACGAACTTCAGGCCCTCCACGGTGCCCGACCACATCGACGCCGGCCGCGACTCCCGGTCGGGTGGGCCCGCGCCGTCGAGACGAAGGAACGCGATCGTCACGATCGATCCGGCGAAGCAGAGTGCGGTCACCCATAGTGTGCTCACCGGCCCGAGCGCCGCGATCAGCACGCCGCCGACGCCGGGGCCGATCAGATACGCGACGTTGTAGTTCGCCTCGTACAGACTGTTGACCCGGTCCAGCCGCCACCCCGACGCGGTGGTCGCCGCGGGCAGCATCGACTCGCGGGCGGAGATGCCTGCCGGGTCGAAGGCGGCCCCGAGCGCGGCCAGGACCGCGATCAGCGGCACCGACAGCCCGATCGTCGCCGACGAGATCGGGATCAGGGCAACCGACAACGCGGACAGCACATCGGAGACGAGGGAGGTGCGGCGACGGCCGAACCGGTCCACCACCGTCCCCGAGAACAGCGACGACAGCAGCAGCGGCAGGGTCGCCGCTCCGGCGACAACGGCAGCGTCGGTGGCCCGTCCCGTCTGCTGCAGCACCAGCCACGGCAACGCGACGATCGTGATGCCGTTGCCGGTCGCCGACAGCAGGGTGGCGAGGTTGACCAGCAGCAGCGGCATCAGTCGGCGGGTCGCCGTCGACGTGGTCATGTCGGGACTCTTTCAGGACGGAGGAGACATGAGTCGACGCTAGCCCGCCGCGCGCCGACGCGCGAACCGTTTTCCGGCGCAGGCTCAGTGCCCGCCGGACTCGATTCCGAGCCGCTCGCACGCCGCGTGGTACAGCGCGACCACCTCGGTGCGGATCGAGGCCCGGTCGGTGACCGGCCCGAGCCACGGCACCCGCACCGGCCGTTCGGTGCCGTCGACCGTCGCCACCCACTCGCCCGCGGTGGTGTCCAGCCCGGTCATCCGGGCCGCGGTGGCATCGGGTTCGGCGAAAGCCCGCACGATCGCGAGATTGTCGGTGGCGTGATCGCCGTTCATGTGGCCGGTGACCGCGGCAATCACCGCGTCGTCGAAGTCGCTCATGGCGCAAGCCTACGGTGGGCTCGTCTGGGCGGCGGGGTCGGTGGCGTGCGCCTACGCTCGACGTCATGACCCGTCCCGCCATTGCCGTGGACTACACGGTGCTCGACTGCCCGGACCCGGCGGCGCTCGCCGGGTTCTATCGCGACGTGCTCGGGTGGCGCCTCACCCGATCCGAGGACGACTGGGTGATCCTGCAGGGCCCCGGTGAGCTGCGGCTGGCGTTCCAGCAGGCCCCCGACTTCATACCGGTCGACTGGCCGGCGCACGGCGCCCGGATGCATCTGGACCTGGTCGTCGACGACATGGACGCGGCGGAGCGGTGGGTGCTGGGGCTGGGGGCCCAGCTCGTCGAGGGCGACGCCGACCATCCGACGTTCCGGGTGTACCGGGACCCGGTGGGGCACCTGTTCTGCCTCTGCCGCCGCGGCTGACGGCCGCCGGCTCAGGCTCCTGCGGGTAGCGTCGTGAAGTCCGGCTCCCTGCCCTCCGCGAATGCGACGAGCGCCTCAAGGTTCGCTGGCCCACCCATCAGCTCGGCGAAGCAGGCGTTCTCCCGTTCCCGTGCGGCCGCGATCTCCGCCCGCAGCGGCGCCGTCATCGTCTGCTTCACCGCCATCAGGCTTGAGATCGGTTTGGCCGCCAGTGTTTCCGCGTGCCGGACGGCGACCTCCATCAGGTCGTCGGGCGCGCAGACCTGGAAGACCAGACCCATCTCCTTCGCCTGCTCGGCGCGGATCCACTCGGAACTCATCAGCACCCACGCCGCGTTCTGCCTGCCGATCAGCGCGGGCAGCAGATAGCTCGACGCCGCCTCCGGCGCCACCCCCAGCCCGGTGAACGGGCACTTGAGCTTGGCGTCGGTGGACATGAACGCCAGGTCCGCGAAGCCGATGATCGTGGTCCCGATGCCGAGACCGAGCCCGTTCACCGCGCAGATCAGCGGCTTCGGGAAGTCGGCGAGGGTGTCGAGCAGGCCCATGAAGCCGTGCGTGCCGGGGCGGAAGTTCGGGTCGCTGGTGCGGGCGTGCATTTCGCGCAGGTCGGTGCCCGCGCTGAACGCGCGACCGTTGCCGGTGAGCAGGACCACCGCGACCGACGGATCCTCGGCCGCGTCCCGCAACGCCTCGGTCGTCGCGTCGTACAGCGCTTCGTTGAACGCGTTCAGCGCGTCAGGGCGGTCGAGGGTCAGGGTCCGGACGCGGGCGCGGTCGTCGATGAGGATGCTCATGCCCGAATAGTAGAACGCGTTCCAGTGTGTCGGGGTCGTTCGCGGCCGCCGTGCCGCTGTCCCCGCCCTGTTCTAGGCTCGGGAGATGGGAGTCTCCGAGCCTGGCCGGCACCTGCGGGTGGTGCCCACCGACCCCGAGGCGCTGCGCACCTTCGTCGCCGAGATCGGTACCTCGCCGCGAGTCCCGGCCGGGCGGCGGATCGCCGCGTACCGCCTGCGGGTCGAGTTGAGCGGGGTCGTCCCCGCGGTGTGGCGCAGGCTGGTGGTGCCGTCCACCGTCACCCTCCACGAACTGCACGTCGCCGTCCAGGTCGCGATGGGCTGGACGGACACCCACCTGCACCAGTGGGTCCTCCCGGATCCGTCCGGTGCGGTGCGGGAACGGTTCTCGATGCGGGAGAGCATCGAGGACGGCTTCGGCGACGGCGACAGGTGCGACGAGGACGTTCGGCTCGGGGACGTGCTCGGCGCCCCCGGCGACCGGCTGATCTACGAGTACGACTTCGGCGACGGGTGGGAGCACAGCGTCGTGCTTGAGGACATCGACCCGGCCGCAACGCTGGACGCCCCGTCCTGCCTGGCCGGCGAGCGGGCCTGTCCGCCGGAGGATTGCGGCGGTGTGCCCGGGTACGAGCGGCTGGTGGACGTGCTCGGCGACGTCGGACACCCCGAGCATCACGAGCTGCGCGCATGGGCGGGCTACGGCTTCGACCCGGAGTCATTCGACGTGGCCGCGGCCGACGCGGCGGTCGCCGCCAGGGACGCGCTCCGGCTGCATCCGCCGGTACTGGACTCGCGGGTCGCGCCGCTCCTCGAGCGGATACCGTATCGCGCTGCACCCCATGTGCATTCGCTGCTTGAGCGGGCGGACCTGCAGAGTGGTGAGTGGTCGGAGATCGAGAGCATGATCGACGGTGCCCTGGTGCACCTGCAGTGGCTGCTGCGCCGGGCCGGCGCCGACGGCATCGCCCTGACCTCGGCCGGCTATCTGCCGCCCGCCGTCATTGCCGCGGCCCGCGACGAACTCGACTGGGGCACAAGGTGGGTCGGGTCCGGCGATCGCGAGGTGAGCAATCCGACGTTCCGGGAGTTACTCGAATCCGGTCGCGCGTTCGGCCTGACCCGAAAGTACCGGGGCAGGCTGCTGTTGACGAAAAGAGGTGCGACGCTGGCGCGTCAGCGAAACCAGCTGTGGGAGCATGTCCTCACCGCGCTCCCGCTCGGCAGGCACGAGGTGGAACGCGAGGCGGGACGGCTGCTGCTGCTGACCGTCGCGGCAGGCGCGTCTCGACACGAACGGCGGGCCGCGATGTCCGAGGGACTGGCGGCATTGGGGTGGCGCAACGCCGACGGCAGCAGGGTCACCGAGTTCGACGCGTACTGGGACGCGGCGGAGACCGCACGCTACCTCCGGATGATTGGGGCGCTCGGCGCGGTCGAGGGCACCCCGGACTGGGCGCGCGGCGTCGCCCGCATGTCGCTGTCGATGTGACGGGCGGGTGCCGGGCCGCGGCACCGTCGCCGCCGCCCGGCATCGACTGGCTACCGGCGGGCGAAGCGGGCGGGCTCGCTGCCCGGCACCTGACCGACCTGCTCCCGCGTCACCAGATGCCGCAGATGCGCGGCCGCCTCGGACACCGCCATGTTCCGCGCCAGCGGATGGAAGTCCGACCACGGCCGGTACCACTTCATCCGCTCTGCCACCTGCCACAGCGTCAGCTCGTCGTCGCCGAACGCGGCATACAAGTGATCCAGACGCTCCTCGTGGTGCTCGACGAGTTCCTTCGCTCGCCCCGGTAGGTCGGTGATCGGCAGGCCGTGCGCGCCGAGCCCGCGGGTGATGCCCATTGACTGCACCCGACGCAGCGAATCCATGAACTCCGCCAACGCGTCCCGCTCCTCGATCGGGTACACGAAGTTCCCGACGTGCGGGGTCGTCTTTTGCAGCACGTGGTCGCCGGTGAACATCACGTCGGCGTCCTCGAGGTAGAAGCAGGCGTGACCGGGGGTATGGCCCGGGGTGAAGGCGACCCGCAGGTTCCGCCCGGCGAGCGCGATGACCTCCCCGTCGGTGAGGGTGCGGTCCGGTGCGGATTCGGGACCGGCCGGGGGCTTGCCCAGCGCGGCCGCCCCGAACGCGTCCCGATGCTCCTGCGGTGCGCCGGCCCGAACCATGTTCTCCTGCTGGTCGGTCACCCACACCGCATCGTGGGACGCCGACATGAACCGGAACATCTCGTGGTCGGCCTCGTGCATCGCGATCCACGCGCCGGACGCGTCGCGGACCCGGCCGCACAGGCCGGTGTGGTCGGGGTGGAAGTGGGTCAGCACGACGCCCTCGACCTCGGTGATCGAGTGCCCGACCGATTCAAGTCCGCCCGTCAGACCCTCCCACCCTTCGTCGCCGTCCCACCCGGCGTCGACGAGCACGATGCCGCCTGGCGACTCCATCGCGTACACGAGGGTGCTGCCCAGCGGATTGTGGGTCATCGGAACCGTGATCTGGAAGATGCCATCGCCGATGGCCACTGCGTCGGACATAGTCACTACCTCTGTACCGGTGAAATTGGTTAACCCTTTCGTTCATCACTACCGCACGAGTGGTGTGCAGCACAGCCCGGGTGTCCACTCGGTGGACATCCTGTGACGCAGGTAACCGCGCGCTGCGGGGTGGGTGTGCCCGTCGACGGCCGTGTGCACACGGGTGTTGCCGCGTGTGCGGGGGTGTTGGGCGTGCAGTGGGGGTGTGGACGCAGCAGCGGGGGTGTGCACACGGGTGTCGGTGCGGGCGCCCGTCGGCGGCCGTGTGCACACGGGTGTTGCGGCGTGCGCGGGGGTGTTGGGCGTGCAGTGGGGGTGTGGACGCAGCAGCGGGGGTGTGCACAGGGGTGTTGGTGCGGGCCCTCTCGGCGGCCGTCCCGGCGGCGTCGGGGGTGATGTGGTGCCGGCTGCGCGCGGCCGACGGGGTGGTGTCAGTCGCCTGTGGTATCCCTGACTCGACCGAACCGATCGAGGGGGGAACGTGCTCACACTGCACCGCGCCGAGCGTTCGGACACGCTCGCCGACGCCCTCGCGGCCATTCTCGCCGCACCCCTCGCCGACCCGTTCACCCGCGAGGTGATCGCCGTCCCCGCCAAGGGCGTCGAACGGTGGCTGACGCAACGGCTTTCGGATTCCCTCGGTGCCGCACCGGACGGTGTCGACGGGGTCGCGGCGAACATCGACTTCCCGTCACCGACCCGGCTCGTCGACGAGGCGCTGGCCGCGGCGTCCGGGACCGACGCGGACGCCGACCCGTGGCACCCGGCGCGGGTCCTGTGGACACTGCTCGACGTCGTCGACGTGAGCCTCGACGAACCGTGGGCGGCGGTCCTGGCCCGGCACCTCGGGCACGGCGACGCGGGCGGGCATCGGATCGGGCGCCGCTACGGCACCGCCGCGCACCTCGCGGAACTGTTCCGCTCCTACGGGGACCAGCGGCCCGCGATGCTCGTCGCCTGGGCCGCGGGCCGCGACGACGACGGCGCAGGGGCCGCGCTGGCGGCGGACCTCGCCTGGCAGTCGCAGCTGTGGCGCAGGCTGCGGGACCGGATCGGGGCAGCGAGTCCGGCGGAGCGACTCGGCCCGGCCTGCGCGAGGATCCGCGCGCATCCCGACATCGCCGGGCTGCCGGACCGGATCTCGGTGTTCGGCCCCACCCGCCTCACGACCGCGCAACTCGAGGTGCTCGACGCGCTGTCCGCCAATCGCGAGGTGCACCTGTGGGTTCCGCACCCGAGCCCGACCATGTTCGACGCCCTCGACCGGTCCGTTCCCGCGCCAACCCGCGCCGCCGACACCAGCGGGCTTGAGGTGACGCACCCGCTGCTCGCGAGCCTCGGCCGCGACGTCCGCGAGCTGCAGGCCAGGCTGCGCCGCGACGACGTCGTGCACCGGCACCACCCGGCGGCGCCGCGCCCCACGACCCTCCTCGGATGCCTGCAGGATGACCTCGCCGCGGACCGCGCACCGAGTCCCGCGGACTGCGACACCACCATCCAGATCCACGCCTGTCACGGCCCGGCCCGGCAGGTGGAGGTGCTGCGCGAATCGTTGCTGCACCTGTTCACCGAGCTCCGCGACCTCGAACCCCGCGACGTGCTGATCATGTGCCCCGACGTCGACACCTACGCGCCGCTGATCCGGGCCGCGTTCGGGCAGGACGGCATCGGGCATCCCGGGCACGCGCTGCGGGTCCGGCTCGCGGATCGTGCCCTGCACCAGACCAATCCGGTCCTCGCGGTGCTGGCCACCCTCCTCGACCTCGCTGACGGTCGCGTCACCGCCAGCGAGATCCTCGATCTCGCCGCCGCCGAGCCGGTGCGCCGCCGGTTCGGGTTTTCCGACGACGACCTGGAACGTCTCCGGGAGTGGGCCACCGCGGCCGGCGCCCGCTGGGGCATCGGCCCCCGTGAACGCGCCGCCCACGGACTGCCGGACTTCCCGCAGAACACCGTCCGCTCGGCGCTGGACCGGATCCTGCTCGGCGCCGCCACCGACGACACCGGCGGCGAATGGCTGGGCCTCACCCTCCCACTCGACGGTGTGGACAGCGGCGACATCGACCTCACCGGCAAGCTTGCCGAGTTCGTCGACCGACTCGACGTGTCCCTGCGGGGGCTCGCGGGCCCGCAACCGGCCCCGGCGTGGGGAGCGGCGCTGACGCGGGCGCTGGACCTGCTCGTCGACGTGCGCGAGCGGGACGCCTGGCAGCTCGGGCAGGCGCATCGGGAACTGGCGGCGGCGATCGAGCACGGCGCGGCCGACCTGCGGTTGGCGGACGTGCGGGCGATGCTCGCGTCGCGGCTCGCGGGCAGGCCGACCCGGTCCAACTTCCGGACCGGCGAGCTGACGGTGTGCACGATGGTGCCGATGCGGTCGGTGCCGCACCGGGTGGTGGCGCTGCTCGGCCTCGATGACGAGGCATTTCCGCGCAGTCCCGGAGTCGACGGCGACAACGTCCTCGGACGCACCCCGCTGCCGGGGGAGCGGGATCCGCGCAGCGAGGACCGGCAGCTGCTGCTCGACGCGATCGGCGCTGCGGGGGAGCGGCTGCTGCTGTTCTACACCGGGATGGATCCCGTCAGCGGGGTGACGCGGCCGCCCGCCATCCCGCTCAGCGAGGTGCGGGACGTGCTCGACGCGATGGTCGGGCGGCCCGCGGCCGTGGTCACCACGCACCCGCTGCAGCCGTTCGACGCCCGCAACTTCCGCGGCCCGCGCCCGTTCAGCTTCGACACCGCCGCCCTGGCCGGGGCCATGTCCGCGCAACGTCCCGCCGCCCCCGACCGCGGGTTCCTGCCCGAGCCGCTGCCTGCGCTGGCGCCCGGGGACGTGGACCTGGCCGAGCTGATCGCGTTCGTCGTGCACCCGACGCAGGGGTTCCTCCGGCAGCGGCTCGGGGTGCGGATCGCGGACCTCGACGAGGAGATCGCCGATGCCCTCGACCTGGAGCTCGACTCGCTGGCCAGGTGGTCGATCGGGGAACGGATGCTCACCGCGATCCTCGCCGACGACCGGGACTTCCCCACCGCCGTCGCCGACTTCCGGGCAGCCGAGTGGCGCCGCGGCACCCTGCCCCCTGCCGCGTTGGGGGGCCGCGCGCTCGAGGGCATCGAGGAGGCGGTGCGGGTGTTGGCGTCGGCGGGGCGGATGCCCGGACGCCCCGGCACCGTCGACGTCGACCTCGACCTCGGGGACGGACGCCGGCTGACGGGCAGCGTCGACGGCGTCCACGAGGACGTCGTCGCCCGCACCACCTTCTCCAAGCTGGGTCCGAAGCATCGGCTCACCGCCTGGGTGCAGCTGCTGGCGCTGTCCGCCACCCAACCGGACCGGCGGTGGCGCGCCGACACGATCGGCAAGGGGCCGGTGCGGCGGCCGACGGCGTGGCGATCACACCTCGTCGCCCCCGCCGACGCGCGTGCGCAGCTCGATTCTCTGATCACCTTGCGGGACAGCGGCCTTCGGGCGCCGCTCCCGATCGCGACCGCGGCGACCGCCGCCTATGCGGCGCGCCGCGCCTACGGCGACGCGGTCGAGTCGGCGCTCGACTCCGCGGCCAAGGAATGGGGCAGCGCCTTCGGCGACGGGAAGGACAGACACGTGACGTACCTGTACGGCGCGGACGCCCCGCTCACGGTGCTCACCGCGACCCGCGCGAGCGGGACGGAGGGCACCCGGTTCGGGGACCTGGCCCGCGCGCTGTGGGAACCGCTGCTCGCCGCCGAGACGATGGGTGCGTCGTGAACGCCCCCGGCGCGGACCGGGCCGCGTTCGACCTGCTCGGTGACCTGCCGTCCGGGACGACGGTGCTCGAGGCCAGCGCCGGGACCGGCAAGACGTACGCGATCGTCGGGCTCGCCGTCCGGTACGTCGCCGAACGCGGCGTCGACCCGGAGCGGCTGCTGCTGGTGACGTTCAGCCGCGCCGCGACCAAGGAGCTGCGCGAACGCACCCGCGACCGGTTCGCCGGTGTCGCGGCCGGGCTCGCCGACCCGGCGGCGAGCAGCGACCCGCTGGTGCCGTTCCTCGCGGCCGCCGACCCCGACACGGTGGCGTTGCGCCGCCGCAGGCTGCTGCAGGCCCTGTCCAACTTCGACGCCGCCACCATCGCGACCACCCACAGCTTCTGCCAGCGGATGCTCGACGGCATCGGCATCGCGGGTGAGCGCGACCCCGACACCGAGCTCGTGGAGGAGGCCACCGAGCTGATCGACCAGACCATCTCGGACCTGTACCTCGCCCGGTTCGGCAGGGAACCGCAGCCGTCGCTGTCCCCGGACGAGGCCCGAAAGGCCGCACGGGCCGCCATTTTCGACCCGCAGGCCGTCCTCGCCCCGACCGGCGCCGATGGGACGGCCGGTGACATGGGCGGCACCGCCGCCGCTGGTGACGCCGTCGCGTTCGCGCAGGATGTCCGCGACGAGGTGTGTCGGCGTAAACGCGCGGCGGGCGTCCGCGACTTCGATGACCTGCCCGCTCTGCTGCACGGTGTCCTCACCGACGCGGAGCACGGGGCGGACGCGCGCCGCCGGGTCCGGGAACGCTACGACGTCGTGCTGGTCGACGAGTTCCAGGACACCGACCCGCAGCAGTGGGGGATCCTGCGCGCCGCCTTCCACGAGCACGTCACCCTGATCCTGGTCGGCGACCCGAAGCAGGCCATCTACGCGTTCCGCGGCGCGGAGGTGTTCGCCTACCTGGACGCGGTCACCGAGTCCCGCACCCTCGAACTGACCACCAACTGGCGCAGCGACCGACCACTGCTCGCCGCGCTGGCGCATGTGCAGGGCGGGGCCGCTCTTGGGCATCCCGGCATTGTCGTGCATCCCGTGTCGGCCGTGAAACCCGCACGGGTGACGGGGGTTCCGCCGATCCGCCTGCGCCACCTGACCCGCGCCGGCGCCGGACCGTTGGGCAAGAGCGGGTTCCCGGCCGTCGCCGCGCTCCGCTCCCGGGTCGCCGACGACGTCGCCGCGGACATCGTGCGGCTCGTGTCGGGCGCGCGACCCGGCGACGGCGGTGCCGCGAGTGTGGGCGACGGCGGTGCCGCGAGTGTGGGCGACGGCGGTGCCGCCAGTGTGGGCGACGGCGGGGTTGTCGACGGCGGTGCCGTCATCGATCTCGGTGCCGACGACCCGCTCGGTGCCGGGCCGCGTCCGGTCCTGCCCGGGGACATTGCGGTCCTGGTCCGCACCAACCGGCAGATCACCCTCGTTCACGACGCGCTCGACCGGGCCGGGATCCCGGCGGTCACGGTCGGCGGGCTGAGCGTGTTCGTCACCCCCGCCGCGCAGGACTGGCTGTGGGTGCTGCAGGCGCTCGAGCAGCCGCACCGCGCGGACCGGGTGCGGCTCGCCGCGTTGACGCCGCTGCTCGGCCGCACCGCCACCGACCTCGACGCGGGCGGGGACGAGCTGGTCGCGCGGATCGGTGGCGGGATCCGCGAGTTCGCGCGGGTGTTCGCGACCGCCGGGTTCGCGGCGATGGTGGAGCGGCTCGCCGCCTGGGGCGCGCTGGAGAAGCGGTTGTTGGGGCGGGTCGGCGGGGAACGAAGGCTGACCGACCTGCGGCACATCGCGCAGCTGCTCGGGGAGGTCGCCGTCGGGCAGGGCCTCGGGCTGACCGCGCTGACCCGGTGGCTGACCGACCGGATGCGCGACCCCACGTCCGGGACCGTCGACCGCAGCCGACGCCTCGACTCCGACGCCGCGGCGGTGCAGATCGCGACGGTGCACGCCACCAAGGGGCTCGAATACCCGATCGTGTACGTGCCGTACGGGTGGGACGCCGCGAAGAACCCGACCCCGGACCGGCTGCTGCTGCACGACGACGCGCACACCCGCATCCTCGACGTCGGCGGCCCCGACGGCCCCGACTACGGGGATCGGCGCAGGCGGCACGACGAGGAGGAGGCGGGCGAGGAGCTTCGGCTGCTGTACGTGGCGCTGACCCGCGCCAAGTGTGCGTTGGTGCTGTGGTGGGCGCCGGCCGCGTCGACGTCGTCGGCGCCGCTGCACCGAATGCTGCTCGCCCGCGCCCCCGGCGCCGCCGAGGTGCCGCGCGGACTGCGGGTCCCCGCGGATCCCGAGGTGGCACACCAGTTCTCCCGGTGGGCGGACGGTGTTCCCGGCATCCGGGTGGAGGCGGTGCCGCCCGGCCCGGTCCTGGCCGGGACGTGGGCGCCGCAGGCCGAGCGCGTGCAGACGCTGACCGCGGCCCGGTTCGACCGCGCGCTGGACGCGGACTGGCGCCGCACCTCCTATACGGCGATCACCGCGGCCGCGCACGCGCTCGCGCCTGCGGCGAGCGAGCCGGAGGAACCCGACCTCGGCGACGAGCCGGAGGATCCGCCGCTGACGGTGCCCGCCGCCGACCACGTGGGCGGGCACCTGCCGTCCCCGATGAACGGGCTGCCCGCCGGCGCGGCGTTCGGCACCCTGGTGCACGCCGTCCTCGAGTACGTCGACACCGCCGCCGCGGACCTCGCCGCCGAGGTGCGGCAGCGGTGCCGTGACGAGGTGACCGCCGGATTCTCCGGGGTCGACCCGGACGCGCTGGCGGACGCGCTGATGCCGGTCCTCGCGACACCGCTGGCGGCTCCGGCGGTGGGCCGCACCCTCGCCTCGATCGCGCCTGCCGACCGGTTGCCGGAACTCGACTTCGAACTGCCGCTGGACCATCCGGTCCGAGCGCCGGACGGCGACGCCGCGGATCGGGTGACGCTCGCGGGCGTGGTGACGCTGCTGCGTAGGCACCTGCCCGCCGGTGATGTGCTCGCCCCGTACCCCGACCTGCTGGCCGAGCTGGGGGCGGCGCCGCTGCGCGGCTACCTCACCGGCAGCATCGACGCCGTGCTGCGGCTTCCCGGTCCGCGGTTCGTGGTGGTGGACTACAAGACCAACCGGATCGCGCCCGGCGACGTCAGCACCGCGCACTTCACCAGGGATTCGATGGCCGCGGAGATGATGCGCTCGCACTACCCGCTGCAGGCCCTGCTGTATTCCGTTGCCCTGCACCGCTACCTGCGGTGGCGGCTGCCGGGATACGACCCGGCGGTGCACCTCGGCGGCGTGCAGTACCTGTTCGTCCGCGGCATGGCCGGACCCGACACCCCGGCCGGGTGCGGCGTATTCGACTGGCACCCGCCCGCCGAACTGGTGACCCGGCTGTCCGACCTGCTCGCCGGCCACCCGGACCGGGGTGAAGGGAACCTTCAGCCCGTCAGACCGGGTGAACGTGTCCTTCATCCGAGGGGGGAGACACCATGACCGACGCGCGGATTGCGCAGCGCGGCAAGGGCGCGCTGCGGGTGTTCAACGAGGCCGGTGTCCTCGGCGCCGCGGACGTGCACGTCGCGGTGCGGCTCGCGCAGCTCGCCGGTGAGACGTCCGAGGCGGCGGTGCTGGCGACGGCGCTGGCCGTCCGCGCGGTCCGCTCCGGATCGGTGTGCCTGGACGTCGGCGGCATGCGCGACATCGGCGTCGACGCCGTCGCCGCCGACGACGGCACCGAGGTCGACCTGGACGCGCTGCCGTGGCCCGACCCGGCGGACCTGCTCGCCGCGCTGCGGGTCAGCCCGCTCGTCGTCGGCGGCGAGGCGGGCCCGCTGCGGCCGCTGCGGCTCGTCGACACCGTCGGCGGCCCGCTGCTGTACCTGGAGAAGTACCACCGGCAGGAGGACACCGTCCGGCGGGTGCTCGACTCCCGCGCGGGCGATCGCCCGGACGTCGACGCGGCCGAACTGCGCGCGGGTCTCGCGGACCTGTTTCCGGAGCACGCGCCGGACCGGCAGCGGGTCGCGGTCGCGGTCGCCGCCACCCACCGCACCGCCGTCATTGCGGGCGGTCCGGGCACCGGGAAGACCCACACCGTCGCCCGGGTGCTCGCGATGCTGCTGCGGCTGCAGGGGCCGACGCTGCGGATCGGGCTCGCCGCCCCGACCGGGAAGGCCGCCGCCCGACTGCAGGAATCGGTGCACCAGCACCGGGACCGGCTCGCGCTGCCGGAATCGCTGTCCGCGTCCACGCTGCACCGGCTGCTCGGGTGGGGCCATCGCGGTCCCCGCTACCACGCCGGGAACCACCTGCCGCACGACGTGATCGTCGTCGACGAGACGTCGATGGTGTCGCTGACCATGATGTGCAGGCTGCTCGAGGCGCTACGACCGCAGGCCCGGCTGATCCTGGTCGGCGACCCGAACCAGCTCGCGTCGGTCGACGCCGGGGCCGTTCTCGCCGACCTCGTCGACCGGCCCGTCACCGCGGCCGCCCATCCCGTGCTGCCCGCCGTCGTCGGCGCCGACCTCGACGCCGACGGGTGGGACGACGGCGAACGGGACCGGGTGCGCGGCGGCATCGTCCGGCTCACCCGCGGGTGGCGATTCGACGAGGAGATCGGGGCCCTCGCCGACGCGGTCCGCGACGACCAACCCGACCGGGTCCTCGACCTGCTCAACTCCGGCAGCGACCGAATCGAATTCCTGGCCCCCGACGACCTCGACGCACTGCGCCGGGACGTGCTCGACACCGCAGCGGAGGTGACGGCCGCCGCCGAGGCGGGGGACGTGGCGGCGGCACTGGAACTCGCCGAGCGGCACCGACTGCTGTGCGCGCACCGCGACGGCCCGTTCGGCGTCGCGTGGTGGGAACGGGCGTCGCTGGAGTGGATCGGCACCGCGACCGGGCACCGCCTCGACCCCGACGCGTGGACCGCCGGCCGCCCACTGCTGGTGACCGCCAACGACTACGACGCGAAGATCTACAACGGCGACACCGGCGTCGTCGTGCGGGGCGGCAACGGCGAGGAAGGCGGCGGCGACCTGGTCGCCGCGTTCGGTCGCGGCGGAGACCCGCTGTTGCTGCACCCGAGCCGGATCTCGTCGGTGCAGTCCGTGTACGCGATGACCATCCACCGCAGTCAGGGCAGCCAGTACGGCACCGTGTCGGTGATCCTCCCCGACGAACGGTCCTCGCTGCTGACCCGGGAACTGCTGTACACCGCGATCACCAGGGCCAAGGACCGGGTGCGGATCATCGGCACCGAGGACGCCGTCCGCGCCGGCGTGCGGCGGCGGGTGCGGCGGGCGAGCGGGCTGCGGCTGGGGTGAGCGTGCTGATTGTCCACAGCCGAGGAAGTCGGGGGAACCGTAGCCGTGGACGGCGCATCGAACCAGGTACACACACCTTGGGGAGGCGCACATGGGGTACACCACCGAATTCACCGGCCAGATCCGGATCGATCCCCCGCTGAACGCGGCGGAACGCGACTATCTGACCCGGTTCGCGCGGAGCCGGAGGATGCGGCGCCCCGCCGGTCCGTACGCGCTCGGCGACGCGACCGACGAGCACCTCGACATCGCGCTACAGAACAATCCGCCCTACGGGCAGCCCGCGCTGAACTGCCAGTGGGTGCCCACCGCGGACGGTTCCGCGCTGGAATGGAACGGCCACGAGAAGTTCTACCGCTCGTCAGGGTGGATGACCTACCTGATCGACACGTTCCTGCGGCCCGGCGCGTTCCTCCGCAACGAGATGCGCTACGAGAGCGCCTGCGAATTCCCGCCCCAGCTGGCACATTTCACCTTCGACCACACCCTCACCGGGACCGTCGTCGCGACCGGGCAGGACGGCGCCCGGTGGTGCATCGAGGTGATCGACAACGAGGTGGCGGTGCGGGAGGTGAACGGACCCGCCCCCGTCGAATACGCGGTGTTCGTGGTGCCGCGGCACGACGACTACCAACTCGACCGCGAATTCGACGCGGCATTCGACCTGGGCCGCAACCAGTTCGCACGGATCAGGGCCGACGATCCGACGCTGCCCGAACTCGTCGCCGACTGCGTGCGGTCCGTGCACCCCGGCGTCGTGGACGGCGACTTCGAGGGACTCGCCTCACTGGTCGACCCGGGGATCGGGCTGCGGGTCACCATCATCGACGATGCGGTCCGGATCGGGCTGCTCGCCGACCCCGGACTCGACGACGCCGACCACACGTTCGGGCTGGTGCAGCGACTGGTCGCGGCGCTGACCGTGCAGCTGGGCTGGATCGCGTTCGACCCGGCGCAGCGGGTCGCGGTGCGCCCGACCACGGCGTTCCGCAACCGGGCGATCGACCTGATCCGCGGCTGGATCGACGAACCCGAGGGGCGCTACCTGTGGAACGTGGTCTGACGGGACGGCCGGTGCGGCGCCCCGAAGGGTGCCGCACCGGCCGCAGGTCCGGTGGTTGCCGCTGCTACTGCTGCGGGGCGCCGACCGGGATGCTGTCCCCGAGATCTCCGGCCTCGGCTGCGTCGCCACACCCGCAGTCGCCGCAGCCGCAGCCGCCGGCGCCGCACTCACCGGCGTAGCTGTCGTCGTCGGCATCGCAGTCGAGGGTGCCGCCGAACCGGGCCGCGAAGTCGTCGTCCAGCTCGTGGGTGAGGTCGTGCAGCTCGTCGACCAGATTCAGCAGGTGCTGCGGGGCGAACGGGTCCGCGTCCAGGATCGTCGACGCAAGCAGGTGCCCGTCGTCGAGGACGAAGCGCAGCCGCGGCCACTCGTGCGCCAGCCCGACCAGCTGGTCGGCAGCCTTGTCGCCGTCGGTGAGCCCGTCGAGCAGGGACGCCCACACGTGCAACTGCGGGCCGTCGTCGGCGACCGTGACGAACACCCCGAAGCCGTGCACGGGGATGACGATGTCACCGTCCTCGTCGGTCTCCGGTGCCTCGCCGAGCAACTCGGTCAATGCCCGCACACACAGCGTGTGCAGTTGGTCGCGGTCCTCGGTGGCGACGGCGAAAGCTCCGTCGAGCTGCAACGGCTGGTCGTCCTGGTCGGTCATGGTTCCTCTTCGCTGGTGAGCGCGGTAGCGGTCGCCGACCACGGTAGCGTGCCCGGCCGACAACAACGGTGCGGAGTGACGGACGGAACCAGCAGCGGACCCGCCGCGTCTGGGTACTGTGAGCGGACATTCTGCATGGGGGTGTGACGGATGAGGACGGTGGGGATACTGCTGTTCGCGGCGGCCGCGGTGGCGGTCGCCGGGTGCGGCACGGTCAGCGGGGAGGCGGGGCCCGAGCAGCCCACCGCCAGCAACCCGGCGTTCGATCCGTGCGACGACATTCCAGACGACGCGATCCGTGCGGTCGGGATGGATCCGGCCACCGAGTCGCGGGACATTCTCGGGGTGCACCAGCCGGGGTGGAATCTGTGCGGATGGAACAACGCGACGCACTTTCTGTCGGTGCTCGCGACGAACTATTCCATCGAGGATGTCAGGCGGAACGCTGACTACGAGAGTTTTAGCGATTCGACGATCGGTGAGCGATCAGTCGTGCAGTACCACGATGCGACGGATCGTGCCGGGACCGATTGTGACCTCGCGACCGCATCGGCTGGTGGCGCGGTCGTCATCTCAGTATCGGAGTCAGGTGAGAGACCCGCTGATCAACAGCCGTGCTCCGTGGTATGGGAAGCAGCGACGACGTTGCTTCCATTTGTCCCCGAGTAGTCAGTCCTTGATAGCGATCGGAGCCAACTTGCCGGAAAATGAGGTCTCAGAATGGAACTCGCTGGGTACTGCGGTGGACGAAGGTCGGCTCAGCCTTGAGCGTGGGGTGGCGACGAATTGCGCGCGGGCCTGTGCGGAGTTCGCCGACGAGCTTCGCGCACTCCGCGAGCGGGCGCGGCAGTTGGGGAAGATCGACGGATTCGGCACCTTCCCCAGCGGCATCGCCCTGGCGACGAAGTTCAGTCGCAAGGCGGTCGGTGGCGACTATTCGATGGTGCAGGCGTTGACCGATCACATCGCGGAGGTGGAGGCGATGCGGGAGGTGTTCGAGCGGATCGAGGCGCGGTACGCGGCCGCGGAGCAGCGCGGCGAGGAGCGGTTCGCGGCGATCGATCCGGGTCGCTGACCCCGCCCACCCGAGGTCGGCAACCGGTCGCGGTCAGTCGAACGGGTCTGGTTGGTCGGTGTTGAACAATTCCATCTGGCGCGGGCTCGGCGGGCCGAGCGCGACCACCCGCAGGGCGGCGCGGAGCGAGTCGACGGTGGCCTGCCAGCCCGCCATCTCGTGATCGCACGCCCCGGCCTCCTCGTCGTCGCCTGCGCCGCGTGCCGCGACACCCGACTCCCGCCATTCGTAGACCTGCTCCTCACAGATGTCGAGGTAGCGCAGGATCGTGTCCCGGTCGTGGTCGCACACCCGCGCGACCTGACCGGCATCGAGTGTCCCGGTTCCGGTGGCGTCCAACTGGATCAGCGTGAGCAGCCCGGCTGGCAGGTCGTCGGCGGAGTCCCGGTCGGGCTGCGCGCGCGCCGCCGCGCGGGAGTCGTCACAGAATCTGCCGCCGAGCCGCTGCTCGAACCGGTCGTCGAGGGTGCGCAGGAAGGTGGTCATCCGGTCGAGATGATCGCTCAGCTGCGCGCCGGCATACGGCGACCCGGGGAGGTCGATGACGGCGTTGATCTGATCGGCGGTCAGCGTCAGCCGGATGAAGGTCAGCTCCGCGTTGAGGTCGGCGAGCACCTCGGCGGCGCGGGTGCGTCCGGTGACCTCCCGCAGCAGCGGCACCAGGATCCGGACCTGCGGCTGCTTCGGATGGGGGAGCACATATCCGGCGAATCCGTCGAGGGTGACGGGAAAGTCGTCGTCCTCGTCGGTGATCGGCGGGGTGCCGTATTTCCAGGCCAGCGTCCGCGCGACCGCCTCCCGCAGCTCGCGCGGGTCGGCCGGGTGCTCCAGTTCGGGCAGCGTCATCGGCGCCGGCTCGACCGGTGCGTCCGCCATCGCCGCGGTCAGGGTGGCCGGGCCGGCGCCGGTGCGGGCGTGCACGAAGCTCGGATGGGTGAGGCCCGCGATGTCCCGCAGCACGGTCACCGATGCCGCGGCCGCGCGGTCGACCTGCCGGATCGGCACCTCGAGCGTCACCTGGTCCGGGTGCCCGGGCTCCTCGTCCCACCCGCCCGCGCGGGCCGCGTCGAACAGGACGCTGTCGACCGCGAGATCGTCGTGGCGGGCGGTGCAGACGAGGTGCATCCCGGCCCGCCAGAAGTCCACCGTCACCAGCAGCGTCGTCCGGTCCACCGACAGCGCCCCGAGCACCAGCGTGTCGTCGTGCTCGAGCAGCGCCAGCCGGTCGGCGAGGGCGGTGCGGAACTCCCGCCACGCACCGTCGACCGCGCTGTCGAATGCCTGTCCGTCGGACATCGGGGCCCCCTCCTGCGTGACGATCGTCGATGCGGACGGTACCGGCGTGCACCGACACGACGGCCGCCGCGGCGTCGACGGCCCAGGTCGTCAGGCCCTGCGGGAGTGGGCGACGAGGGCGACCGCTGCCGCGACGCCGACGAGGCTGCTGGCCGCCGCCACCCAGAACGCCAGCGAGTACGGGTAGGCGGGGTGGCCCGCGACGGCGCCCATCGCCAGCACCGCCGTCACCACCGGTGCCGCGGCCGCTGACCCGACCGTCCGCACCACACTGTTCAGTCCGACCGCGGCGGCGGTCTCCGCCGCGGGCGACAGGGCCACGACGAGTTGCGCGCAGATCGCGTACCCGATCCCGTTGCCGATGCCGAAGACCGCGAACCCGACGACCACGCCCCAGGTGGTCGGCCACAGCGCGAGCCCGGCGGCACCGACCGCCATCACCGCCGCGGCGATCACCGCGGTGCCGCCACCGCCGCACCGGGCGACCAGCGCGGGCGTCACCCGGCCGCCGACGAAGACCATGACGGCGCTCGGCAGCATCGTCACGGCCGAGACGGTCACGCTCATGCCCTGCCCGAATCCGGTGCTGGTCGGCGCCTGCAGAAGCAGTGGCAGCGCGACGTAGCAGACGTACGGGACGAACCCAATGACGACGGTCAGCACGCTGACCAGCGCGAGCGCGCCGTGCCGGAAGGTCCGCACGTCCACCACCGGTGCGGCGCTGCGCAATTCGACGCGGATCAGCAGGCCGAGCAGGACGAGACCCGCGGCGCCGACGCCGATCGTTGACGGCGACGCCCACCCCCAGGCGCCGCCCTGCGATACCGCGAGCAGCACGCCGACGAGTCCGGCGGTGAGCAGGATCGTCCCGGGCCAGTCGGTCGATCCGGCCGCCCGCGGCGACCCGCCGCGCGGCACCCACACCGCGACCGCCGCGGCCGACGCGACGATCAGCGCCGCGGCGACGACGAACAGCCAGCGCCACGACAACGCGTCAACGACCACCCCGCCGAGCACCAGCGCGATGCCGGCGCCGAGGCCCACCATCCCCGGAATCCAGCCGAACGCCGTCGCCAACTGCCGCCCGGTCAGCAGGTCCCTGGCGAGGGCGAGCGCCAACGGGAAGGTGGCGGTGCTCACGCCCTGCACCACCCGCGCCGCGAGCAGCACCCCGAGATTCGGGGCCGCCGCGGCGACGAGGGTCGCGGCGGCGAAGACGAGCACCGCGGCGAGCAGCACGCGGCGGTGTCCGAGCCGGTCCCCGAGGTTTCCGACGACGGGGGAGAGCACCGCGCCGGCGAGCAGGAAGGCGGTGAGGATCCACCCGGTGCCCTGCGCGGTCGCGCCGAGGTCGCGGCCGATCGTCGGCAGGGCGGGCACGACGAGCGTCTGCATCAGCGAGAACGCGAACACCACCGCGCTCAACGCGAAGATGAACAGTCCGGGGTGCGCGACCCGGTGATGGTCGGGGACGGCCGCGGGCGCCGCGGCCTCGATCCGGTCGGGGATCGTCTCGGGTGGCATTGGCATGGCGTGCTCGCTTTCGGTGCGCGTGGCTCAGATTCCAATCGGAACGGAATGTTCGTTCCGATTGAAAGTAGCACGCCGGAAGCGGCCCCTACACTGAGCGCCATGCACGCGTCCTCCGAACCGGGTCGTCCCCTGTCCGGCCGGCAGCGGGAGGCCCGGTCCAATGACCTGGCCGTGCTCGCCGCCGCCCGCGAGGTGTTTTCCGCCCAGGGGCACGGCGCCTCCATGGCCGACATCGCCCGCCACGCGGGCGTCGGGATCGGATCGATCTATCGGCGCTACCCGACCAAGCAGGACCTGGTCGGGGCGCTGCACCTGCAGGGGGTGCGGGAGGCCGGGCTCCTCGTCCACGCCGTCGCCGACGAGTGCGCCGCCGCAGCGCAGGCCGCGCGCGGCGGCGAACCGTCGGGCGCCGTCGCGACCTTCCTGTCCCGGCAGATCACCGGTGCCACCGGGCCGATCCTGCGACCGCCGGACGTCGGCAGGCTCATCGACGAGGAGCTCGCCGCCGCGTCCGAGGACCTGCGGTCCGGGCTGGAGCGTCTCATCGCCCACGACCGCGCGTTGCGCCTCATCCCCGAGGGATTCACCGCGGCCGACGTGATGCAGCTGCTGCTGCACCTGCGCCCGCCGCTCCCCGGCCCCCGCGCGCACGCCGACGCGCTGCACCTGCGTTACCTGCAGTGGGTCGTGCGGGGCCTGCGCGAGCTGGCGCGCGCGGACACCGCGCTCACCGACAGTCCCGAGTGGGACGAGTGGATGGGGTACTGGCGGGACTGAGTCGACCGGCCCAGGTGGTCGGCGACCACAGCGGTCAGGGGGAGGGGGCGTCGTCGAGGTGCTCGAGCACGTACGGCCACGGGATGCGTTCCTGCTCGAGTCGCAGACCCTGCCTCCGCAGCATCGCCAGGGTGGCGGCCTCGTCCTCGGTGAGGGCGGTGAATTCGCCGGTGGCCGGGGCGGGTTCAGGGACCGCGAGGCCACCCCAACGGTCGAGGGTGGTGCGGTCCATCAGCACGCTCCGCACACCGGGCAGGTGGTGGCGCAGCCGATCGAGGATCGCGAACCCGTGACTGTCCAGGTCGCCCCAGTACCGGACCGCGGTACCGGCCAGCCACGGCAGGGCCGCCACCTCGTGCACGGCGTACCCGCCGCCGTGCACCGCGACCGTGCCGGGCAGGTCGGGCAGCGCGTGCACGCCCTCCTTGTTCTCCAGGATCAGCACTGTCGCTGGCCGCAGCGGCAGGGTCGCGAGTTCGTCGATCGACGCGGCGAACACCCGCGGTGCGCCGGGTAGCAGACCGCGGTCCAGGACTGCGACGTCGAGCAGCCGTGGCAGCGTTCGCACCCCGAGCACGCCGTCACCGCGGATCCCGGTGAGCAGAGTCTCGGTCAGCCCGCGGTGCCGGGTGATCCACTTCGTGTCCACCCCCGGCACTGGAAGCTGCCGGATCAGCAGCCCGGACGCGGGATGCTCGAGCAGCCACCGCAGTGCCCCGCGGAGCCGGTCGAAGTCGGTCTCGTCCAGCGCATCCCACGCGGTGGCGGTGGACGCGAGGGCGGCGGGCAGGTCGGGCGCGTCGGGGGCCAGCGTCAGCAGCCGCGCCCGGCGGGCGAGGAGCCGCCGCCACTCGTCGGCGCGGCCCGCGGCGTCGGCGATGGATGCGGCGCCGCGCAGCACCACCCGCATCGGCACCTCCTGCGTGCCGAAACTCGGCCAACGTCGGGTCACCCATTCGACGTCGCCTGCGCCGTCGTGGCCGCGCCACACCCGCACCCACTCGCGGATCGCATCCGGGTCGGCGGCGACAGTCGCCTCCGACGGTGGGTGCAGTGCCACCGACAGCGAATCGTATTGCGCCGCAGCCGGATCGGTCAGCCAGCGCCGGCGTCGGGAGGTATACGCGGCGCGGGCCTTCACCGCGACCGCGGGCGGGGAGACGCGGCCGGTCACGCGGGGTCGGCGCCGTCGTCGGTGGGGGACCCGGACACGACCGGGTTCGGGCCCGCGGCCGCGGCGCTGGTCTCACTCGCGGCGTCCGTGCCCGGTGCCGGCTCGGCGCGGGGTGCTCCGGGTGTGTCGTCCTCCCAGCCGATCAGCGCGATCTGCGAGTACCGGTTGTCGCGGATGCTCACCGCTGCCGCGCCGCCGATGTACTCCTCGAGGGTCTGCAGCAGCTTCAGCGGGGTTGCGAGCACCATGTGGAAGCCGAACTGGGTGAACACGTCCAGCGCGCGCCGGGTGTAGGCGGAGTCGGCACGGTCGAAGGCCTCATCCAGGATCACCGTCCCGTACCGCGGCACGCCGTCGCCGTCCGGGGCGAGTTGGTAGCGCAGCGCCGCGGCGAGGCAGAAGAACACCAGCTTCTGCGCCTGACCGCCGGACAGCCCGGAACTCGAGTCGTGATAGTTGCGGACCTCCCCATCGCCGTCGACCTCGACGCCGATGAACCCGACGTGCAGGCGGGTGTCGAGGACCTGCCGACGCCAGCGCTGGTCGGCGGGCTCCCCGGACGCGAGCCGGTCCAGAACCGCGGACATTCGCGCGAACCGTTGCTCGGCGGCCGGTCGCCCCTCGTCGTCCCAGGCGCCGCTGTTGATCGCGTTGAGGTCGTCGAGGAACTCGGTGGCGGCGGGGGAGCGGCGTTCCCGCACGTCGATCCGCAGCCACCGGTCGGTGTCGAACGCGGACCGCTGCAGCGACACGTTCACCGGGTCGACACGGGAGCGGATCTCGCCGGGTGCCTTGCGGATCGCGCGCGCCAGTTCGCCGATGTTGCGCACCGACTGGTCGTGCAACAACTGGAAGAAGCGGTCCTCGTACTGGGGCAGCCCGTCGGACCGCAGCCGCGCCAACACGGTGAGGGCGTCGTCGACGTAGTCGGCATCCGCGCGCAACTCCCCGGCGCGCGATTCCCAGCGCGCCAGGTACTTCGTCAGGAGGCCGGTGATCCGCGTGTTCGCGGTGGACAGGTCGTGCTGGGCGCGACGGTTCTCGTCGGCGATGGCCTGGCTCACCGTGTACACGGCGCGGTCGATGTTTGCGGACGTCAACCTGCGGGACACCTTCGCGAAGCGGGCGTCGATGCGGGCGTCGACGGCGTCCGGCACCTCCGCGGTCGCCGCGTCCCGGGCCTCGGACACCTTCGCGTCGAGCTCGTCGAGCTGTTTCACGTGCATCGTGAGCGTCGCCTCGGCGTTCGATCGTGCCGCCGCGGCCTCCGTCTCGGTGACTCGGGTGCGGTCGAGTGCCGCGGTCAGCGCGGCATGTTCCGGATTGTCCTGCTGCCAGCCGGCCAGCCGGTCGTCGAGGGCGGCCAACGTCGACTCGGCGGCGGCCAGATCGATGTCCGTCCACTGCGCGTCGAGGACGGTCTGCGCGGACTGGTTCTGCCGGGCGAGGTCCCGGTCGCGGCGGTCGAGGTCATCGAGACGGGTGGTCAGCGCGGTGACGGTGGCGTCGAGGTCGCCGATGCGGCGGCGCAGGTCGGTGAGCTTGGCCTCGTTGTCGAAGCCGAGCACCCAGCGGCTGCGGTCGTCGACGCGGCGCCGGTCATCCTTCTCGTGCCGCTCGGCGGAATGCTTGACCTGTCCGGCGCGGGTCACGGCCTGCGGGTGGTCGGGCAGGTCGTCGACGGAGTCGACGCAGGCGTAGTCGAAGTGGTCGGCGAGATGCCGGTGGATCCACCCGGACATCGGTCCGGTGGCGACGTCGACGCGACGCACCAGCGACGACGGCCCGGTCTGCGTCGTCGGCGCCGACGTGATCCGCACCCGCCGGTACACCAGCCGGGCGCCGAGGTGGGTGCCGTCCACCGCGGCGGCGACGTCCGGGTAGGCGTCCTCGGGGACAAGCATGGTCCGGGCGAAACCGCCGAGGACCCGCTCGATCGGCCCGGTCCACTCGGTGTGCTCGGCGCGGACCGCGATCAGTTCGCCCGCAAAGGGCAGCTGGTCCTCGCCGAGCCCGGTTGCCGCGCAGAGGGTCTCCCTGACGCGGAGGAGTGCGGGGTCGATGTTGGAGCGGCGGCGGGCCAGCGCCTCCCGGTCCTCGGTGAGGCGGTCGCGGTCGCGGGCAGCGGCGGCCCGCCGGTCGGAGATCCGGTAGCGCTCGCCGAGTCGGTCCTCGTGCCCGTCGGCGGCGTGCGCGAGCTGGTCCTCGAGTTGGGTGCGCAGGACGACAAACTCCTCCGCGGTGGCGGGGACCGCCCCGTTCCACGCGGTGACGGCGTGTGCGATCCGGTCGCGTCGGGCCCGGACCCGCGCCACGGTGCGGACCTCGGCGTCCCGCTGCGCGGTCAGGACGGACAGGCGTCCACCGTCGACCCCCTCGATCCGGACGCTCAGGTCGACGGTGTCCTGCCTGGCCCGCTGCGCGGCGTCCGCGGCCTCGACGGCGCCCGCCTCGAGCAGCGGTGTGCGGGCCCGCATTTCGGTCTGCTCACCGAGGAGCAGCTCGAGGGACCGTTGGGCGCGGACCGCGTCGAGGTGCGCGGTCTCCTCGTCGGTGTCGCGGCGCGTGGTGAGCGCGGTGCGGCGAGCGGCGGCGAGCTCGTCGAGCGGGGCTAGGGCGTCGACCTGGTTCCGTGCGTCGACGACGACGCGGTGCGCGTCGCGCAGGTCATGGAACTGCGCGACCGCGCGGTCGGCCATGTCGAACGTGCCGGGGGTGTCGAGCATGTAGTCGCGCAGCAGCTGGTCGAGGCTGCTCAGCGACTTCGCGGACAGCGTGCGGTGCAGCAGCCGCTGCGCGCTCTCCGTCGAAATTCCCAGGCGGGAGCGGAAACTGCGGGCGAACGGGCCGTAGGACGGGTTGACGGTCGCGTCCGGCCAGCGTTTGCGGATGCCGCGGGTGTCGATTCCTCGGGTGACGAACGGTGCCAGCTCGGTGAGGTCCAGTTCCTGGTCGAGGATCAGGTGCAGGTGGCCGACGTCGGCGACCGCGTTCTGCCCGCGCCCGAGGTGCATCAGCTTGACCAGCGTGACCGGCGGTTCGTCGCTGCCTGTGCGGTAGGTCAGCGCGACCGCGCTCCAGGTGGCGCCGTCGCGCAGGTAGGCAGTGACCAGGCCATCGGTGTCGACGCCCGCCTCCCGCCGCCACGCGCCGCGCACGTAGCTGACCAGGGTGCGACCCGACTTGGCGGATTCCTGGGCGGCGGCGTTGAATTGAACCCGGTCGCCGGGCATCAGCACCGAGGAGATCGCGTCGATCAGCGTCGACTTGCCGGAGCCGGAGTTGCCGGTGATCAGAAAGCCGGTGCGGGCCACCGGGACATCGTGGTGGCCGTGCAGGGTCCCCCAGTTCACCACCTGCACGCGGGCCAGCCGGCGCTGGCCGGGATGCACCGGCGTTGGCGCGATGGTGGTCACGGGGACTCCTCCTCGGCGATCCGGCGGAACTCGGCGTCGACGGCGGCGACCTGGTCGGCGTCGAATAGTTGCCGCAGCACCGGGGAGATCTCCATCCGGTCGTCGGTGCTCGTTCTTGACAGCAGCGAGTACTTTCCGAGCTTCGTCCACGACGCGGTGACCCGTTTCGCGTAGCCGGCGGGGTCGGTGTCGCCGCCCGCGCGGTACATCTCGAGTTGTTCGGCGATCTCGTCGCGGTCGACGATGACTCGCTCCCCGGGTTGGGCCCGCAGCAGCCGCTGCCGCAGCGCGAGCAGCATGACGGTGTCCATGAACGTGAGTCGTTCGGTACGCAGCACGGTCGGGGTGTCGAGATCGCCGGTGTCCGCGGGCCGGGTGAATGCGAGTTCGTTCTCGTCGTCGACGACCAGGTCGAGGAACACGTCCGCGACCCGGGACCGCAGCAGCCGCTCCTCGCGGACCACGGTGCGCCACACCTCCGGGTGTTTCGCCGCGGTGATCAGCGGACCCTTGAGCAGCTGAACCAGGGCGCGGCGGGTCGGCAGGTCCAGGTCGCCGGTGTCGCCGGGATAGCGGGCGGTGGGCGGTTCGAGATCGGCTGGCGGATCGGCGTCGGCTGCGGCGGTCTCGGTCACGGCGTGACCTCCTGGATCGGGACGTCGAGTGGCCGGTCGGCGGCGGTCGCGGACGGCGGGCCTGCGCGGCGGGTGAACTCATCGGCGGTCGGATCGAACAGCAGCCGCCGGATCGTGGCGCGGCGTTCGGTGCCCGCCGCGGACGTCCACCCGATCTCCTCGACCTCGTCGACGCGGTGCCCATGCCGGGTGGCGAGCACCATCAACCCGACCGCGCTGGCCAGGCCCTGGGTGGCGGGATGCGCGCGCAGCACGTCCCCGACCGAGGCGCGGCCCCGGTCGCGGAGCGTGGCGGCGACGTTTCCGGTCAGTTCGTCGAAGTCGATCTCCGACTCGCGGACCAGGCGGCGCAGGTCCTCAAGGTCCACCACGCCCGGCTCCGCGGTCCGTACCGGCTCGGTCACGAGGTCGTCGCTCGGATTGTGCAGTCGCAGGGCAGCGACCGATTCGATGCCCATGCCGATCCGCACCAGGTCCAGGCCGACGGTGTCGAACGGGCGGCGGACCTTCGCGACCGCCACCGCCTGCTGCTGCGCTGCCCGCAGCAGTTTTTGCAACCGCCGGTGCTCCTCGTAGGTGCGGGACTGCACGAAATGGCGCAACGAACGGGAAAGCGATGTCATCGTCGAATGAACCTCGGACGCAGCGGTTTCCATCTCGGTGAGCAGCGCCCGGAAGCGGCGGCGCTGGTCGGCGTCGAGGGCGGCGGCGAACGGGCGGTCGAGGATCGCGTCGATCCAGTCGTCGAGCTGCGTGGACCGGGCGGGGTCGAGGATCATGTCGTAGAACGCGGTGAAGCTGCGGCCCGCGTCGGACTGGCCGATCAGGTCGACACCGCGGAACACGTCGCCGAGGGTGTCGCCGCGGTCGGTGTCGTCGTCGAGGATGCGGGCCCGAAGGTCCCGGTTCAGGTCCTCGAATCCGGCCCGGACCCGCGCGAAGTCGCCCGGCACCTCGGAGGCCAGCGCGAGGATCTCCGCGGACCGCTCGACGGCCCTGGCCCCGTCGAGGATCGGGAAGTCGCCGGACTCGACGGCCGCGATCTGCCGGTCCAGCTCGTCGCGTTCGGCACGCAACGCGGCCAGCCTGCTCTCGCTGCGGGGGTCGGAGTCCCTGGCGAGGGCCTGCAGTTGCGCGGACAGCGTCGTCAGCCGCGACTCCGTCACCGTGCTGACCTGCCCAGTAAGGCCGGCGACGAACGTCATCGCCGCGAACGCCCCGTCGGTCGGTTCCAGGGTCTCCTCCCGTGCCGCGTCGCTGCTGCGGCGCAGCAGAAATCCGGCGCGCACCCAGTCGGCGCAGTAGCCCTGCCCGGTGCGGGGCAGATCGAATCCAGCGTCCCGCAGCTCCTGCAGGTCCGCGTCGAGCAGCGCGAACAGTTCCGGGGCCGGCAGGCGGCGGGTGCCGTGGTCGAAGTGCCTGCTCAGCAGGGCGAGGACGGCGGGCGCATTGTCGGAGCGCAGCAGGGACCAGCCGGAGCTGTAGTGACGTTCTCGCTGGAGGCGGTGGACGTCGCCGGTTGCCGACACTGTGCCTCCTCTCGTCGCTGCCGATCGTGCGGGGCCATCGTGTCACGGGCGACCGACACGTTCGCGCCGTCACGCGCACGCACTGACCGGCCGGGGGCGGACCGGGCCCGCCGGCCGCTATGCTGACCGGGCGCGCCGTGGGGGAGCGCAGCGATCCGGGGGGATTGACGTGGGGGACAGTGCTGACGGCTGCGCGCGGTGGCGCGCCGAGGTCGAGGCATTCCGGCAGGGATTCGGGCATCCGGGCCAGCTGACCGCGGCGCTGCGGGACGCGCCGGTGCTGCTGCCCGTCACCCCCGACGACCGGCTGCTGATCAGTACCGTCCGCGGCGTCGACTGGCTGTGCGTGTTCACCGGCGAGGCGCAGTACGCCGCCTACCTCGACGCGCGCGGCGCCGCGGCGTTTGCCCGATACCGCGCGCTGCCCGGGGGCCGGGTCCTCGACGAGATCGCCGCCGCCCTGCCCCGGCCGACCGGCGTCGTGGTCGACGCCGCGGGTCCAACACCGATGGCGTTCCCGCCGGACACGGCGCCGGGGGCGTTCCTGGATCCCGCGCGGGCGGCGCGGTGAGCGGCGAACTCCGGGTCGAGCCGCAGGTCCTCGTCGACGCGGCGGCCGGGATCACCGCGATCACCGGTGTGCTCGCCGACCTTGGGATCGGGGAGACCGCGGCGTCGGGCCGCGGATTCTCGTTGCTCGCGCTGTCCCCGCTCGAGGCCGGGCACCGCGACGTGCAGACCGCGTTCGAGGCCTGCGTCGAACGGTGGTCGTGGGGTGTGCGGTATCTGGTGCAGGCCGCGAATTCGATCGCCCGCACCCTCGACCTGAACGCGGGCCGCTACCACGACATGGAGCAGGCCGCGGCGACGATGCTGAAGACGGTGTGGTCCGACGTCGTCGGCAACCCGCACCTGAGCGAGGCGGAGATCGCCGCCCGCGGCTGGGGCGAGACCCTCGCCGACAACCCGATCAACCACGTACGCAGCCCCGACTACAGCGTCGACGCGTTCGCCGAGGCGTACCGGTCGATCGGCGCGGATGCGGCCGTCGTGTCCGGCATCGTCGCCGGGGAGGCGCCGTGAGCTGGCTCAGCGACACCTGGGACGACGCGACCGGCGCCGCCGACGCGGCGGGCGAGTTCCTCACCGACACCGCCGAATCCGCCGCCGAGACGGTCGGACAGGCCGTCGACGCCGGACTCGACGGGGCGGCACGGCTCGCCCGCGGCGCCGGCGCGGACCCGGTCGCGGACGCCCTGGCCGGGCTCGGCGACCGGATCGCCGACGCCACCGGCGGCGCCGTCGACGAGCTCGAGCTCGGGCAGTCGGAGGATCCGCGGGACCTGGTGCGCGGCGATCCGGCGGCGATCGCCGACGCGGCGGCCGTCCTCGCCGACCTGGCGTCCGGCATCGCCGGGGCTGGGGACGCGTTCGCCGCCGTCGACGCCGCGGGCTGGACCGGCAGCGCCGCCGACGCGTTCGACGCCGTGTACGACCGGCAGCCGGGCCTGTGGCACGCCGCGGCCGACGCGATGACGGCGGCGGGGGAGGCGCTCACCGGGTGGGGGCACGCGGTCGCGGCCGCGCAGGGGCGGGCGGCGGACGCGGTCGCGGTGTGGCGGGAGGCCGGCCGCGCCGAGGCCGCCGTCGGGGACGATGCTGCGGCGTCCGACGCGGCGAAGGCGGCCGCGGCCGCGATGCTCCGCGGCGCCCGCGCCGAGCGGGACGGGGTCGCCGCTCGGGTCGCGGCCCGGCAGGCGGAGGTCCCCGCGGCGGCGCCGACCGCACCGCCGTTCACCGAACGCCTCGCCGCCGACGTCACCGACCTGCTCGCGGTCGGCGAGGCGGCGAAGGTGAACTTCACGGCGGGCCTGGTCACCTCGCTCAGCGGCATCGCCGGGTTCGTGCGGCAGGTCAACCCGGCCGACCGCTACAACCTGACGCACCCGGCCGAGTATGCGGCCGCGATGTCGGAACTGACCGCGGGACTGTTCGTCGCCGCCTCCGACCCGGGCGCCGTCGTCTCCGCGATGCTCACCGATCTGCGGGAGCACCCGTTCGAGGTGTCGGGTGGCCTCGCCGGGGACGCGCTGCTCACCGCCGCGACCGGCGGCGTCGGCGGGGTGGGGGCCGCCGCGGTGCGCGGGACCGAGCACATCGTGGACGCCGCCGACACGCTGGCCGACACCGCCCGGCTCGTCGACCGCGCGCCGGACGGGCATCGTGCCGCGGACCCGCCGCCGGACACCACGCCGGCCTCCGTCGACCCCGCGGCGCCGGGACCGGAGCCGCGGCCCGATCCGACGCCGACCCCGCAGCAGCTCGCCGACGCGGACCGCGGCGCCCACCACGCCGCGACCGACCGGGGTGTCGAGGCCGACCGGACCGGCCACCAGAACACCGAGGGCGGCGACCCCGTCGACGTGGCGACCGGCGAATTCCTGCTCCCGGAAACCGATCTCACGCTTCCGGGGGTGCTGCCGCTGGTGCTGCTGCGGCGGCACCGGTCGAACCACCGGTTCGGGCGCTGGTTCGGGCGGAGTTGGTCGGCGACCCTCGACCTGCGGGTGGTCGTCGAGGACGCGGGTGTCACGTTCCTCGCCGAGGACGGCGTCATGCTCAGCTATCCGCACCCGGAGGTCGGCGCGGCGGTGCTGCCCGCATCCGGGCAGCGGTGGCCGCTGACCCGCACGGAGGCGGGCGGCTACCGGATCGACGACCCGGACCGCCGGATCAGCTGGCACTTCGCACCGAAACCCGAGCTGGCGGGACTCGATTCGGCGCTCGGCAACGTGGCGATCAGCGCGATCACCGACCGGCACGGCAACCGCATCCTGCTGCGCTACGACGCGGACGGCGCGCCGAGGGAGGTCGTGCACTCCGGCGGCTACCGGGTGCGGGTCACCGCGGCGGCGGGCCGGGTGACGGCGCTGGCCGTGGTGGACGGCGACGCGGCCGTGACGGTGCGCGAATTCGGGTACACCGACGGCGATCTCACCTCGGTGACGACCGGGGACGGCGGCACCACCCGCTACGAGTACGACGCCGACGGCCGGATGCTGGCGTGGGTCGACTCCAACGGCACCCGGATGGACAACGGCTACGACGCGTCCGGACGGGTCGTCACCCAGCGCGGCACCGCGGAAATCATGAACTGCCGCTTCGACTACCGCGAGCTGCCCGCCGGCCGGGTCACCGTCGTCACCGATTCCCTCGGCGCCGCCACCACCCACGGCTTCGACACGGACCTGCGGCTGCGGGACCTGATCGACCCGGCGGGCGGGCACACCCACACCGACTACAACGACCGGCGCGAGCCGCTGCGGGTCCGCACCCCGGACGGCGCCGTCACCGGCTACACCTACACCCCGGACGGGGACGTCGCCCGCATCGTCCGCCCCGACGGCGAGACGCTGACCGTCGACTACGGCGCGCCGAAACAGGCTGTCGCCGTGCACCATCCGGGTTGGGAGGTCACCAGGCAGGCGTGGGACGGCCGCGGCAGGCTCGCCGCGGTGACCGACTCGTCCGGCGCGCGGACCACGTACCGGCACCACGACACCGGCGCGGTCGCCCGGATCACCGACCCGACGGGTGCGACCACCCTCGTCGACTGCGACGGGGCGGGGCTGCCGGTCGCGATCACGTGTCCGTCCGGCGGTGTCACCCGGATTGAGCGGGACGGGTTCGGGCGGCCGGTCCGGGTGACGGACCCGACCGGCGCCGTGACCACCCGGCGGTGGTCGCCCGGCGGCCGGCTGATCGAGGCCACGGATGCCGACGGCGGCACCGAAACCTGGTGTTACGACGGGGAGGGCAACCTCCTCACCCACAGAAATGCGGTCGGCGGGGTCACCGCGTACCGGTACGGCCCGTTCGACCTGCTCACCGAGCGCATCGACCCCGACGGCGTGAGTACCCGGTACACCTGGGACACCGAACGGCGCCTCACTGCCGTCACCAACCCGCTCGGCGACACCTGGACCTACCGGTACGACCCGGCCGGACGCCTGATCGCCGAGACCGACTACGCCGGCGCGACCACCACCTACACCCGCGACGCGATGGGCAGGGCTGCGGCGGTGACCGGCGCGACCGGGGTCACCCGCACCCACCGCCGCGACATCCTCGGCCGGCTGACCGAGGTGCGCGCCGACACCGGGGAGTACCGCCGCTTCGGCCACGACGCCGCCGGCCGGGTCACCGCCGCCGCGTCGGGGCGCGGTGACGACGTCACGCACCTGATCGAACGGGGTTACACCGCAGCAGGTCTCGTGTCGAGCGAGACCGTGGACGGCCGCCGGGCGGGATACGAGTACGACGCCGCGGGCCGCCGCACCCGCCGGTCGGGCGCGTCGGGCGGGGACACCGGGTGGCGGTGGGATCCGGCGGGACGGTTGGCGGCGCTCACCGCAGAGGGGCGCACGGTCGGGTTTACCCACGACCCGCGCGGCGCAGTGTCGGGGTGGCGGCTCGGCGAGGTCGCGGTGACGCACACCCACACGCAGTCCGGGCGCATCGCCGCGCGGACCGTGACCGCGCATCCCGCGCCGGCTCTCGACCTCGGGCTCGGCGGACCGTCGAGCACCGTCCTGCGCGAGGACGGGTACGACTACCGGGCCGACGGCCACCTCACCCGGCACACGCGCCGCGCGGGGGAGACGGGGATGCGCACCGACTACCGGCTCGACCCGGTCGGCCGGGTCACCTCCGTCGACCGCGGCGACGGGCCGGGGGAGCGGTACGGATACGACGGGCTCGGCAACATCACCCGCCGCGGCGACGACCGACGCGAATACCGCGGCAACCTGATCATCCGGGACGGCCGCACCCGCTACCGGCACGACGCGGCGGGACGACTGGTCCGCAAGACAGTCACCCGGCCGTCGCGGAAGCCGGAGGTGTGGCGGTACCGGTACGACGCATTCGACCAGCTCATCGAGGTCGTGACGCCCGACGGGCAGCGGTGGCGGTACAGCTACGACGCGTACGGTCGCCGCACCACCAAGAACCGGATCGCCCACGACGGGACCGTCGTCGAGCGGACCCGCTTCACCTGGGACGGCGCCCGACTCGTCGAACAGGAGTCGGCCGGGCAGATCACCCGGTGGACGTACCGGCCGGGCGGGTTCACGCCGCTGACCCAGTCGCGGGTCGACGGCGAGTTCTTCGCGATCGTCACCGACCTCGTCGGTTCACCGGTCGGGTTGGTCGACCCCGCTACCGGGGTGGAGGTCGGGTCGGCGTCCGCGGACTTGTGGGGGCGGGCCAGCTGGCAGGGGGAGTCGACGCCGCTGCGGTTCCCCGGCCAGTACCTCGACGACGAGACCGGGTTGCACTACAACCTGCACCGCTACTACGACCCCGCGCTCGGCCGGTACGTCACGCAGGACCCGCTCGGGTTGGCGCCCGCGGCGAATCCGAGTGCGTACCCGCACAATCCGACGGGGTGGATCGATCCGTTGGGGTTGGCGCCGGAGGCGTGCGGGGGTCACCGACCTCCCAATATGTCGCCCGATGGCGCGGGCCGCCATGGTGCGTTCAACCAGGTGAAACGCGATCTGGGTATCCCGGTCGGGCAGCAGCCGCTGGCTGTCGACCCGAACTATGATCGGCGAGGACGATTGCAGCCGGGTAGCAGCTATGTATTCGAGGTACCCGTCGAAGGTGGGGGGACGAGAAGAGTGACAATCCGAGACGACGCCGGGGGTCACATTTTCGTCGACGACCCATCCCAGAATCGGGGACCGCACTTCAACGCCCCGAACGGTGATCACTATGACTACTGAGAGCGGTGATCTGTCGCTGGACCGGGCATCGTGTGCGGACGTACCGCTCCTTCGGTCGGTTTCGGCGGAGCTTTCGGACATCGACGTCCTTGGTATCGAGGTGAATCGTTCATCAGTTGCAGGACTAACCCCAGCTGCCGGCGTAGCGGAGGCGGCGCACGCTGCATCGCAAGCGTTGTCCTTGCTGTCGGACGAGTTATGGGGGCTCATGCTGGTCGCAGCGTCCTGGCCTACCCAGCCCCCCAATCGACTTGCCGCAAGCCTCGCGATGAAGCACAGGGTCTGGGGGCAATGGGAGAGAGAATCCGTCATGCTTCCGGTGGGTGCCCGGCACGATTTTCCGCTCACCCGGTCGGACGACAGGCTGCGGTTCGCGGGATGGCTTGACTGCGATATCGAGGAGTTCGGAGTTGCCATCGAAGTGACGCGAACGCATCCAGCGCTCTGCGTTCTGCATCCGGAGTCGGTGTCGGGGGATTTGCACTCGGTCATTGACCGCGCACTACAGGGTCTCGGTGATCCGGATCCCGACGGGGGCGAACTCCTTCGTCGACTCATTCCAGCACTTCAGCTGGGGGCACTAATCGTTCGTGGATTTGGCGTCTTCGACGACCGACGTGTAGGCGTCGACATTTACGCGCAGGCGCGAAGGATCGATGCGATCGAGGACAAGCTACCTGGCCAGGCGCAATAGCACACAATTATCGGATCATACCGATCGGGAGTGCCCTGTTTGGCTGCGTCTCACTCGGCAACCCGTGTCGAACCGCCCCGAGACGGTCGAGGTTCGACCACTTGGCCGTACGCACTGATGTCACAGGCGGGTTCTGGTAGGACTCTTGCGACGACGAGACCGGGCTGCACTACAACCTGCACCGCTACTACGACCCCGCGCTCGGGCGGTACGTCACGCCGGACCCGCTCGGGTTGGCGCCCGCGGCGAATCCGAGTGCGTACCCGCACAATCCGACGGGGTGGATCGATCCGTTTGGGTTGGCGCCGGAGGCGTGTGGGGGAAATCGTGTGTCCACGCAGTCCGGCTACCCGGAGAGCCCAATCTCGGCTGAGTACTTGCGGTCTGAACTTCTCGATCGACAGCTGTCGAGTCTATTCACGGATGACGGACGATTGCATGACGATGTGCTCGCGGGGGCGTATGACGTCATTCGAGGGGAGAATATTGGCAATCCGGAGTTCGCCCGGCAGGTCGCGGAGCGAGGTGGTGATGTTCGTGACTGGGCGAAGTTCACGAGTGGGTCGATGCCTTGGCAGCATGGCCGCGTGGAGGCTCACTTCTACATGAACCGGATGACTCTGGAAGTGATGTACGAATTGGACTACAAGTCGAAAGTGATGTGGTCAAGGTGATCGTAGAGCTGAAGCCAGCAGGTGAGCGGGTTCCCAATACTGTTGGGGCGCCATATCCGACCCTGCTGGAGGGCAGATCAGATGTGCTGGAGATTGCAATCTCGCATCGGTCCGACACCACGTACCGGGTAATCGACAAGTCCGGGCTGGCGTCGATCTGGCCGGCTGGGATGTTCGACGTCGTGGACAACACGGTGCCTGATGGATGGATCTTGATCCCGGGTCGAGGTGGGGGGCTGATGATCACCCACGGAAGATTCGCTAGGGCGGGCTTCTGGGAGGACTACTTCGACGGCCATCCCGACGCGGTAGAGGAATTCGCGGACGTTGTTTCCGAACTTGGCGGTGGACGGTATCCGGTGAATCGGTGAGACGGGGCTGTCGGTGGGGCAGTCCCTTGGTCAAGCGACTGAAGGGGAACGTTCCTCCCGATGGCGGAGTGTTGCCGGTTGTGATTGTAGGTGTGCGACCACCCCGGCAGCACCGTCTGCCGGGCTTGTTCGGACTTGTAGTGCCGGGCGAAGGCCCACTCGGTCGCCATGGTGCGGTGAAACCGCTCGATCTTGCCGTGTGCCTCCGCCGATGAGGGCGGGTGGGGCAGTCCCAAAAGTGTACAGTGGCTACGCGGCAGGGGCACTCGTCAACCGCGTGGATACAGCCTTCCCTGCGGCAAGATAGAGCATGGTTGCCCACATCTTTCCGATCAACTGGCCCACCATGGCGGGTGCGACCGCCGCCCATCCGAAAGCGATCCACAAGAAGACAACGGTGTCTGCGATGGCGCCAGCGATCGACGAGGAGACGACAGCAGTGGCCCAACGCCGGTCTCCGAGGCGTGAGCGTTCCCGAAGTGGTGTGTAGACAGCGAAATTGAGCAATTCGGCCACCGCGAAAGCAGCGGCGGACGCCAGTGCGATGAAGGGGTCGGCGATGATATAGGAGATCAGGACTCCGACCGCCACTGTTGCCAGCATCCCTGCCTTGCCCAGTGCGTCCTGTGTGGCGTCCCGCGCTGCCAGAGCAAACCCTGCGAAGAACGTTCCCGCCGTGGCTTGTTGGCCGAATCCGACCGGCACGAATCCGAATCGAGTTGTTGCCCAGTTGGCCGCGACTACGCTGCCAAGCAGCGCGATCGCCGCACCCGAACCGATCAGGGTGGACTGGTTCTTCACACTTACAACGCTTTCTGCAGAGTCTGTTCCATCAACTGGAAGATTTGCGGACGTAACCACCGGTCATGCCGAGCGACTTATGGTCCGGCATACCCTCGGTAGGTGGACCCGGATGTGCAGGTCTCACGAACGGTGATCGCGGAGAGTCCCGGCAGACCCGGGTGCAGGCGCTCCCACAGCCAGACCGCGAGTACTTCGCTGGTCGGGTTCTCCAGTCCTTCGATCTCGTTGAGGTAGTAGTGGTCCAGTTGCTCGACGAGCGGTCGAACAACCTGCTTCAAGTCGCCGAAGTCCATGATCCAACCCAGCGTCGGGTCGACCTGGCCCTCGACGTGAACGGAGAACCTGTACGAGTGTCCATGCAGGCGTGCGCACTTGTGCCCTTCAGGCACATTGGGGAGTCGGTGAGCGGCCTCGAAGCTGAACTCGCGGAAGATCTCGCTGGTGACTGTCACGGTATTCCTAGGAACTTGTGGGTCTGGAGGCTGAGTTGCCACTGTGGGTTTCGTAGGCAGTAGTCAACCGCTGCTCGGGTGTTGTCCGCAACGTCTGCGCCGTCCATAGGCTGGAGGCGGAAGGACGTGAAGGCAAGGTTCTCGTAGTCGGCAGGGTTGTTGTCATCCTGTGGATAGACGAGTTTGAGTTCATTGCCACCTGACAC
The DNA here is from genome assembly GCF_042720095.1 of Rhodococcus sp. NPDC058505. Classification (NCBI taxonomy): domain Bacteria; kingdom Bacillati; phylum Actinomycetota; class Actinomycetes; order Mycobacteriales; family Nocardiaceae; genus Rhodococcus; species Rhodococcus sp. NPDC058505. The sequence continues at coordinate 42,689 of NZ_JBHXNB010000008.1, forward strand.
AACCAACTCGGCGCCCTGCTTGGGACTAACGCACAGCCAGTCGATCCCGTCCGGGACCGGTTGTGTGCCATTCGTTTCGACCGCGACATAGAAGCCGCGGCGGTGGAGTTCCGACGTGAGGGCAGAGTCGAGTTGGAGCAGTGGTTCGCCGCCAGTGCAAACAACCATCCGATGCTCGGTGTCCCCGGAGGGCCATTGCGCCGAGATCTGGTCTACGAGTTCGCCGGGTGTCTGGTACTTGCCGCCGTTGATCCCGTCGGTTCCAACGAAGTCCGTGTCGCAGAACTGGCAGATTGCACGGTGACGGTCTTCCTCGCGACCTGTCCACAAGTTGCAGGACGAGAACCGGCAGAACACCGCTGGGCGCCCCGCATGCATGCCTTCGCCCTGCAGCGTGTAGAAGACTTCTTTGACCTTGTATGCCACGTCAGGCGCTCTGGTACTTGAGGGGGTCCGTCAGGCCCGCGTCGGCGAAACCCTTCAAACGCAGAAGGCACGAATCGCAGTGTCCACAAGGCCAACCCTGCTCGTCGGGGTCATAGCAGGAGGACGTCAATCCGTAGTCGACGCCGATGCTGAGGCCGGCCTGCACGATCTCGGCCTTCGTCATCGAGATCAAAGGGGTGTGGATCTTGATGCGCGCACCCTCGACGCCGAACTTGGTTGCAAGGTTGGCCATCGACTCGTACGCAGCGATGTACTCGGGGCGGCAGTCCGGGTAGCCGGAATAGTCGAGGGAGTTGACGCCGAGGAAGATGTCGGTTGCGCCGACGGTCTCGGCGTACGCGAGTGCGAACGAGAGGAAAATTGTGTTCCGTGCCGGCACGTAGGTCGACGGGATCTCGTCAGGCGTGTTCACCTCGGCAGCGTCATCGTGCTTCGGAACGGCGATGTCGTCGGTCAGGGCGGATCCGCCGAACACTCGAAGGTCGATGTCGGCGACAACGTGTCGGGTTGCGCCGAACGCCGTCGCAACGCGGCTGGCTGCTTCGAGTTCGACGGTATGGCGTTGTCCATACCGGAACGAGAGCGCGTAAGCGTCGTATCCCTGATCGCGGACCATCGCGAGCACCGTCGTCGAGTCGAGTCCTCCGCTGAGAAGTACTACAGCTGGTGTGCCCACCGGGCCTCCTGGTTGTTCGATCGTGAGCTTTCAGAAGCGTAGCGGAAACTGCGATGCTGAGTCGCATCGATAGTAGGGTAGTTTCTACTTACGAAAGGAGGTGCTGTGCGGCAACTGACACTCGTAGTCAACTGCACTGACCGCAAGTCGGTCAGGCCCCATCCCTTGCTGCAGGTACGCTCCCTTGCCGCCGGCGACGGTGACAGTCGCTTCATCGAGTGGGCTGATCGGCTGTCGACTGTGCCCGCCGATGTGGAGTTGCGGACCCTGTACCAGGGTGAAGCCTGGGTGCAGGCGACGGGTCTGGCTCGGGATGCGGCGACAGCTGGATTCGACGTCACACTGCTCGTTGCATCCGCGGGATTGGGACTGCGGAGTTGCGCAACACGGGCCGCGGCATACTCCGCAACTTTCGCGTCGGGTCAGGACGATACCGTCGCCGCCGGTTCATCCGGAATCCGTGATTGGTGGCACAGGCTCGAGGCCCTGCCGGCATCGCTCAAACTAACGGACGTTGCGGGTAAGCGCACGCTGCTCGTCCTGTCGGAGAACTACGCGCGCGCCCTGGAGACTGACCTTGAGGCGTTGGGGCGACGGGGTGGCGACCTTCTCCTGGTGGGCGGGGCGCGTGATATCGCAGGGATACCTCGACTCGCGTCCGACCGCGCTCTCCGCGCCCACCTTGGTGGCACTGCTTCAAGCGTCAGTTTGCGGATGGCGCGCTCGTGGCTTGCGCTGCGTGAGTCGAACGAGTTGTACTGTGCTGCTGACGACGAGCGTTGGCAATCGTGGGCGAGTGCGGTTCGAGTCGAGGAACGGTACGACCGAATGCCTCTGCGGGACAACGAGGTGACGGAGTTGATCGAGGAACTGTTGACGCACGATCCCACCCTGTCGGCGACGCGTGCCCTTCGCCGCCTTCGTGACGCAGGCGTTGCATGCGAGCAGAAGCGCTTCGGTCGGTTGTTCAAGGCTGTTCGCGGAGGTGCGGCATGACCCAAAGGGAAGCGAAGATAGAGCGACGCGCGCTGCGTATTCAACAGAATCCTGAGATGCCGGTGTACCTCTTCGCGCTTGCGGCCGAGGAAATCGACGCGGTCGCCGACGTGGCGAGGATATCTCGCGACGAGGCCGGAAAGCTGATCGGATATCAACGGCCGGAACGGAAGAACCACGTCAAGCAAATTCTCGACTACCTCAACTCCGGTGAGGTGTTGTTCCCGAACGGCCTGATACTGGCGTTGCCCGAGACCGTCAGGTTCAGAGCGAGCCGAGGACCGGCCACCAGTGACGGTCTGTCGACCGCGGGGACTCTCGAGATCCCGTTGTCGACCGACCCCGATGCGCCGCGCCCGGCCTGGATCGTTGACGGTCAGCAGCGAAGCCTCGCGTTGGCGCGGACCAAGAACAAGAGAATTCCTGTCCCGATCGCGGGGTTCGTTGCGCCGACACTCTCGATGCAGCGGGAACAGTTCCTCCGAATCAACACGGTGTCGCCGTTGCCGGCGAATCTGGTGACGGAGTTGCTGCCAGAGGTCGTTGCGGCACCGTCGCCTCGCCTGTCGGCGCGCAGACTTCCCTCGGCCCTCGTCGACATGCTGAACCAGGATCCCGAGTCGCCCTTCTGTGGACTGGTGAAGCGGGCTTCGAGCGATACCGAAGAGCGTCGACGCGCAGTGGTTACCGACACGAGTTTGGTTGAGTCGATCAAAGAGTCGCTTGAGTCGCCTTCGGGGGTTCTGTTCCCTTATCGGAACATGGCTACAGGCACGACTGACACCGAAGGGATCCGACGTCTGCTGCTCATCTACTGGGCGGCGGTCCGCGAGGTCTTTCCAGACGCGTGGGGTAAGCCTCCGGCGAAGTCTCGACTGATGGGTGGCGTCGGCATCCGAGCGATGAGTCGATTGATGGACAGGGTGATGGTGCATCTGGATCTGACCTCCAAGTCGATCGATGCGGAGGTTCGGCGCGAACTCGAACGTGTTGCCCCGCTTTGTCGGTGGACTGATGGGACCTGGAACGAACTCGGACTTCCTTGGGACGAGTTGCAGAACACACCCCGGCATATTTCGGCGCTGTCAAACTATTTGGCGCGGAAGTACGTCGAGGCCAGAGCGGGGAAGAAGTGAAGTTCTACTTTCCGGATAGCCAGGATCTGGTCAGTCCGACCTACGATTTCATCAACGATGAATACTCGCCGATGCGTGTGCGGCAACGAGACGACCGGTACGCGCACGAGGTGTTGACCTCTCCTGCGTACGACGGGATCCTCGTCTCGAAGGCGATTGTCGACGGTTCGATCCGAGGCGTCGGAAAGTACACCATGGCGCAGCGGCAGAGGCTCTATCGGCTTGGCGTCGAACGGTTCTTCCGACTCCCGGAGGGTGTCGCGACACTCGGTGACTGTGGTGCGTTCAACTACGTCGGGGAGACGGAACCCCCGTACACCGTCGAGGAGGTGCTTGACTTCTACGAGGAGTGCGGATTCCAAGCGGGAGTCAGCGTCGATCACATCATCCTCGGATACCAGAAGCCCGGCGCTACGACCGACCCCCCGGAGGACTGGGTCGAACGGCGGAAGATCTCACTTCGCTACGCCGAGGACTTCCTCGAGGTCGTCCGGGCTCGCAAGAGTCCGGTTGAACCGGTCGGCGCTGCGCAGGGTTGGAACCCCGCAAGTTACGCAGACAGCGTGCAGGAACTCCAAGCGATGGGATACTCGCGAATCGCTCTAGGAGGAATGGTTCCTCTGAAGACGCCAGACATTCTCGATTGTCTTAGGGCGATCGATGAGGTCCGCAACACCGGCACAGAACTACATTTGCTTGGTGTCACCCGAATCGACTCGATCGAGGCCTTCGCTAGTCTCGGGGTGACGAGTTTCGACAGTACGTCGGCGTTCCGCCAGTCGTTCATGGATGATCGCGACAACTTCCACACCCGCGACACGAAGTATGCGGCGTTGCGGGTGCCGCAGGTCGACGGAAACGTGAAACTCAAGCGGGCAATTCTGGCCGGCGTGGTCTCGCAGGGGGACGCGATTGCCGCGGAACGCCACACCCTCCGTGTGCTGCGCGCCTTCGATGATGCTCAGGCTTCTGTAGGTGAGGCGATGTCGGCGCTTCTCGCGTACGAGTCGCTGATCGGGGTCTCGACCAGTTACGCCGGACAGTACGAGCGGACTCTCGTGGCTGTTCCCTGGCGGACATGCCGGTGTGGACTGTGTGAGAAGCACGGCATCGAGATGATCATCTTCCGCGGTACCGAACGAAACAAGCGCAGGGGATTTCACAACCTATCTGTGCTCGCGGAACAGATGGCATCGCTGCCGACCGTGAATCGAACGTGAGAGGTATACGTGGCCGATAAGTACGAGATTCGAGTGCCTGCGATCGAGGTAAAGCAGGGTGAGCGTCGTATCTACTGCTTCGCTGTAGATGGCAAGAAGATTCACGACTTTGCGACGGTGTCCCGAATCCACCGTGATGATGACGGGGCGCTCGATGGGTATCAGCGACCGGAGGTCTTGAGCCATATCAAGGCGATCAGACGCTACCTGGAATCGGATGGTGCGATGCTGCCGAATGCTGTTGTGCTCGCATTCGATTCGCGCGTCGTGTTCGAGTCGGCGCGGCGACGTAGCGTCGTGGACTACGCGGTTCCCGGCGAGTTGGTAATCCCCGTTGACGAAGGACTTGCCGAGGAAGACAAGCCGGCACTGCTGGTTGACGGGCAACAGCGCAGTGCCGCGATCCGCGATGCCGACCTGGGGGAGTTCCCCGTCGCCGCAGTCGGGTTCATCGCGAACTCCGAGGAAGAGCAGCGCTCGCAGTTCATCCTCGTCAACAACACGAAGCCACTGCCGAAGGGCCTGATTCATGAGTTGCTCCCGGACACGGAGGGCTACCTACCGCCGAAGTACGCGCGCCGGCAACTGCCTGCGCAGGTGATGATTCGGCTGAACGGTGACCCCGAGGGGCCGTTCTATCAGAAGATTGCGATGCCCACGTCGCCGGCCGGCGATATCAAGGACAACACGATCCTGAAAATGATCGAGAACAGCCTGTACGACGGCGCGCTGTACCAGTATCGGAATGCTGAGGACGGTACCGGCGACGTCGAGCAGATGGTGCTGCACCTCACTGCCTTCTGGAAGCTCGTTGAGGACACCTGGCCGATCGAGTGGAAGCTTCCGCCTCGCAAGTCTCGGCTCACGCATGGCGTCGGGATCCAGGCCTTGGGCTACGTCATGGACGCACTCACCGAAGGGGTTGTGCCCGAGGACTTCAACGAGGTGCGTATCGACCGAAAGCTTGGTTCGATTGGAGACATCGCGGCATGGACGGGGGGCGCGTGGAACCTCGGTCCTGACGACCAGCGCCGTTGGAACTCGCTGCAGAACACGCCGAATGACGTGAAATTGCTGACCAACGTCTTTCTGCGGGTTATTCGCTAACCGCTACTTGGATTGACGAGGCAACGCGAGTTGTGAGCATGTCGTCAACTCCGTCGCCCGTCATGTCGATAGCTCACTAATGCCGAGTTCAACGGTTCGCATCATGGAGGCAGATCCAGATCCGTCTGCGTGTCGGATGAGTCCCCTTCCGGCGTTGTCGGTGATAAAACCGGTCGCAGCATGCGTCGCACGACGGGTTGCCATGACGATCAGGTCGGCGTTGCGGGCATGTTGTCGCAGGGCCGTGTTACCCACCTTATCGGACGAAATGTGGACACGACTCGAGGGCCACTGCAGACGCACGGCTTCTTCCACGCGCGCAAGGCAACCCGTGTCAAGGCTGTATAGAAGGATGACCAAACGTCCCATTTGGTCGTGTTCTATGGCTGAGGTGTTCTCGTCGTCGTCCCAGGCAAGGGTGAGCCCGACGTCATTGGAGACCAGCGCGGCGAGTCGCCGTAGTGCGGGGGACAATCTGTGCCGCAGGTGATGAAGCGGAGCGACCAGTGCGGCGACGAAGGTTTCGCGTTCGTCAGAGTCGGCGTTGGGCCCGGATGCAACCACATCTGCAATGTCGAGTACTCGAGGAGCTGCGCTGGCGGCGACCCACTGAGGCGCGTATGATCGTAGATCCGACAGCATGTCGCGGTATGGTGCGGCTGCCGGTGACGCACGTAGGAAGATCTCGAGCAGAGCGCAGATGGCGCCCAGATCATTGGGCCCGAATCGTTCTGCGACCATGTACTGGCGCAAAAGGGCCGCAGCCGTCTGCATCGCTGGATGGTTCAGCTCGTCGGCCTCGAGAAAGGCTGCGACGCCGGACAGCAGTCCGTCGGTCGCGATGTGTGGCAGATCATCAATCGCATCGGCGAGCGTCCCATCGTCCATCCACGCCGGAGTCCAGCGCTGAGAGTCCTCGAGGGCAAGTTCTGGAGATTGTGCTGCCGAGAGTTCCTGCACCCAGGTAAGCCACGAGTCGAGGACGGGGGAGCGGTCGTCGTCTCGGTCGGTTTCGTTGTCGGGGTCGACATCAACCGACGTGGCCGCGAGGTCGGTGTCAATCGATGGGCCGTCGTCAGCGCGATTGCCGCTGACCGGCCCTGTTTCGGGCAGCAGGATGCCGAGGATGTCTGGGGCGATCGCCGCGGTCGTGGCCAGTGCCGTCGCCAGGGCCGTTTCACCACGCGCGGCGGCGACGAGTGCTCCCACCGTTGCCGCATCGCGGTCGTTGCTGGTGGTGAGGCGGCCGTCCACGAGCATTGCTACATCGGGTTGCGCTTCTTGCACGGCGGCGATGGCTTCAGCCAGGTCCGCTGTCCTCAGCGGAAGGCTCAGGGTGGTGCGCGCCCAGGCGCCAAGCACTGCCTCGCGAACCGACACTGGCGGTTCGGAGTACACGATTGTAGGCAAGGCCCCATGCGCGAGGATGGTTCGATCCCGCCCGAGACGAGCTAGTCGCCGGATCTGTAGGTACGCGACGTTCTCGTGAGAGATTCCTGCGAAAGCTTCGATCTCCGCGAGAAGGGTTGCCGATGTCTCGGCGGATCCGTTGGCAAGGGCGAGTTCGAACTCGCGCAGCATCCTGCCGGTGGGGCGTGCCCGCGTGGGTAATCGCAGCGGTTGGCCGCGCAGCGAGTCAACCATGCGCTTGACGGCTTTGTATGCGTGTCCTGCCGTGGCTTGCGTTGGTCGCAGGATGAAGGTCGTGCCTGGTCCTACGAGGTCGAGAATCGATGCCTCGACTGGGTCTCGGGGGTTGAGGTGAGCGACGCGTCCGTCGAACGGGCACCAGTTGTGGGCGAGTGCGGCTTCGACCAACGGACGCACACGGCCAGCGTGGCCAGTATCCCAGCATATGACGTAATAGATCGCAGCCGGCCAGGATTGCTCGCGACGGGGCAATACAATTGGGCACTCGTCTCGAGTGGTCAACGCCTCGAGGAAAGGACCCAGCGATGCTGCTACTGGTTGCTGTTGATCCTTGTTCGGCCAGACCGTGTTGGGCGACGAGAAGAACCGTGACAGGAACTGCTCTGGATCTGGCTGCGTCATGATTGACCGCCGATCCATCGCGTACGAACGTCGAGTCGTTGGCGGGCTGCGTTGGCGGCCCCGACTTCAAGGTCGAGTGCTTCTTCGTTTCGCTGGGTTCCGTGCCATGTGAAGTTCATCGAGCCTTTCAGTACCCACGTCCAGCCGATCATGATCTTTTCGTGGAGGTCGTCGCTGGAATACAGGTGCAGGTTCTCCTTTACACACATTCGACTCAGTCGGTGGACGAAGGTCTCGTTGTGCGGATCGGTCCGAACGGCGACGTGTAGGTGGGTTCCGCGCTGGGTCAGGAGCGCGAACACCTCGGTGAGACTCAGGGAGGACCGTGCCTCTGTGCCGACAACTGCATCGAACTGGTGGATCGAGTTGTCGATGACGGTGATGTCCGATACCCAACCGGTGACAAGCCAGAACTCGTCGCTGGGTTGGAGCAGTTCGGACACGAGGGCAGCGGTGAGGACATCACCGATGGCGAGGCCGCTTCGGGGGCGGGTCCGAACTGTTCGGGTGGCGTTGTTCATTGCAGTTCCTCTGCGAGCGAGAGAACGGCACGCACCATCCCTCGCCGGTGGTGGATTCCGGTGACTCGCCCGAAAACCCGCAGTCCGTTGTGTTCGGCTGCGGTGACGATGGCCTGTCGAATGCATTCGGCCAGTACATCTTTATGGCGATAGGGTGCAGTGAGGACGACACGGCCACCGGTCTCGATGTACTGCGTGTACTCCATGAGCCACTGGGGTTGTGTGACGTCCACGGTGGCGCTTCTATCCCGGACGATGTCGTCAAGCACAAGGCGTTCGACCACAACATCGTCGCGGTAGGGGTGCCAATGTTCGAGCCGGCGCAATCGAGCTTGCGGACCTCGCAACCAGAGCAGTGAGAATGCTGAATCCGACGTGAGGGGTGCGATCCCGTATCCGAGGTCACCTTGACTGGCATGGAAAACGAGGGTGCGCGCGTCGATCTCGACCCCCAGGCGGGCCTCATGGTGTGTCCACGACTTTGCGAGGTCCGTGACGAGGCGATCAATCATCTGAGTCGATCCTGGACGCAGGAATCGGGCGGCGAATGTTGATACCAGCAGGTGTCCGGGTGGGCCGTCCGATTCCGTCCATGCGTTCAGGAGATCATCGAGAGCTTCGTCCATCTGTTTGGTTCCAGCAGCACCACGGAAGTGTGCAACCGCGTGCGCGATTGGGCTTGTCGAGTCGAGAAGGTTACCAAGCACTTCCTGCAGGGCATGGTCCACGTCTTCTGCGTCGGTAGGTGAGCATGCACGACTGACCGCGTCCCAGAACTGGCGTGGATCTTTGGTGTAGTCCCGGTTCAAGGCCTCGATAAGGCCGAGTCCGCCGATCGAGGTTTCCGACACGATGATCGTGTATGCGCGGACTGTCGCGTCGAACTCGACGTCGACGGCCAGGTCGCTGTCCTCGGCGTCGGGGATGCTCTCTTCGGCAGCGGCAAGGATGGCGTTGGCGAAGGTGTCGAGAAATACGCGATCGAGCAGGTCGGTGGTGTCGGAGTATAGGTCGGGGGATGCCAGCAGTTGGCCGTGTTCGTCCAGTACCGATCTGACAGTTGGATCCTCTGAGAGGGACAGGAGATCGGCGAGAGTCCGACCTGGATTGTCCGCGTCACTTTCGTCGGCTCGATACGCCACTGTCAGGAACTGTGGAAGATCGTCGGCCCACCGACCGTGCGTAAGGGTGGCCGGGATGTCGGTGGTGCGATGGTCCGCGAATCCGAGGGCGGTGAACGCATGCAGGTAGATCTCGGCGAGTCGTTCCCGCTGAAATAGGTTGGCGATTTCGTCGAGGCGTTCGTCCTCGAGTACGCGACGACGGAAGGCCAACGTCCGCCATGGCGCGCTATTCGCGAACTCGCGTAAGAACCCTTTGTCTGCGTTGGGGAGTCGGCCGGTGACGACCATAGCGTCGACATCGAGTTCAAATCCAAGTGCTGCTACTTGGCCATCAATTGCGTACCGGACATGGACGGGTTCGCGGGTTCCATTCGCTTTCAGCACTTCGCCATCGGATCCAATTGTCATCCGACGGACTTTGAGAGGGCTACCGCCTAGGTGTAGTGCGAACGCACACGTGTCCACGAAATCCGACCACACCGAGGGCGTCGGTATGTCTGCCTGATGTAGTGATGCCCGATCGAACTCGAATGTTGATCGCCACCGCGGTCTTGCGTTTGAGGAGTCTTCGACGTCCTCGGGGGGTGTACCTAACTTGATTGCCAAGGGCCGCACTACGTCGTAGCTCTGTCCCTCGGTGGTGGTCCATTTACCCAGTCGGTGGCCTCGTGCAACGATGTCGTTGAGTTCGAGGTAGTCCCATGGCGGCGGGGTCGGAAGCCAAGTACGTGCTCGGGCACTCGTGTAGCCGAAGCGGCGGCTTACCTTTCCCGGTACTGCTTCGCGCAGCGCTTGGGCGATAGGGGTGGGTGGTGGCGGTTGTTGACCGCCAAGTTCATCGGGGAGATCGAAATCCACGTCTGGACTGTTCAGGGAGGCGAACAGCGAGGCACTCATGAACTCGGGGAGAGGCGAACGCGGTACAGCGCCGGGGTCAATCTCGCCGCTGAGCGTTGTCCATCGTGATTCCAGTCGGCGCAATGCGGTGGGGACGACGGAGAGGAGCAGAGAGCGGGGCTCTTCCCATAACGCAGCCTGGACTTCAGTCGGTGTCAGCATCAGCGATCGGCGGAGATGCTCGGCAAGTTCCTGTTGGCGTTGTGCGTTGCCCAACAGTTCGGTCAACTCGCCGATGACATGCTTGGTTCTCGGGTTGGTCCAATTGCCTCGCGGTAGGGCAAGGATTTCTCGGACGTCAGCAAGTGCCCTGCGGCCGATCCAATCGAGCAGGGAGTGGGTGGCCTGCATCTTGATGACATAGCGGTTGTTGATCGGGAGTGTGCGCGCGTCGATCTCCGGATCCAGCAACTTCTCGTACGTCTGATAGGCAATCCGGTCACGGCCGTAGTCCGAGAGGACGACGGCCGTGATCGGTCGCATCTCGAGTCGCCGCCCCGCTCGTCCCCGTCGCTGCAGGAACGAGGCAAGGTCCCGGGGCGCTTTGTGCTGGATGACAGCGCCGACACGGGGGTCATTGAATCCGACCTCCAGCGATGAGGTGGCGGTGATGATGTCAGCGCTGGAGTCGGTGCCGGCGTCCTGGGAGGATGTCCGGGCGATTCGCAGCGGTCGGTCCATGCGGTGCAGATGCGCGGGTAGGTCCCACGACTGCCCATCGGCATACCTGTCGCCTGAGTGCGGCGCCTGCGGGTTACGGAGATCGGCCAGGACAGGGTCGCCGGGCCGGCCTGTTCGCTGTTTGATGCCCTCGGCGTTGCGAAGGTTGTCGTACAGACGGTTGATCACATCGAGGTTGTCGGTGAACGCGAATGCGACGGAGCCATAGTGGTGAGGGGTGGTGTCCAGTACACGACCCAGGAGCATGGCGGTTTGGATCGTGGTCGAGAGCAGGGAGGTTCCCGAGATGGGGTCACCGCGAAGGACAATGCCGTACTCGCGGCTGATCCGCAGCATGTCCCCGTCAGCGGGAGCGATCACCTCGACGTTGCTGCGATCGGTCCCTGTCAGGGTGGCGAAGAAGTCGCCGGCGTCGCGTAGCGTGGCGGACAGTCCCACCATTACCGGATTCGGTTCCCCCCGTCGGCTATTGGCGTGGCGCCATCGGCGGAGCATGAGGCCAACTTGCGCACCGTGGGTCCCTGAGTAGGTGTGGACCTCGTCGAGAAGTACGAGGCGAGTGCCGTTGGCGCCGCGCCATCCCAGCAATTTGCCCAGACCGTAGGACGTTGATTGCTGACTGAGCATCTCGGTGGAGCTGAACAGAATGTCGGGCGGATTCGCGGCCATCGATTCGCGAGTCAGAGCCAACGTGCCAGGCTGGGTCGAGTAGTTGCAAGTGGAGCAGGTGAGGCGTTCGTTGTGTGCGGCGCAGTCCACCTCTGACCATGTCAGTGTGCCGCGGCAACTATCGACAGGACACGTGAAGTAGGGGCAAACCCACCCCTGCCCTTGCCGCTTCCAACTCGACCAGCGCCCACCCAACTGGGTGGAGTCCTTGGGCGTGGCGCCGTACAGCAGTGCGATCCGCGCAGGGCGGGACCCGGGTCCGTTCAGTGGGCCCAATTGGTCGACTGTTTTCAGTGCCTCTCGTGCCTGGTCACGCAGCAATTCATTGCGTGGATATAGGGCCAGGGTGTGTGGCCCGGCCCGACGGGTGTCCGCAGTCGCGGCAATGTCCAGCAGAGCGGGGAGGTAGAAGGCGAGGGTCTTGCCGGATCCTGTTCCAGCGGTGATGATCCGGGCCGAGAGTCCGGGATCGACGAGCGCAGACAGTATTGAGGCGGTGGCATTGAGCTGAAACGACGCCAGGAGGGAATCGCCGACGATGCGCGCGAGTATGTCGGCGTGGACTGGAGACCACCCCGGCGTCGAGGCGAGACTGTTGCTGGCTTCGATGGGTGTGATTGAACGCCGTGGGTAGCGTCGCGGTGCTACGCGCAGTCGATAGTCGGCTACCAGGGTGCTCGAACTGCGCCACCAACCGGGGACGGCGGGATCCTTAGGCGGCCAAAGTTGGCGCAGTGTGCGGAGTAGGCGCAGCGTCTCGCCGAGTCTGGTCCGGTACCTCGGTGTCGATACCGGGAGACGGTGGAGTAGTCCCGTGTCCAGTAGGTGGCGAAGATACTCGTCAGCGGTCGGTAGGTCTTCGTGTGAACGCTTGGCATCAATATCCAACTGCGCATCGATGGCATTCTCAACCTCGTCTCGGCTGAGGAACCCATCGACAATGCCCCAGGACAGCAGACGAAGTTCGACATCCTCGAGCCGACTCAGGAGATCGCCGACACCGGACCAACGGTCGTTGGTCATGATAGAGCCAGGTACAGTTGGTCGGCCAGTGCCTCGTCACGCTGCAGAAGTAGAAGTTCCTCTTCGCTGAGATCGGCAAGGCGTACGCGGCCGTTCCCGAACTTTGCGAGGATGACATCGAGATCCGACGTACCGACGTCGGCGAGGATCTCTTGTACCGACTCGAGCGTTGTCACAAACACTGTGATATCTGAGGCGGTAAACTTCGACATGTCAGCAGTCTTTTTCAGATCGCTGATCCGCGCAATCACATCCGACCGTGTGGATGCACCGAGTCGTGGAATGAGGCTCTGCGGAAGTTGAGCGATGGACGCATCAGCCCACGACTTCCACGCCAACTTGTTGTCGGCCGCAATCGCTGCATACGCCGTGGTGACGTCCCTCGTTCGGGCAGTAAGAAACTGAAGTGTCGGGCGACCGATGCTCTCGACTTGCTCGCGCAGCTTCGTGGCCGGCTTGGCCAGTCCTTCGATGGGATGGACGGGGGCGCCGACCTCGTTGAGTTTGCTATGCAGGCGGAGAGTCGTACCCAACGTGGTGATTTCGGTTTGCAGCTTTCCCAGCGCAGTCTTGATCTGGTTCTGCGCTTGCTGTTCTTGCTCGGTCTCACTACGCGCGCGTGACAGCGCGCTGAGCCGCCGGGCCCGGATCGCCAAACTGGTGTCGACAGTGTCCTCAGCCATGAGGCTCGGTCTCCTCGATTGTCGCGAACCACTGCGTGATGGTGGCCATTACTTGTTCGTCGATGTCTGCCGTGGTCCCGGTGTCGGCTTCCGCGCTGGCGATTCCCGCCTCGATCCAGTTCGCGCTGTAGTCGAGGTAGTCCGCGATGGCGGGTAGGTCAGCCCCTGCATCCGTGCCCACGGTGCTGAGTCGTGGAAGACCGCTCTGTGTCTTGGCGGACTCGACGAGTCTCGTGATCGTCGACATTGCGCTCTGATCCCAGGAGCGGGCATCCTCGTTTCGTGCAAGGACGCTGGCAAGGTTCTCGCGGACCTTGACATATCCGTGGCTCTGGCCGGTGCGGGTTGCTTCGGAAGTGGCGTCAATTGTTTCGATCAACGTCACTCCGGTTGGGAGGTGCTTGCGAATGCGATCGAGCAAGGACTGCCAGTACTCGAGCTGCGAGTCGGTGGCGCGGGTCAGTTCCTTCAGTTTCCGGTGCGCTTCCTTGCACCATGAGGGCACATCGATCTCGTCGTTCGAGGCGGCGAGGACCTTTGCCTTCCGCACGATGAGTGTCATCCGATAAGGGGCTACGGCGTACACGGCTCCAGTTACGCCTTGGGAGGGACCGACTGCGCTGAGGAAGTACTTGACTACGTCCTTGCGCTGCGAGACGTAGGCGTTGTAGGCGGCCTGCCAGTTTGGTGAACGCGCCGCATTGTCGGCCCGTGGTGTGGTCGGGTCGTCCCAAAGTGCGGCGTTGATGTAGTCGAGGTCGGCGGCCTTCCGGGGGAGGTGTCCACAGGCAGCGGCACCTTTGATCAACGACGCGGTTGCCTTCACCAAGGAATCCTCGTCGACAGCCAGCACGTCGAGGATCCGCCGCTTGGCTTCGTCGACATGTTCGGAGACGATCTGATCCAGGCGGGGTAGGCCCGGCCCGGCCTGTTGCCAGAGGCCAGCGCGGATGAACAGGAGGCCACGGAACATCATTGCGGTGCGGGCGTCGCGCGACAGTCGCACGACGGGTTCCGCGTTGATATTCTCGTTGGCACCTTCAATGGATACTCCTCGCGCGTTTTCCGGTACCGCCTTCTTCAGAGTTTCCGCAGTGGGCTCTTTGATGACGGTGTCGAACCATTGAACCCGCGCAAGCAGGGCTTCACGGACAATGGATCGCAGGTCGTTAGCCAGTCCCTGGGGAAGGGTCGTCCCAGTGGACCAGGCGTCGACGTCTTCGAGATCCTTCCGCAATGATGGGGGTAGGGTGCCGTCTGGCCCTCGCGTCTTCCCTTTGTCTGGGCCGCGGACTGGATCCGAGCCCGGTTTGGTCCGATCGACAAGGTCGCTGGGGATTGGTTGTTGGGAGAACGCTCGGAGGACGCCAGCATCGATTTGCTCGGTTCCCTCGCGTCCCCAGAATGTCAGCAGCGTCTCGATTCGGCCAGCTTCCGGATCGGGGAAGGCATTCTCGATCCGCTCCCTGACTTGGGTGGGTAGAAAGGGCAGTGCGGCCCTCGCCGACTCGTCTCTGAGCAGCGCCGCCGGAGGAAAAACTCCGTCACGGATCGTGCGAATGTTGTCGGTGAGGACATCGCGAACTGCTCGTGCCAGGACTCTGCGTGGGTTGAAAACGATCCGTTCGCCGTCCGTGTCCGCGCAGGCTCGCACGGCGCGAATGAGCGCTGCCTGGTTGTATGGATACAGGCCGTAGCCCTGCCCCGACGCGCCGAAGGCGGTGTGGCAGGGGGCCTGGAACTGGCATTCGCTGCACGCGTTGGGCACGCTGGGTGCTGACTTCTCGAGTTCCGTCCTGCCTACTCGGGCTGCATTCAGGTACCGACCGAAGAAGTCGACAAAGTCCTGCTCTTCTACTCCATTGGCGTCGAGGTCGACCTCGACGCGATACGTAGGGGACGATCCCTCGGCGCGGGTTCGGAATGTGTCCGGCAGTTTTTGATAGTAGCCCGGCGTGACCGCCATCATCGTGCGGACGGTCGCGTACTTCTCGACGCCCTGGACAACGCCCACTTCGACGATGGCATCCAGGAGATCTCGGCGGACGCCTTGGATGAGTGCGACATCCTCGATCAGTAGTACGATCTCGTGGCCGACGAACTTCTCGCGGATGCGCTTGAACGCCTGGCTGACATCGCCGACGTTGAGGCTGGCTGCCTTCGTCACTGCAGTGTCAAGGACCTTGTTGAGGAGGCGGACGGCCTCCGTCTGCAAGGTTGGATTTGAGAGTCGGCCGAAGATCTTCCGAGTGGCCGCCGCGGCATCTCCGATGTTGGCGTAGTCGCCGATATCGGTCGGCAACTCGGCTGTCGTGAATTCGAGTGGCACGTCGGGTTCGGATTCGTCGCGGCCATACAGCGAATACCGCGCCCGCCGCTTGATGAACGAATCGGGACGAAGCAAGTGATCGCGAAAGAGCGGGTCGAGAAAGAACAATCGCAACCCGTTGTCGCCCACGAGTGTCCTCGCTAGCGGCGTATCGGCTTCCAGCGTACGCAACACTTCTGCGAGCTCCAGAAGGATCCGTTGCTCCATTTCCTCCTGTGTCATGCCAGCTCCGAGGCTGGAGAGTTTGCCGCGGATTTCGTCGAATTCAGGGTCCGTTTGGTTGAGAAGGAGCTTCTCGATAACGTCCTTCAGGCTTGTCTCGGTCTTCTGTAGGTAGATCACATGGCGGTGGGGCGTTTCCGTGATGTTGGCGTCCATCCAGCGAACCAGGTGCGATTTGCCGGCCCCGGATTCTCCTAGCACAGTTGCAATGAGCACGCCGTTGGTTGGTGAGGAATTGAGAAACTCGTCGAGGATCTGCTCCTCGGTCACGTACTCGGACGTCCTATGGCCGCTGATATCACCACGTTGCCGGGTGACACGCAGCGGTGAGTGAGTCGCGAGCAGCACAGCTTCGGACTGAGTCGCGGCCTCGGTGGGAATCGTCGCGGTGACGGTGTCAGCAGACCAGCATACGTAGTTGATTTGCTCACTCATCGTGGTCGTCATCCTCCGATTGTCACAGCCGAGACGTAGCGGTCGCGCCCGTGGTCGCGCGCGTCAGGTAGAGCCACCACCCCGGATGGGTCGGACTGATAGGTCATCGACAGGACGCCGCGCTCTTCCGCGCACGACAACGCCAGTCCGAGTGCGCGCATGCCGGTGTCGACGTCCTCCTCGAGTCCGTCATAGGTGGCGTGTGGATGCCCTGGTAGAACTGGTAGTTCACTGCGTAGAAAATCGAGAAACTGCTGGACGGGGATCTGTTCACCGATCGGTAGTGGCGGACCTACGGGATGGGAGATCACGTCGACGACCGCGTCGGTCGGGTCAGCCACGATCCTTCCCGTTGCATTCTGCTTGGCTGGAACCATGATTTTCAGTGCGGGCCGACTGAAGCCGAGTGCCTGGCTCCACCAACTGAACCCGTTCCACCGCGTGTCGTTTGTGAACAAACCTGCTGGCATCGAGGTTTGGGTGTCTCTCCAGTGCAGTGGTTGGGTGGGAATCTGTCGCATGAGCCACACGAGGCCGCGACGGAGGTCTGGTGCCCCTTCTGCTTCCTGGCCAATCGTCTCGGGTGGAACCACGAGGCGGTGCCGGAGGCGGCGCATGAAGTCGGCTACATCCCTCACTGTTTCGGCGCTGTGAAGGTCGTCGGAGTCCCGGTGTACGAGGCCGAACTCCCGCAGTCCATGCAGTGCGCGGTCGGCATGCGCACCGCTCTGTGGTATCGCACTTCGCATCGAGGTCGGAGTCACCAGGTTGAGTACTTGGTCCTTGCTCAGGTCGGGGTTGTCCATGATCGTTCGATGGATGATCCACATTGCCTGAGGAAGGCACAGGGCTGGGCTGGGGTTCAGAACGTCCATTACATACTTTCCAGTAGTGCGTCGGCGGAGACGCTGGTGGTCACCCCGGTGACGTCCCGAAGCAGGTTTCCCGGTCGATCAGGATCGGGTGTCGAGTCGGGTCCCAGGATGTAGCTGACCAGTCCAAGGTCGAGTCGCTCACGTACCGCGGGGTCGAGATTGCCATTTGGTAGGACAAAGACCATCGGCCCCGGGTAGTGCTCCGACAGGCGCAGGTGCGAATCCGCCTCATCGAGAATGATCGGTGTATGTGGCACCGCGGACTGCAGTCTGTCGGCATCGGCAGGCGTCAGGCCAGAGAACACGTTGATTTTTTTCTGGGCCAGGCGGACGAGCAACGGTTCGGTATCTTGCCCTTCGCTGAATCGGATGAAAAGTCCGGGGCAGTTTCCACGCCACGTGCTCAAGGGATCGGCGAGAGCGTGTGAGGCCGGCAAGAAGGGGTTGGGTTCCTGAGGGTCGGTGCCTGGTGATGATGCGGGATCACGTCGGCAGGCGGGGCATCCCCTGCACGCCGGCGATGTCAGAAGGGTGCCGCCGTCGTGGTGCACTCGATAGTGGCGCGCGATCACGCGTCCGACGCATTCCTCGCCGGTCATGAGAGTGGCCGAAGCATCCAGTGCTGCTGCTTGTGCTGTATTTACCCTCTCGCGCACCTCTTTCAGGGCCCGAATCCATCCGGTCTCGCCCTGTAAGTCTCCGCGGAGCAGCTCAAACTCGATGAAGTCATCGATGTTGGCGTAGAACGCCTCACGCGCTTGCGTGTCGGCATCAGCAGTCGCTCCTTCTGTTGGAACCCATTGCGGCGGTCGGAGGCGGACGATCCCTGCTTGTGCCATCAACGTCAGTGTGCGCACGTTCCAACTGGCGCTGCGGCCGTACCCCTCGGTCATGTACTCCGGCAGGGTGCTCTTCTGCACTCGGTATCGCAGCGTACGGACCTCGGTGCCTGAGCTGAGGAGTCTTCGCCAGCGGTCCCATCCCTTGTCGTCGCCGATCATGGTTACCCTGCTCAGTCGCTCCGCGATCTGCTTGCCGCCGGGGCCGCTGCAGAGGTACGCAACCGCCGGTCGCCCGTCTCGTCCCGCACGACCGACCTCCTGGTAGAAGCGGTCGACTGTTTCGGGCAGGCAGGCATGCACCACGGTGCGTACGTTCGGCATGTCGAGTCCCAGGCCGAATGCAGATGTTCCGACAATGACATCGAGGCTCGTCGCTCCACTCTGCCCCGAGGGGGCGAGTCCGCGCCAGCGGGCCATGACTGAATTACGTTCAGCCTCGGTAGATTTGCCGGTCACGCAGCCGACGCGGGCGAGGCCCCTCTCGTGAAGTCGGGTGGTCCAACTCTCTGCGTCGTCGACTTTGGACGTGTAGAGGATCAGCGGACGGGGAAGTGTGGTCACGGCTTTCAGAATTGCTTGGTTGCGTTCTTCTTCGTCGCCGAGGGCGTCGAAGAAGAACGCCGGTTCTGTGCGAAGTTCTGATCCCCAGACCAGGTCCGCCTTCTCGTCGTCGACTGCGAACAGGCTGGTGAGCAGGTCGAGCGGCTTCTGCGACAACGTCGCACTGAGGAGCAGCACCGAAGGCTTCTTTCCCACTGGTGCTCTCTCGTGCGCTTCACGGATCAGTCCGGGCATCGTCTGGAATTCCGGCCTGAAGTCGGCGCCCCACTGGTCGACCAGGTGTGCCTCGTCGATGACGACCTGCTGCAAGAATCCGGCATCGGCACAGTCGAGCACGGCGGCAGCGAGGCCTGTTACGAACGCCTCCGGTGAGGTGTACAGCAGGCGCTGTGTACCGGATCGAATCTGTTCGCGGAGGTCCTTCTTTGTCTGGCCATCGAGTGAGCCAACGTAGGCGTACCGATTCAGTGGGCTGAGTGGTTGTCCTCGGTGCTGCGCAGCCTCTCGTGTCCGTCGTTCCATGTCGAGAGCGAGGACGATGGTTGGGACGACGACAATCGTGACTCCGTGAACGGAGAGTAGCGTCTTCGACCAGGCGACGGCAGTCTTACCGCGTCCTGTCGGAAGCGCGATGACCAGTGCCCCGTTCTCGTTCAGTACTGCAGCCCGAGCAGCCTGACGTTGGGTCTCCCCGCGGTAGGAGTTGTACTGATGCGCCTGCCTCCAAAACGGGTCGGCAGGTAGCTGTGTTGCGTTCTCTGAATCCACATCTCGGTACACGGCACGGACTTGGTCGCGTGCGAGTTCCTCGGCTGCGGGAGTGCTATTCCGGCTTGGGGGATGCCAATCGAGCGCCCGAATTGCCAGGCGCCCGTCGGTCAGCGGGTTTGAGGAGCACTCCGCTTCTCGCCACTGCTCCGCCGTTGGCCATGATGGATCCGATGGAACCGCCAACACGGGAACTCCGCCATACGTGGTGTGGGACGTCAGCAAGACTTGCCGAATCAAGCCGGCGGCATCACGCCAGTGCGCCGCGCCACTGCCCAGGCCATCCATCGCGTCGAGAAGTCGGAGGCACGCGTCACTGCAATCCCAATCCGGGTCCACCACTATGGGGTGGGGCCAGGCTGCCAGTGCGGATTGAGTTACTGAAAGGTCGTTACGCGACATAGTCCGACCAAGGCTGCGTAGACAGGACTACACAACTGACCGTTGTCAGCCTGATTGTTGGGTTCGTGACGGCCTTTTCGATTGCATGACCGATTGCCACCTCGGCGTCCAATGCGCGTGGGTCGCTGACCAGGCCGGCCGCTTGAGTTCGAGCGCGACTCTGGGCGAGGACTCGTCCCGTTTCGGTTCGTACGTTGTCTGCGGCCTTGCCACACACGTCGAGGAGGTCTGCTGCTGCCTGCAGGTGATCGAGTGCGATCTGGTAGCAGGATTTCGCGACAACCTCGAAGTTCTTCTCGCCTCCGATGACGGTGTGGAGAGCGGAAATTCGCTCGGGGTTGAGGTTGGTGTCGCGGCCGCCGTCCTTCATGGGCAGGGACAGGTAGGCGGCCAGTTGGGAATTGTCCAGGACGTCACTCGAGGTCGCCGGCACCCAGATTCGGTGTTGTTGGGGTCGCAACACGTTGTCTGCTCGGCGTCGCGCAATTGGTTCGATCGTACGATCGTCGCCAATTGTGCCGACAATTGGTCCCGTATCGGCCTCGATAATGAAATCGAAGCCGAAGAACGCATGCGGTTCTTCGTATCCTGGGCACCGTCGCCACATCGCGGCAGCCTGTCCACGATCGTCGAATGCCAGTAGCTTCTCGACCCCATCGATGAAGGGGTTGCCGCGCCGGAACAGGCGCCGTGTTGGCTTCAGTTTCCAACGGTCGAAGAAGCCACTGCGGACTGCCTCGACCGTCATGAGTTTGGTGAGTAGTCGGACGCTGACGAGAGGATCTGCCTTTGGATGGCGTTCGAAGGTGATACTGCCATCGCTGTTCTCTCGACCGTGGAGTCGAATGCCTTCGGCTCCTTCGATGAGTTGGCGGTAGGGGCGTTCGATTTGGTCGGGCTTCTCCTCGTACAGGGCGATGGCCAGCGCCATCGCCGCGCCGTCGGCGTGGGTGCCGTAACTCGACTCGAGCGCATCGATCTCGTTGATCCGCCGCTTCTCCCGAAGGAGTTCACTCTGGATTGAGTCGGAACTCGCGAGAAAGCCCTCAATGCCGTCCGTGAGCATCGTGCTCCAGACATCGCGGGCCAGATCGTCGACCACTTCTTGCATCGCCGAGATTGATTCGGTGAATATTCCGAAGCCGTTGGCGAGTACCTTCATCCAGGCGGTTGGAACGCCCTCGGCGTCGGCATCTGCAATCACGAATTGCGCCGCCGGCGGTTTGTTGCTGTAGCGGTCCACACGTCCGATACGTTGCTCGAGTGAGTTGGCGTTCCAGGGCATCCTGACGTGAACAACCAGTGTTGCATCCTGGAAGTTGTGGCCCACGTCGCCGCTGTCGTCGGTGATCAGGATTCCACCGGTCGAGCGCCAGCGGTCGACTTCCTCCTTCCCAGTTTGTTCAGGCTTCCCGTTCAACAGCTCATGAACCCGCACTGCAGGGGCGTCGCTTCGCAGGCGGGCGGCAAGTTCGGCGGCGAGCGTGCCACGGCCGCAGAAAACGATGGCCTGTCCGGGCACTTTGCACGCCGCGTTGACCCGTGCGGCGAGAGCGACGACACCGCCCATTCCTATCGAGTCGCGCAGAACCTCGGTGAGGCTGGACTCGAATGGCAGCGCCGGTGCGGCGTCCAATATTGCCTTCTCCGTGACCTGGAGAACGTCGGTGTCGACTCCGTGGACCCGATAGTCGAGTGCTGCGAGCAAATCGCTTGCAGGGCCGCCGGTTCGTGATACAAGCACTCCCAGGGCGAGGCCGTATGGCGCGGGATCGAGTTCGTCATCGAGTACAGCGGCCGCGACACCGGTGGTCCACTGGGCAACGAGACTCGCTGCGGCATCGGTCTCGGGTGCATCCAGGCGCAACACCGCAGGGCGCTTGCGCCCAGCGAGTTCGAACGGTGCGAGCAGGCCGTCGTCGTCGAGTCGCTCCATCTCGATGTTGTGTCTGCGGTTGCGAATGACGCGATGGTGGAGGCGGTAGGTCTCTGAGACGTGTGTTCGCACGGTTGCGACACTTCGCCTGAGGGCGTCGATGTCGACGGTTTCGGGATCGGTTCCAGGCGGTCCGAACAATTGCATCGCGTCGTCGACGGCGGCACTGAGCGTGACGTCGTGGGGGACCAGGTTCAAGATCTCGTCGAATTGCAACTGGAGCAACTCGGGGTTGTCGGCATCGGGTTCTTCGTCGAGGCCGAAGATCGCCACCGCCAACTCTCGGCGTGCCTCGAGCAGATGCTCGAACTCTTCCCGGGCTTCCCAGCGGAACAACTGAGGGTCGAGCAAATTCAGCAGCGCCAGGTGGGTCGAACTGCTGCGGGAGAACGGTGTTGCAGACAACAACAACAGGCGTGGCGCCCGATGAGCGAGCATCGCCAGTTCCCGGTACGGGGAGTCCATCGGGCCCGTCGTCCGGGCGAGCAGATGGGCCTCGTCGATGACGAGCATGTCGACGCCCAAGAGATCGACCCATCGGTCGGGTTCGCTGTGCGGGACGATCTGGAACGGCAGCCTGCCATTCGAGAGGGGGAAGTCGTCGAGATAGAACTTGTCGAGCAGTTCGGAACGCCATTGTCCCACGAGCGCATCCGGCACGATGATGCCGATCCGCCTTCCGGGGGCGTCGAGCAGGAGTTGACGCATGACGAATCCAGCCTGGATTGTCTTGCCCATCCCCACTTCATCGGCAAGGAGGTAGCGCTGCACAGGATCGCGGATGATCCGCAGTGCTGCGCTTATCTGGTGTGCATGGAGACGTACGCCAGCCGACATGATGCCAGTTGCCGACGCTGTTGCCCTTCTCTCTGCCAGCAGCAGGCGCCGCACAGGTTCACGAGCGTCACGATAGCGCGGTGTCTCGTTGGCCTGCGACAGGAGGACTTGCAGGGGGTCGTGGGTCGGGCGTTCCCAACGCACCCGAAGCAAGTTTTCTGGCACCTGCAGATCCACTTCCACGTTTGGAAGTCGAACGTAGTAGATGTCTGGTCCGCCACCGATGACACGCCCCGCCCGCCACCGGTGCTGTGCATCTTGGAAGAACACGCGGGACTGCGTTCCTAGGCGGACTCGTTGGACGTCAGCGAGTGGCACCCAGCGAGCCTCAACTACGGGTTGGGCGGGGGATTCAAACTGCTCGAGTCGGACTTGCCCGTCTGTGATCTCGCCAATCCGTGCGATATCGGACGTGCCGCGCTGAACGACGAGTTTGCCCACGTCTGAGTTCGTCATCGCACCTCGCCGATCATTACGAGGCGTCCCGAAACAGATTTGACGGCCGCGGTGTGGTGCGCAATTAACAGTTGAGCAGCATGCCGAACCGTTGGCTTCTGAGTGAACCAGCAAGTTGCGCCGCCCAAGGTTGCTCTCCTGTCTGGGGATCTCATGACAATCTGTTTGGTTGCGGATCACTGTTTCGCGCGAACCATACCCGTGTGCGCCAGAAGGGCAGCCTTCGAGGTTGCCGCGGTTCGTCGCTCGCTACTGCGCAACCAATACCGCAGCGTTGGGTGCGCCGTGTGTCGACCTTGGATTCACGAGGCTGGCGCGCCGCCTCCGTCCTCACTGTCGAGTCGAATACGGGAACGGTCACAGCGGAAGCCCGAGAATGCTGAGGGGTGGTTCACGAATTGCACTCTATGGCGGCTGCAGATCACCGGATGTCGTGCGTTCGTTCAGAACAGCGTCGGTTCCGCCCGCTGCCCGGTCCGCGCCTCATGCACCCGTGCCGTCCACCGCTCGACGAGCCAGCGCTCGACGAGTTCCGGGCAGGTCTCCGCCTGCTCGGCCCAGGCGTTCAGCACGCCGAGGTACCGGTTGTACCGGCGCACGGTGAAGCCGGTGACGGCGGGGTTCTCGATCCAGCCCTGGTGGAGCAGGGTGGAGATGCCGTGCTGATCGATGAGTTGGGCGGGGCCGGCGGCGGTGCGGGCGCCGACGGCCCACAGGTACGTCGACAGCAGCACCACGCCGACGCCGGGGGTGTCGGGCCAGCCGGACCAGGAGCTGTCCGGCGCGTCGGGTATTCGTTTCTGCTTCGCGCAGAAGTCGAGGACCGCCTCGATGGTGGCGAGCGGGTCGACGTCCTTGGGGAGGCGTCCGTTTCGCACATCCGGGAACCGGCGTCGCGCCTGCCGGCTGTGGTGGGAGCCCTGCCACGCCGCGCACAGGAACAGCAGTCCGAGGTTCGGGTGGCCGCCGATGGCGAGCTCGCTGCCCGGCCGCAGGTCGTTGCGCAGGATGGTGGTCTTGCCGCCGTCGACGACCCGGCCGTCCAGGTCCCGTCCGCGCAGCCGGATCTCGTGCCCGCCGGCCTTGAGGTGCGTGTTCCACCAGTCCAGGTCGACGAGGGCGCCGTCGTCGAGGACGTGCAGATCGTGGGTGCGGTTCCGGCACCACAGCACGCAGTCCTCGGGCGGCTCGAAACCCTCGTCGAACGGATGCATCGGCCCATCATGGCAGCGGACGCCGCCGAAACTGGGGAGGCGCGGCGCCGGTTACGACGCCTCGAACCGGGCCTCCACGTCGGCGCTGATCGTCACCTGCCCGGGTTCGAGGACCAGGGCGGGTCCGCCCGCGTCGGTGGCCATCGCGGCCATCGGCGCGGCGGCTCGCATCGCCCCGCGGGCGAGCGGGCCGGGCGGGGTCGGAACGCCCAGCATGCCGGTGTCGGCGATCGCGGCGGCGTGGAAGGCGCCGAGCCCGAGGCTCTCCGTGTAGATCTGCGCCTTCTCGATCGCGTCGGCGACGGCGAGGCGGCGCACCGCCGCCACCCGCTTCGCCTCCTTCCCGCGGCTCATCCACCACCGCAGGTGCTCGACGCTCGCCGCGTCGACCTCCGCGGCACGGGTGACGAACGGCCCGACGGCGCGGAAGTCGGTGAACGTCACCGTGATCGGCGCCGACGACTGGTACAGCCACGGCTGCTGCGTGCCCTCCGGGTGGTAGGGCCGGGTCCGGGTGTGCTGCACCTGGTCGAGGCTCCACCGCCGGACCGGGCCGCCGTCGTCGCGGAGCGCGGTGATCAGGTCGGTGACCGCGGCGATCGCGGCCGCGGCCTGCCCGGCCGCCGCCTCGCGGGTGGCGCCGTCGGCGTGCACCCGCAGCGTCACCGTGCACCGGTTCGGGGTGAACCGTCGCTCGGCGTGGCCGGTGACGGTGATGGACACGGTGGGGGAACTCATGTCCGCCAGTGTGCCAGCGTTCAGTGGTCGAGGACGGCCTTGAGGAACTCGCGGGTGCGGGTGTGCGCGGGCCGGGTGAACATCGTCTCCGGGTCCGCCTCCTCGACGATCCGGCCGCGGTCGAACATCAGCACCCGGTTCGACACCTCCCTCGCGAACCGCATCTCGTGGGTGACCAGCAGCATCGTGATGTCGGTGTGCTCGGCGATGTCCCGCAGCACCGCGAGCACGTCGGCGACGGTCTCCGGGTCCAGCGCGGAGGTCACCTCGTCGAGCAGCAGGATCTCCGGGTCCATCGCCAGCGCCCGCGCGATCGCGACCCGCTGCTGCTGGCCGCCGGAGAGTTGGGTGGTGCGGAAGTCCCGCTTCTCCAGCATCCCCACCTGGGTGAGCAGTTCCTCGGCGCGGGTGACGGCCTCGGCGCGGCCACGGCCGAGCACGTGCATCGGCCCCTCGATGATGTTCTCCAGCACCGTCATGTTCGGGAACAGGTTGAATTGCTGGAACACCATCCCCACCCGGCGCCGCACCTGGCGGCGCCGCTTCTCCGGGATCGCGACCCACCGGTCGCCGCGGTACTCGTGCGTGTAGGGGTCGCCGTCGATGAGCAGCAGCCCGCCGTCGGCCTCCTCCAGCGTCATCAGCAGCCGCAGGATGGTGGTCTTGCCGGAGCCGGACGGCCCGATCAGGGTGACCCGGTCGCCGGGCGCGACCGTGAAGTTCAACCCGTCGAGCACGACGTTGTCGCCGAAACGCTTGACGACGTTGCGGAATTCGATGGCGGGGGTGGCGGCGTCGGCGGTCATGTGGTGGCTCCCAACGGGGGTGTTCAGGTCAGGCAAGGCGGCGCTCCATCCGCCGCACCAGCAGCGACGTCGGGTAGCTGAGGATCAGGAACATCAGGCCAGCCAGGGTCAGCGGCTCGGTGTACGAGAAGGTGTTGCCGCCGTAGGTTTGTGCGGCGGTGAACATTTCGACGACGGAGATGACGAACAGGTACGGCGTCTCCTTGAACATCGAGATCGCGTAGTTGCCGAGGCCGGGCAGCGTGTTGCGGATCGCCTGCGGCAGCACCACCGCCCGCCAGGTGCGGGCCCGCGACAGGTTCAGCGCGGTCGCCGCCTCCCACTGCCCGGCCGGGACGGCGTCGATCCCGGCCCGGTACACCTCGGACATGTACGTCGCGTAGTGCACCCCGAGCACCCCGCAGCCGACGACCAGCGCGGGCACGCTCGGCAGCAGCAGATACACGAACAGCAGCTGCGTCAGCAGCGGCGTGGACCGGATGAACTCGACAACGATCCGCAGCGGCAGCGTCACCCAGCGCCGCGGCGAGCGCCGGACCAGCGCGATCGCCAGGCCGAGGATCGACGCGATCACCATCCCGATCACGGTCGCGAGGACGGTGATCTTCAGGCCGTCGAGCATCTGCGGGAGCACATCCCACGCCGTCTCCCAGCTCCACACGTCGTTCACGCGGCCCCCTCCTTCACGCCGTCGGGCGCGGCGGCCGCGGCGGTGGGCGTCGGCCCGGTCCGGGGCGCGAGCCGCAGCACCTCCCGCAGCGTCGGCCGCGGCGGGCCCTGCCCGAGGCGGCGTTTCGCGCGCGCCTCAAGCACATTCATCAGCAGCGTCAGCAGGTAGGCGATCGCGAAGTACACCAGCAGCCCCACCCCGAAGCTGAAGAACGTGTCCTGCGTCGCCTGCCGCAGCTGCCCCGTCCAGAACTGGACGTCGTGCAGGAAGATCGTCGACGCCAACGCCGACCCCTTGAGCAGCTGGATCAGCAGGTTGGCCAGCATCGGGACCATCTGCGCCCACGCCTGCGGAAAGATCACCCGCCGAATCCGGTGCAGCCGACCCAGATTCAGCGCGGTTGCCGCCTCCCACTGGCCGCGGGGGACGGCGTCCACCGAGCAGCGCACCACCTCGGCGCCGTAGGCACCGAAGTTCAGCCCGAGCGCGACGATCCCCACCGCGATCGAGTCGAGCTTGATCCCGAATTCGGGGAGCACGAAGAACAGCCAGAAGAACTGGACGACGAGGGAGGTGCCGCGGAAGAACTCGACCACCACCCGGGACGGTCCCCGCACCCACAGGGTGCCCGCGCGGGACCCGAAGCCGAGCAGCACGGCGACGAGCAGGGCCAGCAGGGCGCCGCCGACGGTCAGCTCGAGGGTGACGAGGACCGCCTCCCCGAGGGCGGGGAGCCGGGCGATCAGCGTCGAGACGTCATCGGACATGCGGTCAGGAACCCAGGCCGAGCTCCGGGCCGAGCTCGGTGGCGATCTTCTCGAGGTCGCCCTCGCAGAGCATGGCGGCGGTCAGGCCGGGGACGGGCCGCTCCGCCTCGGTGAACCCGAACGGCCCGAGGATTTCCTGGTACTTCTGCGGGTCGGAGACGATGGCGGCGAGCTTGTCGTTGTAGGCGTCGAGCAGCGCGGTGTCGCCGCTGCGGAAGACGGTGCCGCCCGCGCCGACCTGCGGGACGCCGTCGATCACCGCGACGAACGAGTCGGTCGCCTCGACCGCGGCGTCGGACCGGTCGGCGAGGGCGCGCACCGAGATGCCGGTCAGCGCGAACGCGTCGGCTCGGCCGGCGACGACGGCGTCGAGCCCGTCCTGCGGGCTGCCGACCTGGATCGTCTCGACACCGGTCCGGTCCGCGTAGCCGGCCTCGATGGCGCCGTTCATCACCGCGAGCTTGACGCCGGCGTCGACGGCCGACTGCCAGTCGCCGAGCCGGTCCGGGTTGCCGGTCGGGACGAGAAACGCCGTCGTGTACATGATCTCGGGTTCGCTGAAGGCGGCGTTCGCGCAGCGGTTCGGGAGGATCGACATGCCGGCGCTGATCGAGTCGAACCGGTCGGCGGTCAGCCCGGGGATCAGGTTGTTCCACTCGGTGAGGACGCCGTCGACCCGGTCGATGCCGAGCTGCCCGTAAATCTCCCGGTTCAGGGCGACGGCGGCGCCGGTGAGCTGGCCGCCGTCGTCGGTGAAGCTGTACGGCTCCTCCCCGGCGAAGCCGACGCTGATCGCCCCCGCGCCCTGCAGTTCGGCGAGCAGGTCGCCGGGGTTGCCGCCGGAGCCGGTGCTCGAGCACGCGGTGAGCGCGGTCAGGGCGAGGGCGGAGCCTGCGGCGATGGCGGCGCGGCGGCCGCTGCTGGTCCTGGTGGACGACACGGATGTCTCCCTTCCGTGGCTCGGCGCGGGCGGTTCCGACGCGTGAGCCGGGGGTGCGTGAACGATCGGCAACGAACGAAGATGATGACGATGCGACAATCTACGTGTCGGTGTGTCGGATTGTCTACAATCTGCGTGCCGGGGTCGGCGGGTGTCGGCGCCGGCCGTCAACGCCGCGGGTCAGGCGGGGTGCGTCAAGCGATTAGGATTGCCGAGTCAGGCTGGATGAAGGAGAGCGGATGACCTCGTCGCCCCGCGGGATCGCACCGTCGCTGTCGCCGGTGACCCGCCCGTCGACCGTGGACCTCATCACCACCGAACTGCGCAACGCCGTCTACTCCGGCGCGCTCCCGGTGGGGTCGCCGATCCGCGAGGTCGAGATGTCCGGTCAGCTGGGCGTCAGCCGCGGCCCGTTCCGGGAGGCGGCCCAACGCCTGGTGCAGGAGGGCCTGCTGCGCGCGACCCCCGGCCGCGGGCTGAGCGTCGCCCGGATCGGCAGGGACCGGGTCCGCGCCCTGTACGAGGCGCGGCTGGCGGTGGAGACCAGCGCTGCCCCGCTCGCCGTCGCGCGCGCCACCGCCGCGCAGGTCGCGGCCGTGCGGGCCGCGCACGACGAGCTGATCGCCGCCGAACGTTCCGAGGACGCGCTGCGGGTCGGGGACGCCGACCTCAACGTGCACTGGACGCTGGTCGCCGCCAGCGGGAACCCGTGGCTGGTGCGGTGGATGACGACGCTGATCGTCGAGGTCCGGATCGCGAGCTTCAGCCTCAGCGAGGAGTACGCGGTCCGCAAGGACACCGCCGACTCGCACCTCGGGATCGTCGAACGGTTCGAGGCCCGTGACGCCGACGGGCTGGTCGCGGCGATCCGCGCCTGCCTGGACGGTGCGGTGACCCGGCTGCTCGCCCCGGGCAGCGTCGAGGTCGAGACGTTCGACGAGCCGCGCCCGTCGTCGGCGCCGCGGCTCGATCCGATCACCCCGATTCTCCCCGAGGCCTGAGCGGCCGGGGCGGGGGCGTCAGGCGAGCAGGTCCTGGTATTCCGGGTGCCGCGCGACGTACGCCTGCACGTACGAGCAGGAGGTGGCGATCGTGATGCCGTCGGCGCGGGTCGCGTCGAGGGCGGCGGCGACGAGTTTGCCTGCCAGGCCCTGACCCTGGAACTCGGGATCGGTGACGGTGTGGTCGAAGTCGCGGACGCCGCCGTCGATGACGGTGTAGTCGGCGTGCCCGGCGACGGTCCCGTCGACGAGGATCTCGAAACGGTTCTGCTCCGGCTTGTGCTCGATGGTGTGCGCCACGGCCCTGGTCCCTTCGTCGTCGGTGAACGCCCCGCACGCTACCCGGCGGCGGCGCCGTCTCCCTCAACGCGACGACCGGCGGCCGCATTCCATTTCCGAACTGTGCGTGAGTTTTACCCCAGTCGGGGTAAAACTCACGCACGGGCGCGTCAGCGCACGATCAGCTCAGGCCGCTCTCGCCGACGAGCTTGACCACACCGTTGATGGTGTTGGTGATCGAGTCGACGATGCCGGCACCGACGATGTCGACGCTGCCGAGCGGGATCAGGGCGATGGTCTCGAGGGAACCCATGTGTACCTCCGGGGGTGGGGCGGGACCGCGACGGCGGGCCGCCGGACTGTGGTCACCCGGCGACGCGCGCCGGGCGGGATGTCAGGGGTCGGTTCAGCTCTCGGCGAGGCCGGACAGGACCGTGAACAGGTGCGTGACCGCGGCAACGGTCTGGCTCTCGGCGAGCAGATCCTCGATCGAACCCATGAACTTCTCCTTCGCATGACAAGCTACCGCCCAGCGCGGACTGCGCTGGGCGGCAAGACTTTCGGGGTGCCCTCGGGCGGGGTGCCCGGGAACTTAGGGGATGCTAACAGGTGCGGCGGGCGGGTGGGGACGCCAGGTCAGTTCAGCAACTCGCGGATGTCCTCGGCGGTCAGCGCCGCGGTGAACGCGCCGCCGTCGTCGACAACCGACGAGAACAGTTCCGACTTGCGGGCCTTGAGCGCCATCACCTTCTCCTCGATGGTGCCGCGCGCGATCAGCCGGTACACCATCACGTGCCGGGTCTGCCCGATCCGGTGCGTGCGGTCCACCGCCTGCGCCTCCGTCGCCGGATTCCACCACGGGTCGAGCAGGAAGCAGTAGTCCGCCTCGGTCAGGTTCAGGCCGAATCCGCCCGCCTTCAGGCTGATCAGGAACACCGGCGCGTCCCCGTTCTTGAACCCGTCGAGGACCTTCGCCCGGCCCCGCGTCTTGCCGTCCAGGTAGGCGTGCGCGATGCCCTCCGCGTCCAGCCGCTGCCGCACCCGGTCCAGGAACCCGGTGAACTGGCTGAACACCAACGCCCGGTGCCCGCCCGCGACGACGTCCCCGAGCTGCTCGAGCAGCGCGTCGACCTTCGCCGACCCGACCGCGCCGTGCCCGTCGTCGACCAGCGCCGGGTCGAGGCTGAGCTGGCGCAGCACCGTCAGCGACCGCAGGATCGTGAACCGGTTCGAGTCGAGGTCGTCGACGAGGCCGAGGATCTTCTGCCGCTCCCGCTGCAGCCGGGTGTCGTACAGCTTCCGGTGCCGCGGCGACAACTCCACCTCGAGCACCTGCTCCTGCTTCTCCGGCAGGTCCGCCGCGACCTGTTCCTTGGTGCGCCGCAACATGAGTGGACGGATCCGGCGCCGCAGCTGCGCGAGCAGTTCGGTGTCGCCGCCCTTCTCGATCGGGGTGCGGTAGTACTCCTGGAATCGGGTCGGGTTGGGAAACAGGCCGGGCGCGGTGATCGACAGCAGCGACCACAGCTCCATCAGGGTGTTCTCCATCGGGGTGCCGGAGATCGCGATCTTCGTCGGCGCCTCGATCCGCCGCATCGCCTGATACGCCTTGGAGCGGTGGTTCTTCACGAACTGCGCCTCGTCGAGCAGCAGCATCGACCAGCGATGCGCCTGGTACTCGTCGGCATCCAGCCGGGCGAGCGTGTACGAGGTGACCACGATGTCCGCGCCGTCGATCGACTCGGTCAGCGCCGCACCCCGTTTCGCGGCCGTCTCCGACACCGCCACCACCCGCAGGTGCGGCGCGAACCGGGCCGCCTCCGACGCCCAGTTCGGCACCACCGACGTCGGCGCCACGATCAGCACCGGCGGATCGCTCGGCTGCCGCTGCCGGGCATGGCAGATCAGCGCGAGGGACTGCACGGTCTTGCCGAGGCCCATGTCGTCGGCGAGGATGCCGCCGAGCCGATTCGACCACAGGAACGCCAGCCAGCGGAACCCGTCCAGCTGGTAGGGGCGCAGGGTCGCGTCGAGGCTCGCCGGCGGGTCGAGGTCCGCCGTCTCGGCCAGGTCGAGCAGCCCCTGCACCTGCTCGCGCCACTGCGCTGCCTGCCGTTCCACCACCCCGAGCGCCGCCAGCTCCTCCCACAGCCCGGCCTGGAAGCGGCTCAGCCGCAACCGGTTCGGGTCCTGGTCGTGCAGGTCCCGCGCCTCCGCGATCAGGCCCCGCAGGCGCTGCAGTTCCGGCTTATCCAGCGACAGGTACGCCCCGTCCGGCAGCAGCAGGTGGGTGTCGCCCGCGCTGAGCGCGGTGAACAGGTCCTTGAACGGCACCGGCGCGTCCTCGACCCGGACGGTGATCGACAGGTCGAACCAGTCGCCGTCGTCGGTGGCGTCGGTGCCGACCCCGATCCGCAGCGACTCGCCCGCGTCCCGATAGTCGGCGGGGGTGCCGGACACCCGGACCTCGACGTCGTCGCGGCCGCGCAGCAGCGGCAGCAGCTCCCCGGTCAGCCGGGCGGTGTCGAGGCCGTGCAGCGTCACCCGCGGATGCGGGCGGCCGTCCGGCCCGGACCGCAACCCGTACTCCTCGAGCGGCGCGTCGAGCCCGGCGACCAGCGCGTCCTCCCGGTCGGGGTCGCGGATCGCGGACCGGGACGGCTCACCCAGCGGGATGAGCCGCTCGGCGCCGTCGACGCGGTAGCGCAGCGACCACGCCACGTCGGCGCGGTGGCCGGCCGCGTAGGCAACGTCGAGGATCAGCTCGGGGCCCTCGACGGTCGGCGGGGTGAAGTCGTCCCCGGTGGAGCGGACCGTCGCCGCGCGCTGCAGGCGCGGGTAGTACTCGGCGGCGAACCGGTCGGTGTCCTCGGCGGGGACGGTCAGCGACGCGTTCCCGATCACCAGGTCCTGCATCGCGCGGGGCGCCCGCCCGGTCAGCCGCGCCATCCGGAACGGCCACCGGTCCGGGTCCGGCCCGGTCGGGTCTCCGGGACGCAGGTACAGCACGCCGTGCGGGTCCGGCCCGAGGAATCCGAGCACGATCACCGGGAGGTCGGTGTCGGCGGCGTGCACGGTCGGCGTCAGCTCGAGGCCCCGCGGGGTGCGGTCGAGGTCGACCACCAGCTCCGCCCGCGACGGCCGCGGCACCGTCCCGAGCGCCTTGCGGGCGTACACGAATTCGATTCCCGCGTCCCGCATCTCGTCGAGCAGCGGCCACAGCCGGGACGGGACGATCGTGCTGAGGTCGATGTCCTTGTCGTTGCCGTACCCGTAGAAGCTGCGCCTGCCGACGTGATAGGTCGAGAGCAGCTCCGACGCCAGCGCCACGTGCCGCGGGTCGGCGTCCGGGAGGTGCCCGAGGTTCGACCAGCTCAGGTTGCCGTTGACCCAGCCGGTCTTGCCGGGACGCACCAGCCGGGCGCTGACCGCCCACCGATCCGACCGCGACCCGCGCAGCAGCGACAGCTGCACCCCCAGCGGCGTCGACTCGGCCGCGTCGGTGTCGTCGCGCAGGGCCGCATCGAGGACCGACTCCCAGTTCGGCGGGGCCGTCGCCGCGTCCCCGGCCGCGGACTCGATCAGCACCACCGTCAACGCCACCACGTGCTTGCAGTTCATCCGCACCGGGCAGGTGCACTGCCCGAACCGGAACTCGAGTTCCCCGCCGACCTCCTCGAAGTGCGCGATCGACTGGTAGGACTCGGTGCCGTCGACGGTCCCGACCGCGGTGAGGTCGTCCTCATACCAGTCGATGCCCGCGACCGCCCCGGACCGGGCGTACCGGGAGCCGCGCCCGTACGCGGCCTGCCCGACCACCCGGGCCAGCGAGGCGAGGGTGTGCGCGGAATGGGCGTCGGAGGTCATGCGTCGACGGTACCGGGACCGCGGACGGTCACCGATCGCCGCCGGTCGCGGCGGCTCACCCGAGATTCACCGGATGGAAGTACAGCGCGCTGTCGGTCTCCTCGATCCGCACGTCGACGGTGTCCCCGACCCGCAGGTGGTCGTCGACGTTGATGCGGCTGCTCGACTCGAGCGCCGCCCGCACCGACCGCGCCGGGATCAGGCCCTGCCGCCCGTCCGGGGCGATCGCCAGCGCGTACCGCCTGCCCGTCCGGGTGACCCGCGCGAACACCGTCGACTCGTCCGGGATCGGGCCGCGGTCGTCGTCGGGCGCGGTCTGCCGGTCGAGTTCCGCGGCGAGCAGATCCGCCATCGTGTCGACGTTGTCGAGCAGCTCGGCCATCCGCCGCGCCACGTCCCGGTGGAACTCGTTCGGCTTGAGCGCCTTACCCGGCTTGTACATGTCCTCGTGGGTCAGCTCGCTCCACGCGTCCTGCAGCCGCGTCTTGACCTGCACCTCCACCTTCACCGGCAGATCACCCTCGTGGGTGGGGACGGTGACCAGCAGCACCGCGTGGAACGCGCGGTACCCGCTGTCCTTCGGGTCGGCGACATAGTCCGTCGGCGGATGCGCGAGCCGCACCGAGCAGGCCGCGGACGTGCACGCCTCCTGCAGCTTCTCGGTGAACGCCGTCAGGTCCCGCGGCGTCTTGCACAGCACCTTCACCCCGAGCAGGTCGTGGAGGGTGTCGGCGACCTCCTCCGGGGTGGTCGGCCTGGCGAACTGCCCGGACGCCACCTTCCGCAGGATCTTGTCGACCGCCCGCGCCCGATCCTTGATCCGCGCCGACTCGGCGTTCAACCGGTCCCGATCCTGGCCCTCAAGCACCGCGTCGGCGAGGGTCTCCAGGAACGTCTGCGTCGTCACCAACGCCGCAGCCCACGCCCGCTCCCGCTGGTCATACAGCCGATCCACCAGGGACTCGACCGCATCCGCCCGCTTCGATCGCCGCATGACTGCTCGACTACGCCCGGTCGACGCGCCGGTCAGCTCGGGTCGTCGAACAGGGGCTGCTCGCCCGGGTCGGTGAACAGCTCCAACGGCAGCCGCGGCTGGGTCGGCGGGGTCGGCGGCATCAGCTCACCGCGCTCGACCTCGACGGCCTCCGGATCGTCGTCGGCCAGCCCGTCGAGGTGGCCACCGAACCGGGTCGCGAACCGCGGATCGACCGTCTTCGTGAACGCGAACAGCTGCTGCAGCGTGTCGATCAGGTGCTGCGGAACGTACGGGTTCGCCAGCACCGCCGCCCACACGTCCACCCGGTCCGCGGCGAGCACGAACTTCAGGTGCGGCCACCGACGGTTCAGGTCGCCGAGCAGTTCACTGGCCCGGGTCCGGTCGCTGATGTCCCGCAGCAGCGGCATCCGGACCTGCACCTCACCGCCGTCCAGGTGCGGCCCGACGAACCCGACGAGCGGACCGATCGCCAGCATGAAGTCGTCGTCGTCCGGGTCCCCGTCGTCGTCGCGGTCGTCGCCGCCGGGCGGCTCGTCGAACAGTTCCGACAGCGTCGACGCCACCAGGTCGTGCAGGTGCGCCTCGTCGCGCGGCGTCACCGCGCGCTGCAGGTCCAGCCCGTCCGGGTCCTCGGGGTCGGGCTCGTCGGAGGTGAGGGTGCGGTGGGTGTCGGCCTCGGTCGCGTCGATCCGCAGGAACGTCGGATGCGGCACCGACCAGACCTCCCGGAACACGGTCACCGCCATCGACGCCAGCTGATCCGCCCAGTTCGACGGCTTGTCGACGAAGAACGCGGGCGACCCCGAATCCGGCTCGTCGTCGGGGCGCCGGGTGGGACGGTGCCAGCCGAGGTCGACGAGCCGGGACTCGTCGTCCGCGGTCAGCCGGTACCGCGGGTCGAGGTAGTCGTTCGACGGCACCTCGCATCGGATCTGACCGTCACCCCAGGCCAGGAACTGCACGCACGGCACGAAGCCGTCGACCCGGGACTCCTCGCCGAGCTCCAGGGCAAGCAGATCGTCCTCGCGCATCGCGGCGATGACGTCCGCCAACCGCTGCTGGTGCTCGGACCAGGCGCGATCCACGCCGGAGTCGAAGTCCTCGAACTCGGACATGATCCCCCAATCCGTCGCAGCATTGTCGAGTCCACGCTAGCGCGCGCAAGCCCGTTCGGCTGGGAGCCGGGCGGGGTGTTCGGGTCACGTTTTCGGCGGCGGTTTCGGTGACGACGGAACCGGACGAGGGCAGGATGCGTCCAAGCCAGGGTGAGCCGGTCGACGGTAGGGGGAGGCATGCGCGCAGCGGTCGCCGCGGCAGTCGCGAGCGGGACGGTGATTGCCGCGGCGTTGCTCGCCGGGTGCGGACCCGGCCCGGTGTCGGGGGACGCCGAGGCAGCCGGTGTTGCTGCCGGGGAGCCGGTGTTCAGCCCGTGCGACGACATACCGGACGAGGTGCTGCGGGGGATCGGGGTGGATCCGGCGACGGAGTCGCGCGACATTCTCGGGGTGAAGCAGCCGGGGTGGAACATCTGCAAGTGGATGGGGGGCGGCCCCGCATTGAGCGTGTTCGCCACCACCTACACCCTTGACGACATCAGGGCCAAGGACGGCAACGGCGAGTTCGCCGATATTGAGATCGGTGGCCGACCGGCGTTCACCTACCGGGTTGATTCCGATCTGGACAGGCGGGACTGTGACGTCGCAGTTGAATCCGCGGAGGGGGCTGTACTGGTGTCGGTTGCGAATGTTGGGGTTGATCCGGTGGCCGAGGATCCATGCGCCACCGCAGTCCGGCGGGCAACGGGCCTGATGGCGTACATCCCGGAGTAGGTATCTGTAGTGGGGGCACAGATGATCGATCAGGGCACGTCGTGGTCGCAGATTGCGCAGCTTGTCGAGGAGGGCGGTGTCCGCCTCGATCCCGGTGTTGCGCAACGGTGCGCGCAGCATTGTTCGGACTTCGTGGCTCTCCTGGAGGCGCTCCAGGCGGAGGTTCGCGGATTGACACGAGTAGAGGGGATGGGGACGTTCCCGTCCGGGATCGCCCTGGCGCGAAAGTTCTCGTTGAAGGCCTCGGGCGGCTCCTATTCGATGGATCAGGCGCTCGCCGATCACATCGCCGAGGTGCAGCGGATGCGGCAGGTGTTTGAGCGGATCGAGGCGATGTACGCCGCCACGGATGATGCTGCGGCGCGGGGGATCACGGGCGTCGGCTCGGGGTCGTGACGGGCGGGAACCGGCAGGGGGGATGAGATGGGGATCAGCATGAACGAGATCGCCGACGCGTTGGGTCGGTTCGCGGACGGGGTGGGGGAACTCGTCGTGGACGGCGGGAACGCGGCGATCGACCTGGCCACCGGCTACAACCTCGCCGAACGCGGTCGGGTCCGGGATGCGCAGGCGGCGGGCAATGAGGAACGCGACGGGATCTACGGAACGCAGGCCGAGCTGCGCGGCAGGTTCACCGGCGACTGGGACGCCCGGCAGTTCGTGGAGGAGAGCTTCGACTCGATGTCGCATCGGCAGATCATGGACTCGGTGAACCGGATGGATCCGGCGGCCGTCACCGCGAGCGCGCACGGCTGGACCGCGATCGGAACGGCGCTCGCCGACGGTCTGCACGGCTTCACGACGGCGATCCTCGGCGAGATCAAGGACGGCTGGGAGGGCGCCGCCGCGGACCGTGCGCTCGACGCGACCGCACGCTATGTCCGGGTCTCCGACGAACTCGCCACGGCGGGAAGCCTCGTCGGCACCAAGGTGGCCGAGGCGGCGACCGGGATCACGCAGGTGAAGGCGACGGTTCCGCCGCCCGCGCAGACGTCGGTCGCCGAGGTGCTGGTCCACCAGTTCAGTCCGGGAACCGCCCTGATCAAAAGCCTGCTGCACGACCGCAACGAGGCCCACGAGCAGGCCATCCAGATCATGAAGACGGTCTACAGCCCGGTCATGCGGCAGGCGGATTCCCAGGTGCCGGTGCTGCCCGCGCCGCCGACTGTCGCGCAACCGGAGGTCGCGGGCCCGACCGGAGCGGGCGGCGGCTCCGCGAACCCGACCGCGGCGGACTCCGCCGTTTCCGCCGGATTCGGCCCGCCAGGTCGGGACGCCCCGTCCGGGCCGGGTGCGGTGCCGGGGGCCGATGCGGGGGACACCGGCCCGTCCGGGGGGCCCGGCCCCGCGGGCGCCGAACGGGGGTCGGGACGGGACGGTTCCGCGGAGTCCGTTCCCGCACAGTCCGATCCGTCGTCGCCGTGGACCCGACCGGCCGGGGTGGACGCCGCGGGCGGGGCGGGCGTCCCCGGCAACCCGGCCGCGTCGGGTGCGGGCGCGATGTCCGGCGCAGGCGGACCGTCGGGGTCCGGGCCGGGCGGGCTCGGATCCGGTGGGCTCGGATCCGGTGGGCTCGGAACCGGTGGGCTCGGATCCGGTGGGCTCGGAACCGGTGCCGTCGCTGCCGGCGGCAACGGAGTGTCCGGTGGCGCAGCCGGATCGGGGTCCGGCGGGTACGGCGGCGGGGCAGGCCTGGTGGGAATTCCTGGTGGTGCCGTGGGCACCACAGCGGGCGCCGCTGGGGGAGGCGGCGGTGCGGCGGGTGCCGGTGCGGGCGCCCCCGGCAGGCCGGGCATGCCCGGCGCCGGGATGATCCCCGCCGCGGCCCGCGGCAGGGGCGAGGACGACACCGAACACGCCACCCCCGGCTATCTCGTCACCGTCGACAACGGCAACGACCTCGTCGGTTCCCTCCCGCTGGTTGCGCCGCCGGTGCTTGGCGGGTAGCGCAGGCGGTCCGGGGCCGTCTCGCGGTCCTCCCCGATGTGCGGGACGCCGAATCGTGGTGAGCTGTGGTCATGATGGTCCTTGCGGCGGAGGCCGCCGCCGACCCGCCCCGCGCCATCGGGATCGCCGTGTTCGTCGTGCTCGTTGCGCTCGGTGTGCTGCTGATCGGCTCCGTGTTCAGTCGGACCCTGCGGTCCCGGGTCCTCGCACCGGCGGGTTACGCCGTCGTCGGCATCGTCTGCGGGTACCTCGTTGCCCGCGGCATCGTGGAGGTCGTCACGATCGACGTCGCCGACCCGGCGAGCTACCGCGACGACTGGGGAGGCCCGAGCCTGCTCGGGGTGCTCGCCGTGCACTGCGGCCCCGGGGTGGCCGTGCTGATCGCCGCGGGACTCCTGATCCGCCGACGCCGAGCCAACCGCGTGCCCGTGGCCGACTGAGCAGGCGCGCGCGTCAGTCGAGGACGGCGCCCGGATTGAGGATTCCGTCCGGGTCGAGCGCGGTCTTGATCCGGCGGGTCAGGTCCATCACGTCGGGGCCGAGTTGGTTCGGCAGCCAGTCCCGCTTCAGTCGGCCGACGCCGTGTTCGCCGGTGATGGTGCCGCCCAATGCGATCGCGAGATCCATCACCTCTCCGAACGCGCGGTGGGCTCGCTCCGTTTCGTCGGGGTCGTCCCGGTCGAACACGATCAGCGGATGGGTGTTGCCGTCCCCGGCGTGGGCGACGACGCAGATCCGGACGCCGCAGTCCGCGGCGATCGCCGCGACGCCCGACACCAGCGTCGGCAGGGCCTGCATCGGCACCCCGACATCCTCGAGCAGCAGCGACCCCAGTGCCTGCACCGCGGGGAACACCGCCCGCCGCGCCGCCGTGAACGCCTCGCCCTCGGCCGGGTCGTCGGTGGCGAATACCTCGGTGGCGCCGCACGATTCGCATGCCGCGACCATCGCGGCGATCTCCAGGCCCGCGGCAGCGCCGGGCGCATCGGACTGCGCGAGCAGCAGCGCGTTGGCGTCGCGGTCCAGCCCCATCCGCAGCGAGTCCTCGACCGCGCAGATCGACGCCTGATCCATGAACTCGAGCATCGCCGGTCGCAGCGTCGCGGTGATCGCCAGCACCGCGTCCGCCGCCGCCTCCACCGTGCCGAACGAGGCGACCATCGTCGACGTGGGAGGCTGCGCCGGAATGAGTTTCAGGGTGATCTCGGTGATCACGCCGAGGATTCCCTCGCTGCCGACGAACAGCTTCGTCAGCGACAACCCGGCGACGTCCTTCAGTCGCGGTCCGCCGAGTCGCACCGCGGTGCCGTCCGCCAGCACCACCTGCAGCCCGAGGACGTAGTCGGTGGTGACGCCGTACTTGACGCAGCACAGCCCGCCCGCGTTGGTGGCGGCGTTGCCGCCGATCGAGCAGATCTCGAACGACGACGGGTCCGGCGGGTACCAGAGTCCGTGCTCGGCGACGGCCCGTTTGACCTCGGCGTTCAGCAGTCCGGGTTGCACGACCGCGGTCCGGGTCACCGGGTCGACGACGATCGACCGCATCCGCTCGGTGGACAGCACGATCCCGCCGTCGACCGCGGACGATCCACCGGACAGCCCGGATCCGGCGCCGCGGGGGACCACCGGAACGCGGTGCGCGCTCGCCCAGCGCAGCACCGCCTGCACGTCCTCGGTGCCGGTGGCGCGGACCACCGCGAGCGGGGTGCCCGCGTTCGGGTCGGCCGCCCAGTCCTGGCGGTAGCCGACGAGCAGGTCGGGGTCGGTGAGCAGGGCGCCCTCGGGGAGGTCGGCGGCGAGTGCGGCGAGGTCGGCGGGCATGAGACCATCCTTCGCCGATCCGGCGGGGCGGGCCATGTCGACGCGCCGAGGGTGAGCTGGGTTACGAGACGTAATCGTGATCGGAACGTTACTGGCAACTGTGTAGTTCTCGAGGACCCCTGCTCAGGGGCCCGAGGAGGTGTCGAATTGGACACGGTGGCCTCGGGATTTGGCCGTCGGGGCCCGGTGGGGAGGTTCGTTCTCAATGCTTGCGAACGCTACAGTTACCGCGCCGCAACCCAAGGCGGTAGCAATCCGGGGCTCCGACCGTGTCTACGTCGGCGGGCTCCGCCGGGGTCGACCGACCCAGTGACTTCAGGACGGAAAAGTGAATCTTCACTCGAAACGACCGTGGCTCCCGCGCGTCCGCGCCACGGTCGCCGTGGCAGGCGCGATGGCCCTGATTGGTGCGGGCGGGGCGGGCATTGCCGCGGCCGATCCCGCAGACCCGAGCTTCACCGCGCCGACATGCGAGGCGACGGAATGGACCCCGCTCGACGGGCAGCTGACCCTCACTGGGGCGCGCCTGGACAGCCTCAACGCCGGCAACGTGGTGCCGCTGTACGGCAACCTGCCCGAGGACGACATCACCATCCAGTACCCGCCGATCTGTGGTGTCCGACTGGTGAACGGCGCCCCGGTCGCGGAGTGGATGTACTGCACCGACGCCGACAACGGCACCTGTGCAGGCGTCGCCCCGGAGGGCTGGGTGGATCCCTTCACCAAGGAGCCCATCCCGGAGGGGACGCAGCTCAACGACTACGGCGAGGCCGTCGGCCCGACGCTGCCGCAGACCGGCAACCCGAGGCTCACCGCCGACCAGGAGAAGGTCATCAGCTACCTCCTGCTGAACGGCGTCGAATGGCAGACCACCAATCCCGAGCATGGCGGCACCTCCACCTGGACCGACAACACGTCGGAGGCCAACCGGAACGCGCTGCAGGACGCGATCTGGTGCGTCTCGGACTACGGCGCCGGCGACACCGCGCTGTGCGACCGGTTCATCGGCAAGGAGAAGCAGGCCGAGATCCTCGCCTCGATTCCGGATCACGAGGAGTCGGTGCTCGACCTCGAGCGGGTCGACCCGACCCCGGGCGACGAGCTGCCGGTCGGTGACACCGCCCGGTTCACCCTGACCACCAACCTGTACAACCAGGACCTGGACCTGGTCCTGCCGCCCAACGCGACCGTGACCGTCTGCGAGGGCGACGCCACCATCACCGACGGCAAGCTCGTCGTGACCGGCACCGCCGCGGCGGGCACCACGATCACCCTGTGCGTCACCTCGGACACCGAGGGTCGGGTGGACCTCGCCGTGCGGGGCACCGAATCGCCGGAGAAGCACATCAAGTGGAACCAGGCGAGCTCCACCGACGCCGACCCGGCCGAGCACGCCGGCTGGCCGCGGCACGAGTGCCAGGTCTTCGCCACCTTCGACACCACCGCAGAGAAGCTGCGCGACGCCGACCACGCGGTGTTCGTCGACGACGAGGGCAACGGTTCGCTCGGTAGCGCGGGCAGCGTCGGAAGCCTCGGCAGCCTGGGCGGCAGCACCGGCAGCCTCGGCAGCGCGGGCAGTGCCGGTGCCGGTAGCGCCGGACTCGGCAGCGCGGGCCTGGGCAGTGCCGCCCTCGGCAGCGCGGCACTGGGCAGCGCCGCGCTCGGCAGCAGCGACCTGGGCAGCAACGGCGGCTCGCTCGGCACCACAACGCCGCAGCCCGCGCCGACCACGACGCAGCCCGCGCCGACCACCACCCCGGCGCCGACGACCACCGCCCCGACGACGGCTGCGCCGACGACCACGGTGGCTCCGACCACCGCGGCTCCGGCCACGACCGCGCCGCAGGGCGAGCGCCCGCACGCCATCGACGGTGGCGCGGCGGAGGAGGGCTTCACCGCGACGACCGGTCTCGGTCTTGCCCTTGCCCTGCTCGCCGTGGGCGGCGTCGGTGTGGCCATCGCGGTCCGCAGGCTGCGTGGCTAGCCTGAGCTGACGGACGGCGCCCGCCCCGGTCGAACGCGACCGGGCCGGGCGCCTCGTCGTCGCCGGACACCCGGCCGACGGACACGACGAGGACGGACCATGACACGAACTGGACGGCATCGGCGGCGGCCGAGCGTGATCGGGACGCTCGCGGTGCTGGTGGTGGCGCTGCTCGCGGTCGTCGTCGGCGTCGGCATGCTCACCGCCGACGGCGAGGAACCCGCCGTCGCCGACCCGAATCCGCCCGGTGTCGCCGCGCCGGTTCCCGCCCCGACATCGCCGCAGCCCGACATCGGAACATTGCCGCCGCGCACCCTTGCCCTGCCCCGGGTGGGGGTGGCCGCGCCGATCGGCGTCGCCACCGTGCCCGGCGGGGTGCTCACCCCGCCGAACGACGTGTCGACGGTGGGGATCTGGCAGGACGGGGCGCCGCTCGCCGCGGACGCGGGCACCACCCTGCTCGCCGGGCACGTCAACATGGTCGGCCAGGGCAACGGTGCCCTGTTCTCCCTCGCGTTGATGCAGCCGGGGGACGTCATCCACACCTCCGACGATGCGGGCCGGTCCACGGCGTGGCGGGTCACCCGGGTGGTGGAGCGCCCGAAGGCGGACGGCGTCGAGGAGAGCGTGCTCGACGGTCCGACCGGTCCCCGCCGCCTCGCGGTCGTCACCTGCGGCGGCGACCTCACCTACACCGACGGCGTCGGCGACTACACCGACAACGTGTACCTGTACGCGGACGCCGTCTGACGCGCGTCACCCCTCCCGCTCACCGGGCCGCGACCGCGGTCACCTGCAGTTGGTTCACGTCGTAGGTGGCGCATCCGGTGCCCGCGTGGCCGACGAACAGGGTTGCGGTGTCGTTCGGGGGATAGACCCGCAGACCCGCGACGGGGGTCGGGACGCACTCCTGCGCGGGGTAGTCGAGCACCTGCACCGCGCGCACCATCGCGGTGGCCCGCGCGCCCGGCGCCAGCACCACCGGTGCGCCGCCCTCGCCGGACCGGGTCGCCGCCCGGCCGACCTCCCTCCCGTCCTCGCCGTCGACGTAGGAGACCCCGGGGAACCCGTCCAGTGTGCAGGTGCGTCCGCCGGTGTTCGTGAACACCAGCGGAATCGTCACCGAGCCCGCGGATCCCTGCGACTTGCCGTCGTTCACCGACAGTTCCCGCGTCGTGCAGCGGTCCGTGTCCGCCACCGGTGCGGCGGCAGCGGTCTCCGCCGCGGCGACCTCCGGTGGGGTGGCCGCGGTG
Source organism: Rhodococcus sp. NPDC058505 (assembly GCF_042720095.1). Taxonomy (NCBI): domain Bacteria; kingdom Bacillati; phylum Actinomycetota; class Actinomycetes; order Mycobacteriales; family Nocardiaceae; genus Rhodococcus; species Rhodococcus sp. NPDC058505. The sequence continues at coordinate 85,697 of NZ_JBHXNB010000008.1, forward strand.
GTGCCCGGGTCCGCCACGGCGGCCGCCGGGCGCGGTGTCGCCCCGGACGGGTCGGACGCGCACCCGGCGACGATCCCGGCGCCGATCAGCAGTGCTCCCGCGGCCGCGCCTGCCCGGGTGGCTGCGGCGGTCATCGCGGCCCCCGCCGCAGGCATTCGTCGAACATCTCCCGCACCTCCCGCACGTGTTCGTCGAGCGTCTCCACGGTCCAGTCGTCGGTCGGCACCGGCGCGAGCACGTCGACGTGCACCGTCCCCGGATGCGCGACAAGGGAATTGCGCCACATCAGTTCGCCGGCGTCGTGAATGACGATCGGCACGATCGGGACCCGCCCCTGCATCGCGACGTGGAATCCGCCCTTCTTGAACCGCCCCAGCCGCGGTGTCGGGGACCGGGTGCCCTCCGGCGCGATCGCCAGCGACGTCCCCGACCGGAGCTTCGCGACCGCGGGGGCCAACGCAGCCTTCGCCGCGGTGGTATCCGACCGGTCGAGGTAGGCCACGTCGAGCAGCGCCCCGACGGGGAGGAAGCGGGGATCGCGGGCGGCCTCCTGCTTCGCGACACCGGTCACGTCGCAGCGGATCACGGTGCCCAACACCAGCACGTCGAGGGAACTCTGGTGGTTGAACATGAACACCGCGGGCCTGCTGCTCCACGCGTTCTCCCGGCCCCGCACCGTCACGGTGATGCCGCAGATCGTCAACGCCAGGTCCGGGCCGACCGCGCCGACCAGGTTCGCCGCGGTCTGCCGGTTCCGGGTGAGCAGGCCGACCCCGACCGCGGCAGCGGTCGTCGTCATCAGCGCGCCGATCGCGGTCGCGGTGCGGACGGTGGACAGTGGTGTCGCGCCGCGCTGCGGCCTCGGCAGCCGCACGATCGGCCATCCGCCGTGCCGCGCCCGCCGGGACAGTTCCCGATCCGGGTTCAGCGCGACCGGGTGGCCCACCGACTCCAGCATCGGAACATCCTCGCCGCCATTGGAATACGCGAACGCGACCGCCAGGTCGATGCCCCGCTCGTCCGCGTACCCGGCGAGCGCCTTCGCCTTCGCGGGGCCCCACAACGGGGGCGACGCCAGCCGCCCGGTGAGCATGCCGTCGCGCACCTCCGGTTCGGTGCACAGCAGGTCGGGGAGGTCGAGGTCCTCCGCCACGTACCGGGCCTGGTACGGCGTCGCGGACGTCGCCAGCACCACGGTATGCCCGGCCCGGCGGTGCGCCGCGACGATGGTGCGGGCGTCGCGGTAGATCATGCCCGCGATCTGCTGCCGGAACAGTCGCAGGCCCCACTCGAGCAGGTCATCCTCCTGCCTGCCCGCGAGCGCGTGCACCGCGACGTCCATCAGGCCGCCGACGTCGGCGCCACGGAACTGGGTGTCGAGCACCGCGCCCGTCGTGCGGAGCAACTCGCCGACGCTGATGTCCCTGGTGCGCAGTCGATCCCGATACACCACCGTCGCGGAGTAGCCAGCGATCAGGGTGCCGTCGAGGTCGAACGCGGCGAGCGTCCCCGGCCCCGGCGGCGCCTCCTCAATGGCCCGCAGGACGGTGGCGAGGGCACTCACGACGCGGACCCGTCCGGCTCGGGTGCGCCCCCGTCGGTGTCCGGGCCGGGTACGGGCGCGGGGACCGGCTCGGACAGGCTGTCCAGGCGGGCGTGGGCCAACTCCCGGATCCGCTGCACCCGGCGAACCAGCACCCCGATCTCCGCGGCGAACTGGGCCCGCCGGTGCGCGGTGTCGGCCCCGGTCGCCTCCACCAGCCCCCGGTTGCGCGCCAACGCCAACGCGGTGCCGAACAGTTCACCCGAGATCGATTCGCTGCTCGCGATCTGCTGACGCAACCGCCGCTGCTTCGCGATCGCCAGACACTGCTCCACGAACGCCGGCTCGTCGAGGGCGGGGGACGCCGGCGCGAGCACCAACTGGTCGGCCACCACCGCGTACGCCTCGAGGAACGGCTGCAGCACCCGGTGCGCGAGATACGGCCGCACCGCGCCGAGAATGTTCTCCGCGTAGTGCGGGTTGGTCAGCTCGTCCTCCCAGGTGGGGCGGATCAGGTCCAACTCGTCGCGCAGCTGCCGCTCGAAGGTGTCCTTGTCGGGGAAGAAGAATTCGAACTTGAGCAGGTCCCGGATGCGTTTCGCCTCGGTCCAGCCGTCCCGGATCGGGTCGGTGAACCGTTCCTCGACCGCCGCCTGCAGGACCAGTTCCGCGATGGCCCGCACGACAAGGAAGTGAATCGAGTTGTTGCGGTAGAACGCCGCAACGAGATGCTGATCGGAGCCGAGGAAGTAGACGCGCTCGTCGCCCTTGTCGAAGCGGCGCAGCACGCCGGAGTCCAGATGGGTCTGCAGCGCCGTGCGGAACACCAGCGGGTTGGTCAGGTCGAAGTCGCCCGCGGTCGGGAGGCGGCGCGCCCGGATGTAGTCGATCAGCGGGTCGAGGATGAAGTCGAGTTCGGGCACCGTCAGCGCCCGGTCCTCGATGCCGAGGAACGCGAGCAGCAGCAGCGACGACGCGGTGACCGGGGTGACCTCGTTGATTCGATGGCACACCTCGAACGCGGTCTTCTGGATCGCGAGGCGCTGGTCGGGTTCCTGCGCGAGGGACCGCGCCAGCGACAGCGGACGCCCGATCGTCACGTGCGCGACACCGCGCCGGTTGCCTTGCGCGCGAACGTATCCGACCATCCAACGGAAGCCCTCCTTCTGCTTCACCTCACCGTGGGCCTCCGCGGCCATCGCCTTCACCTCGTACAGCTGGTCGTACGTCAGCGCCACCGGCACCAGGTACACGTCCGAGGCGACGGACGTCCGGAACGCCTGTGCGAGGTAGGTCAGCAGCCCGAATCGTGGCGGCCGCAGCTTCCCGGTGCGGGTGCGTCCGCCCTCGATGTACCACTCCAGGTTGAACCGCTTCGTCACCAGATACCGCATGTACTCGCGCAGGGTCCACTTGTAGACGTCGTCGTCGCCGAACTTGCGGCGGATGAACACGGTGCCGCTGCGCTTGCCGATCGGACCGATCGGCCAGAAGTTGATGTTGAGGCCGCCCATCACGTGATTGAGCGGAAGATCGTTGGCCAACAGCGCCGGCCGCAGCACCAGCGGATCCAGGTACGACCGGTGGCTGGGCAGGAACACCAGCGAATGCTGCCGGTTCAGCTCCCGCAGTTCGTCGAACCGCGCGGTGTCGACGTCGAGGCGGTAGGCGCGGGAGAAGTAGCGGCCCAGCCGATCCCACACCGCGATCGCCCGCCTGCTCTGGGTGGCGACCAGCTCGTCGAGCGCCTCCCTGGCCCGCCCGTCCACCTCGCCGAGCGGGACGCGAAGGTCGGCCGCCAGCTGCCGGGTGCCGTCCCGGTAGCGGCGGCTGTCGGTGATCTCGTCGACCACGAACCGGGACACCTTGTACTGGTCGCCGAGCAGGGTCCGCTCGGCGCGCTCGAGGGCGAGGGCGGCCTGGCGGCGGATGAACTCCGGCAGCGATCCGCCGCCGTCCTCGGTGAGGCGGCGTTCGAGGTCGCTCAGGGGTGCCGGTTCGCCCTCGATGACCCGGCAGCGGTCCGGGTCGGTGCGCAGCATCCGGCGTTGCGCGCCGCGCCCCGGGTGCAGCGGGTCCCGCGGGGACAGCGCCTCCCGAAGGCGCTGGGCGCCGGGCTCGTCCGGGTCGCGGGGCAGCCACACCACCCGGACCGGCGTCAGCAGCGGATCGTCGTCGCGGGCGGTCAGCTCGGCCAGCGCCCGATCACTGATCGTCACCGCGGTTGCCGGGGTCGCCGAACCGCTCACCTGCTCGCCGAGCCAGGTGTGCAGGACACCGGATTCGGTTTCGGTCATCGGTTCGGTCAGGTACACCCGGGGATGCTGCCCGTTCGTCCTCATCGCGGGGATCCTTCCGTCGCGCCGAGCGCGACCACCTCGTCGAAGCCCTCCTGCAGGCATTCCATGAACGCGGCCGGTGCGGTGACGGCCGCGGTGTCGAGATTGACGCCGACGCAGCAGATCCCGTTGTGGGAGACCAGCGTCGCCATCACCGCGCAGCCCGGCGCCGGGCCGAACGGGAACATCCGCTCGATCCGGGCTCCGGCGAGGTACACCGGAACCGGAACCCCGGCGACGTTGCTCGCCTGCAGGTCCAGCCCGGTGGACTGGGCGAGGTACCAGTTCGCCAGCAGCCATGTCGGCAACCGCGACAGCACCGGGGCCGCGAGGTCGAGCGCGTCCAGTGCCGGTTCCTCGCGCAGGCCGAGCACGATCGCGCGGACCGCCGCGATCCGGGCCGCGGGGTCGCGTTCGGCGGCCGGGCCTGCGAACCGCACCGCGGTGAAGCGGTTGCCGCCGGATGGATCCGACGCGGTGCGCAGGTTTACCGGCATGCCCATCGGGACCGCCCCGACCCGTCGACCGTGCCGGTCGTGGTAGCGCGCGACGCCGCCGAGCAGCGCAGCGACGTAGGCGTCGTTGACGGACCCGCCCGCCGCCTTCGCGCCCGCCTTCAGTTCGGGCAGGCCCACCTCGAGGGCACCGAACCAGCGCCCAAGACCCCGGTCGCGGAGCAGTGCCGACCCGGTCGCCGGTGGGGGAGTGACCACCCGGCGCAGCGAATTGGCGTACTCGAACGCCTCGGTGACCGCCCCGATCGGGTCCGCGACGGCGGCCGTTGCCGTGCGCACCGCCCCGCCGACCAGTCCGGCGATCCGGCCGGGGGCCCGCCGCGCCAGGGTCACCACCTCCTCGCCGAGCGCGGTGACCGTGTTCAGGTTCTCCGGCGGGGCGGGCAGCCGGTCGGGCTTGTCGGGGGTCGGTTCCCGGCGGCGGCTGTGCAGCAGGGTCATCAGCCCGATCCCGCCCATCCCGTCGGTCATGCTGTGGTGCGTCTTCACCACGTACACGGCGCGGCCGTCGTCGAGGCCCTCGATCAGCATCGCCGTCCACGGCGGGCGGGCCTTGTCGAACGGTTCCGTCGCCAGGTGCCTGCAGATCCGGAGGGCGTGGTCGAAGGTCGCCGGGTCGGGCATCCGGACCCGCCGCAGGTGGTAGTCGAGGTCGAACTCGGGGTCGACCGACCACACCGGATTGCCAAGGCCGAACACCGGTTCCACCGCCCGCATCCGGATCCGGGGGACGATGTGCGAGGCCCACTCGTGCGCCCGGACCAGCCGATCCCAGTCCGGCGGGCCGTCGAGGACATCGACCGCGACGATCGGGGAGCGGAGCTTCGGCTGGGCCTCCTCCATCCGCCACATGCCCGCCTCGAGGTCGGACATCGTCCGGTCCCAGCCCCGAGCGAGTCCGGACAGGTCGACGTCGACGGCGCTCGGCGGGACGAGGGGCGGGCCGCTGGCGTCGCCGACTGTTCCCATCTCGCACTCCTACGGTTGTCCACTGCCCGCGCGGTGCCGGTGCCGCAACGCGGCGCCGCCTCCAGTCTGTACCCGAGTCCCGGCCCGCGCGCGTTATCCGGGGGACGGTGCGGTCCGGGACCGCCGCGTCCCGCTCACCGGGACCGGGCGTCGCCCGGTGCGCGACACGCCCGGCCGCTGCGGGTACCCGGCGCAGGCGCTGGTAGTGACGCAGATTACATTTCTCGGCAGGTCACTGTGGGGCACCCCACATGCCGTGTTACCTGAAATTTCCGAGCTGGCTATACACAACTGCCCGGTAAGGGGCTAGATTCGCGTCCATCGCTCGACGTCACTTCGGTGTTACAGGTCGGGTGTGCATGTCCTTCGAGTGAGGGACACGGTTCTACCGCCGCGCGTGCGCGCGTGGCAGGCGTGATGGGAGTGACGAGATGGGCGATCGGACGGTCACGGACGGCATGGTCCGCGCGATTCTCGCGTACGAGTTCGAGGAACTCGACACCGACGGCGCCGCCGCCGTCACCGCGGTCCGCGCGGGCCTGCTCGGCGACTGGGTTCGGGCCGTCGCCGACTCCGGGATGATGTCCGTCGGCGCGGTGCGGGACCTGGAGGCGCAGTGGCGGGCCGACCCGGAGCTGCTGGTGGATGCGCTCCTCGACGGCGTGGATGAGATCACCCGCCGACGGCTGACCGGGTCCCGCGTTGCGGTGCTGCCGGTTGCCGCGGAGCGGGTCACCGCGGGCTGACCGCCGCACCCGCCGCCTCGTTTGCCCCAAGAATCACAATTGTCACTCTGTTACCGGATTGTGGTGATTGGTTCTCGCCAGGGCCCGCGAGACCGGCTAGGTTTGCACCAATCGCTCGAGCGCACCGAAGTGTTACGCCCATACGGACGGACATCGCAGCCGACGAAGGGACCGCACCCATGAACCCTCTGGCATCCCCGACGAAAGACCTGGTCACGGCCGTTCTGTTCAGTGAATGGGACGGCGGCGAGATCGACGTCCATGCCATCGACCTGGTGCGGGACGGCGAGATGTCGGAGTGGCGGGAGGCGCTCTCGGACAGCGGCCTGTTCACCGACGAGGCGCTCGTTGAGATCGTCGCGGCCTGGCGCCGCGACCCCGAACTGCTCGTCGACGCCCTGCTCGCCGGGGCGGACGAGGTGTCCCGGCGCAGGCTCAAGGTGCCGCGCAGGCTCTCGCTGCTGCCCGCGGTGCCCGACCGGGTTGCCGTTTTCGGCTGACCCGGTCGGCCGCCCGGTTGCCGTCAGGGGAGAACGGCGGTCGCCTCGACCTCGACCATCAGGTCCGGCTCACCCAGGGCCGCGACCCCGAGCAGCGTGATCGGCTTGACCGGATCGACACCCAGTTTCTCGGCCGCCCGGCTGACGCCCTCCCCGAGGAGGGGCATCTTGTCCGGGGTCCAGTCCACGATGTAGATGGTCAGCTTCGCCACGTCGTCGAAGGATCCGCCGATCGCGGCGAGCGCCGTTCCGACATTGAGGTAGGCCTGCTCGACCTGCGCGGCGAGGTCGCCCTCGCCGACCCGGTTGCCGTCGGCATCGCGGGCCACCTGACCGGCAAGAAACACCAGCCTCGATCCCGTTGCGACGGAGAGTTGTCGGTAGACGTCGGGTTTCGGTAGGCCTTCGGGGTTGAGCAGTGTCACGGGCATGGCGGTCTCGTCTCGGTTGGGTGGCGAGCGGTCACGGCAAAATGTAGCAGCTGTTATGTATTGTCGGGTGGTGGTGCGAACGAAGGACCCGGCGGTCCGTGGGCTGCTGGTCGAACGGGCGGCGCGGATGCTCCGCGCCAGGGAGCCGATCACCCTCCGGTCGCTCGTCGCCGGGACCGGCGTCTCGACGATGGCGGTCTACACCTACTTCGGTGGCGTGGACGGACTGTGGCGGGCGGTGCGGCAGGAAGGCTTCACGCGGCTTGCGGCCACGCTGCGGGAGGTCGCGGTGTCCGAGGATCCGGTGCGGGACTTCGTCGCCCTCGGGTCGGCCTACGTATCAAACGCCTTGGCCAACCCCGACCTGTACCGGGTGATGTTCGACGACACCATCGAACTCGACGATCCGCGGGCCGCGGACGACACCCTGAACTACCTCGTTCGCGCCGTGCAGCGAGCACAACGCGCCGGACGCTTCGCCGACACCGTCGTCGCCGCCGACCTCGCAACGCGGTGTTGGGTCATCGGCCATGGGCTGGTCTCGCTCGTTGCCACCGGACCGCTGGACAGGCGGGCACTCGACCACGGTGCGGCCATGCTGACCGCACTGCTGATCAGTGCCGGCGACGAGCCGGGGCGGTGCGAACGTTCGGTCGAGGCGGGCTGGCGGATGCATCCGCCCGCCGCCAGCACCGACTAGTTCGGGTCACGAACCCTCACCGACGACGATCACCTGGTCATCGGTGAGGGTTCGGTGTTTCACGCCGTCGCGGCGGTAGCCGTCGGCGATCCGCTCGATCCGCGCGGACTCCTCCGCCGGGTATCCGGGCGAGCGGTAGTGCGGGACGATCGCGTGGTCGACCAGCCCGAGCCCCTCCCAGACGACCGGCACCCCGCACGCGGCGGCGACCTCGGCTGGGTCGTCGACGAGGTCGAGGCCGCGCAGGCTCGGGGCCAGCACGCAGGCGCCCGCGCTGTACCCGGCGTACACCAGCGCGTCCGCCCGGAGCAGGTCGGTCAGCACGGTGTCGGCGCCGCTGCGCGCGAGTTGCGCCCGCAGCACGAAGGTGTTCCCGCCCCGCACCCACACCGCCCGATACCCGGACAACTCGTCGCGCAGCCGATCCGGCGCGTCGACGAACCGCCGCAGGTCCAGCTCCTGCGGCTCGAAGCCCAGCCCGCGCAGCGGCACCAGGTCCGAGACCACCGCCGAGTCCCGTGCCGAGCCCCACGCGTCGGCGGCGTTGGCGATCACCGCGACGCGGCCCGGCCCGCCGGTCAGCCGGAGCAGCCGGTCGGGGTCCGCGCCGAACCGGTAGGAGGCGAGAAACAGTCGCATCAGATTGTGAACGCGAGGTTCGCCGCGATCCGCCTGCCGAGGTCCCGGTCGCCGGAGATCGCAATCTCGTCGATCCGGTCGGCGGGGCGGAGCCGCCCGCCGCACAGCCGGGTGAACAGCCGGGAATCCAGGGTCAGGGTGACGGTGGCCGGCGCGGGCAGGGCGGCAACGACCGCGGCGCGCCCGTCGACCGCGACGTGAATCTCCCGCGGCCGATCGTCGGTGCGCGCCATCGGACCGGTCAGCGCGAACGTCACCGACGACCCGTGCGGCGCGCCCCCCTTCTTGCCGACCGCATACCCGAGACCGGTCAGCAGTTCGGCGAGCGCGTACTCGGCGCGGGCGCCGCCCTCGTCGCCGGGCAGGGCCAGCGCGTCGCGGAGGTCGTGTTCGTGGAACCAGCAGTCGAACAGGCGGGTGCGCATGAACCGTCCGTAGCTGTCCGGGCCGACCGGCGTCATCGCGGGGGCGTCGAAGTCGTCCTGGGTCATCGCGGCGAGCGCGCCGGCGCGGCGGGCGGTGATGTCGCGGTACGCGGCGAGCAGCTCGGCGGCGGTCCGGTCCCGCAGCCCGAGGATCCACCGCTCGTTGAACGCGCCGATTGGATTGTGCACGTGCGGGGAGTCCGGGACGGCGTCCGCGTCGACCGGCGGGTCGATGCCCTCAAGCATCGACTCGGTGCCGACGAGGTGCGCGACGACGTCCTGCACCGCCCAGCCGGGTAGCGGGGTCGGCGCCTCCCAGCGGTCGGGCGGGAGGTCGTCGAGCAGGGAATCGATGGCGTGCCACTGCGCGAGCAGGGCCGCGGTCAGCGGTTCCCGCTCGAGCAGCGTCGGGGTCCGTGCCTGGCTCATCCGGTCACTGTAGGCGGGTGTACCGCGGTCACGTCGCGATCTCGTCGCGGCCGGGTGTCGCGGCGCCTGCGCCGCACCGCGGGCAGCCGTGGTCGGGTCCGTCCGGCAGGAACGCCCCGCAGTCCGGGCACACCCGGTCCAGCCAGCACACCGGGTCGCCGCCGAGGTCGTCGTCGATCACGGCGCGCTCAGTGCTCGCCGCCGAGGACCTCGGCGAGCACGTCGGCGTGACTGTGCTCGAGGTCGCGGGTTGCGGTGAGCAGCACCAGCGGCCTGCCCGCCGTCAGGGTCAGCACCCGGGAGACGGCCTCGCGGCCCTCGTCGGATTCGAGTTCGGCGCGGTAGCGGGCGCGGAACTCCCGGAAGTGCGCGGCGTCGTGGCTGTACCAGCGGCGCAGTTCGGCGGACGGGGCGAGGTCCTTGGCCCAGTCGTCGTAGTGGAAGTCGTCCTTGCGCACCCCGCGCGGCCACAGCCGGTCGACGAAGACGCGGACCGCGCCGGGTTCCGGCTCGGGATGGTCGTAGACCCGCTCGACCGTGATGCTCGGTGTCGTCCGACTGGTCATGGTCACCTCCGCGGTTGTGCGCGTTCCAGTCTAGGTTTGGCCGCTCGAATCGCCCGGCGGCGGTGTGACAGAAGGCACAATTACCTCGCAATTTACGCCTCTTGCCCTTGATCGGATTCGATTCAGTGACCGTTTTTCCGATTTCGAGATGTATCCGTGACCCTTTGCCTGGCTAGCATTGGCAAATTCGTGCCGCCTCACCCACGGGCCGCTCGTCGCGTGAGGGCCACCGTCGGTCCCGGCCCGATAACCATCAATCGCAGGAAGTAGTCACATTGGACACATCGAAGAGCACGCCGCAGGCGCGCCCGACGGTCGGCGTCGTTCGGGAGACGAACGACGGTGAACGGCGGGTGGCGCTTGTCCCCAAGGTCGTGACGACCCTGATCGGCAAGGGCCTCGACGTGGTCGTCGAGACCGGTGCCGGACTGGGCGCGCTGATCCCGGACGAGCTGTACAAGGAGGCCGGTGCCACCATCGGCGACCCCTGGTCGGCGGATGTGGTGGTCAAGGTCGCGCCCCCGACGGACGCCGAGACGGCGAAGCTGAAGGCCGGTTCGGTGCTGATCGGCTTCCTGGCGCCGCGGACCAACCCGGACGGCATCGCCGCGCTCAAGGCCGCGGGTGTGCAGGCGTTCGCGGTCGAGTCGATCCCGCGCATCTCCCGCGCCCAGGTGATGGACGCGCTGTCCTCGCAGGCGAACGTGGCCGGCTACAAGGCGGTCGTGGTCGCGGCGTCGGAGTCCACCCGGTACTTCCCGATGCTGACCACCGCCGCAGGCACCGTGAAGCCCGCGACCGTGCTGGTCCTCGGTGTCGGTGTCGCCGGCCTGCAGGCCCTCGCGACCGCGAAGCGCCTCGGCGGCCGCACCACCGGCTACGACGTGCGCCCGGAGGTCGCCGACCAGGTGCGCTCCGTCGGTGCGCAGTGGCTCGACCTCGGCATCGACGCCGCCGGTGAGGGCGGCTACGCCCGCCAGCTCACCGAGGCCGAGCAGGCGCAGCAGCAGCAGGCGCTCGAGGACGCGATCAAGGGCTTCGACGTGGTGATCACCACCGCGCTGGTGCCGGGTCGTCCCGCGCCGCGCCTGGTCACCGCCGCCGCGGTGCAGGGCATGAAGCCCGGCTCGGTGATCGTCGACCTCGCGGGCGAGACCGGCGGCAACTGCGAGCTGACCGAGCCCGGCCAGGTCGCCGTCAAGCACGGCGTGACGATCTGCTCGCCGCTGAACCTGCCCGCGACGATGCCCGAGCACGCCTCGGAGCTGTACTCGAAGAACCTGCAGGCCGTGATCGAGCTGATGCTCGACGAGAACGGTGCGCTGGCACCGGACTTCGACGACGAGATCCTCGCCGCCGCCTGCGTCACCCGTGAGGGGGCGAACGCCTGATGTACACCGAGCTGTTGGCGAACATCGCGATCCTGGTCCTTGCCGGGTTCGTCGGTTTCGCGGTCATCTCCAAGGTCCCGAACACGCTGCACACGCCGCTGATGTCGGGCACCAACGCCATCCACGGCATCGTCGTGCTCGGCGCCCTGGTCGTCCTCGGTCACCTGCCCGGTGACGCGCCGTGGTCGATCAAGATCATCCTGTTCGTCGCGCTGGTGTTCGGCACGCTGAACGTCGTCGGCGGTTTCGTGGTCACCGACCGCATGCTGGCGATGTTCAAGCCGAAGAAGGACGCGCCTGCCGTGAAGAAGGGGGCTGACGCCTGATGGGCTACCTCGTGACAATCCTGTACATCGTCGCGTTCTCGATGTTCATCTACGGTCTCTCGGGTCTGACCGGCCCGAAGACCGCGGTGCGCGGCAACTACATCGCCGCGGTCGGCATGCTCGTCGCCGTGATCGCGGTGCTGATCGACATCCGTGAGACCGACAACTGGGCCCTGATCGTCGGCGGCCTCGTCGTCGGCATCGTCCTCGGCGTTCCGCCGGCACTGCGCACCAAGATGACCGCGATGCCGCAGCTGGTCGCGCTGTTCAACGGTGTCGGTGGCGGCACGGTCGCGCTGATCGCGTGGGCGGAGTTCCTCAACTCGGACGGCTTCACCGCCGTCGAGTCGGTGCCGTCGGCGCCGTTCATCATCGGGTCGCTGTTCGCGGCGATCATCGGTTCAGTCTCGTTCTGGGGTTCGCTCGTCGCGTTCGCCAAGCTGCAGGAACTGCTGAACAAGAACCTCGAGAAGAAGGTCGTCGCCGCGGCGAAGCTGTTCCAGGTCGCGAACATGATCCTCGCGTTGGTCTCGATCGGCCTCGCGATCTACATCGGCCTCGGCGCCGACGGCGACCCGCAGTCGTCGTGGCTGATCGTCGGCCTGCTCGTTGCGGCAGGCGTGATGGGCCTGTTCGTGGTGCTGCCGATCGGCGGCGCCGACATGCCCGTCGTCATCTCGCTGCTCAACGCCCTCACCGGCCTGTCCGCCGCGGCCGCCGGCCTCGCGCTGAACAACCAGGCGATGATCGTCGCCGGCATGATCGTCGGCGCGTCCGGCACCATCCTGACCAACCTGATGGCGAAGGCGATGAACCGGTCCATCCCGGCGATCGTGTTCGGCTCGTTCGGTGGCGACGACGGCGGCGCGGCGGGCGGCGGCGGCGCTGGCGGCACCGTCAAGGCGACCTCCGCCTCCGATGCGGCGATCCAGATGGCGTACGCCAACCAGGTCATCGTCGTCCCCGGCTACGGTCTCGCCGTCGCGCAGGCCCAGCACGCGGTCAAGGAGATGGCGGCGCTGCTCGAGGAGAAGGGCGTCGAGGTCAAGTACGCGATCCACCCGGTCGCAGGCCGCATGCCCGGTCACATGAACGTGCTGCTCGCCGAGGCCGACGTCGCGTACGACGCGATGAAGGAGATGGACGACATCAACGGTGAGTTCTCGCGCACCGACGTCACCATCGTCATCGGCGCCAACGACGTCACCAACCCGGCCGCGCGTCAGGACTCGTCGTCCCCGATCTACGGGATGCCGATCCTCAACGTCGACCAGTCGAAGTCCGTCATCGTGCTCAAGCGGTCCATGTCGTCCGGCTACGCCGGCATCGACAACCCGCTGTTCACGGCCGACCAGACCTCGATGCTGTTCGGCGACGCGAAGAAGATGGTCGGCGAGGTCACCGAGGAGCTCAAGGCCCTGTAACTCTGGGACCACCGACAACGGCGCCCCTCCCGATCCGATCGGGAGGGGCGCCGTCGTGCCTGGGCAGCGTTCCGTCAGAACGGAACGATGATCGGCTTGTTGTCGATGATCAGGCCGATCAGGTCTTCGAGGCCGATGTACTCGAGGCTTCCCATGGGTGCTCCTTGGTCGTGTGCGGGCGCCGTCGGCGCCCGTCCCCGGCTCGGGGACAACTCCTACGCTAGGCGAAGCAGCAGTCCGGTCCTAGGTGATGTTCGTTTCGTTGTCGGGTCGGACCTGGTCCGCGAACCGGCACGCGACCAGGACGAACACCAGGGGGACGGTGAGGGTCAACGTCAGCGGGATCACCTCGGTGAGCCAGCCGAGCAGTGCCGGACCGGCCAGCAGGCCCAGGTAGCCCATGCCGACGACCCGCGACATGTTCACCCCCGGCGCCCCCGCGTGCAGATTGCCCGCCGCGGTGAAGATCTGCGGAATGCACCCCGACAGGCCGAGGCCGAACACCGCCCAGCCGGCCAGCGTCAGCCACACCCAGCCCGACCCGATCACCGCCGTCAGCCCGACCGCCGCGATCAGGGTGCCGTACCGGACCACGGCGACCGGGCCGAGGACGGCCGCGACCCGGTCCGCGGTGAGCCTGCCGACGGTCATCATCACCGCGAACGCGCCGAACGCGAGCGCCGCGGTCGCGTCCGAGGTGCCGAGATGCTCCTTCACCTGCAGGGTGCTCCAGTCGTTGGCCGCACCCTCGGCGAGGAACAGCGCGAAGGCGATGGTGCCGAGGGCGAGGACGCGCCGGGTCGCGGCCCGGGTCGGCGGCCGCCGCCGGGTGCCGGTCTCCGGAGCTTCGGGCGGGTGCGCTTGGTGGGGGAGCAGCGCGGGCAGGCAGCCGAGGATCGTCGCGGCGCCGAGCGCCCCGGCACCGGCCAGCGCGGTCGGCGGGGCCAGGCCCGCGGCAAGGGTCGCGGCGCCCAGCACCGACCCGACCACCCCGCCGAGCGAGAACAGCGCGTGGAACGCCGACATGATCGGCCTGCCGTAGGCCCGTTCGACGTGCACGGCCTGCGAGTTCATCGACACGTCCAGCGCGCCGTTCCCGAGCCCGAACACGGCCAACGCCACCGCAAGGCCCGTCGCGTCCGACGCCAGTCCCGGCCCGATCGCCCCGACGGACAGCAGCAGCCCGGCCGCGCCGATCATCCGGCGGCTGCCCCACCGGTCGGCGAGCGGTCCCGCGATCTGCATGCCGACCAGCGCGCCCCCGGCCAGCACCAGCAGCAGCCAGCCCAGCGTCGCGTGGCTGACGCCGGTGCGGTCGGAGATCGGCGGGATGTGCACGACCCAGGCGGCGAGCAGGAAGCCGTTGACGGCGAACACGCCGAACACGGCGGCGCGGGCGGAACGGAGCCGGGCGGGGTCGAGCGTCGCGAGGGTCATCGGCACCCATTGTGGCGGGCCGCGGCGATCACCGGATCGGAGAACGGTGCTCACGCGTCGGTGCCGTCCCGGTCCCGACCGGGTCGACCCGCAGCTGCGCGTTGCTGCCTGCCCCCTACCGCTATCGACGTAGAGTCGCGTTTGTGAGTAGCGCTGATCGGATCGTGACGGATCTCCGTGCCTGGATCGCGTCCGCCGCGCCCGGCGCGCAGCTGCCGTCCAGTAGGGAGCTGGCCAGCCGGTACGGCGCCAGCCCGGTGACGGTGCAGAAGGCGATGCGGGCCCTGATCGGGCTGGGGCTGGTCGAGAGCCGCCCCGGGGCGGGCAGCTTCGTCCTGGGGCACCGCACGCCGCGGGCCCTGGATTTCGGCTGGCAGACCAGCGCCCTGCGTTCGGCCGCGGCGAGCGTGCCCAGCCTCGCCGCGCCGCTGCGCGAGCCGGCGATCGACGCGATCGAGCTGCATTCGGGCTATCCGGCTCGCGAGCTCCTTCCAGAGCGGATCGTCCGATCGGCGCTCGCGCGCGCGTCCCGGGGGGAGACGGCGGTGACGCGGTCGCCCGCGCAGGGCCTGCCCGAACTGCAGGCCTGGTTCGCCAGCGAGCTGGCGTCCCGGACCCCGGCCGGGGTGACGGCGGTTGCGCCCCGCGACGTGCTCGTGGTTCCCGGCACCCAGAGCGGGCTGATCTCGGTGTTCCGGTCGGTCGCCGGGCCCGGACTGCCGGTGCTGATGGAGTCCCCGACCTACTGGGGGGCGATCCTCGCCGCGGCGCAGGCCGGGGTCCAGATCGTCCCGGTCGCTGGCGATGCCGACGGTCCGGACCCCGACGACGTCGCCCGCGCGTTCGCCGAGACCGGCGCTCGGCTGTTCTACGCGCAGCCGACCTTCGCCAATCCGACGGGCGCGCGGTGGTCGTCGACCAGACGCGAACGGGTGCTGGCGGTGGTGCGCGAGCACGGCGCGTTCCTGGTCGAGGACGACTGGGCGTGTGACTTCGCGATCGACGGGGAGGCCGTGCCGATGGCCGCCTACGACGACACCGGCCACATCGTCTACATCCGGTCCCTGACCAAGAGCGTCTCCCCGGCGGTGCGGGTCGGCGCGGTGATCGCGCGCGGGCCGGTCCGGGAGCGGATGGTGGCGGACCGGGGCGCCGAGTCGATGTACGTCAGCGGTGTCCTGCAGTCCGCGGCGCTGGAGGTCGTGCTGGCGCCCGCCTGGCGAACGCACCTGCGGAGCCTGCGTGGGCAGCTGCGCGAGCGGCGCGACCTTCTTGCCCGGTGCGTGGCCGAGCACCTGCCGCAGGCGACCCTGGACCGCCTGCCGCGCGGCGGGCTGAACCTGTGGGTGCGGCTGCCCGACGAGGTCGACGCGGAGCGCCTGGTGCGGGACTGCGAGCAGGACGGCGTGCTCATCGCGGCGGGCGCCGAGTGGTTCCCCGCGGATCCGTCGGGTCCGTTCGTCCGGCTGAACTTCGCCGGTCCGGATCCGTCGCGGTTCCCGGACGCCGCCCGGATCATCGGGCGCGCGGTGGGGACCCAGCTGCGCTGACCGGACACGGGGGCGGCGCCAGCAGGCAACCGCGGTGCTATCGTCAAACATGACTGACCTGAGTAGCGCTATCGATAGGGCGCGAGCACTGGTATCGAGTGGTTCCGGGCTTGGTTGGGGCCTGCTCGGGGTGACGGCGTTCTCCTTCACGGTGCCGCTGACCCGGGTCGCAGTCGACAGCGGTCACCTGTCGCCGATGTTCGTTGGCGCGGGCCGCGCGGTGATCGCCGCGACGCTGGCGGCCCTGGCGCTGTGGTTCACGCGGCAGCGGTGGCCCAGCGGGAGGCAGTGGCTGCAGGTGGGTGTCGTGGCGGGCGGCACGGTCGTCGGGTTTCCGCTGCTGACCTCCTATGCGCTCACCGAGGTACCGGCCAGCCACGGCGCGGTCGTGATCGCGCTGCTGCCCGCGGCGACGGCGGTGGTTGCCGTGGTGCGGACCCGTGAACGGCCCGGCCGCGGCTTCTGGCTCGCCGCCGCGGTCGGCGCGGTCGCGGCCGTCGGCTTCGCCGCGGCGCAGGGCGGCGGCCGCACCGGACTCCGCTGTCCGGACCTGCTGCTGTTCGCCGCGGTGATCGTCTGTGCGATCGGCTACGCGGAGGGCGGCGTGCTGGCCCGGACCCTCGGCGCGTGGCAGACGATCTCCTGGGCGCTGGTGCTCGCCTCGCCGCTGATGGTCGTCCTCGCGGGTGTCGCCGTCGCCGAGCAGCCGCAGGCTGGCACCCCGATCGAGTGGGCGGCGTTCGCCTACCTCGCGGTCGTCAGCGCGCTTCTCGGCTTCTTCGCCTGGTATCGAGGGCTCGCGATCGGGCCGATGGCCCAGGTCAGCCAGGTGCAGCTGGCCCAGCCGGTGATGAGCATCTGCTGGGCGGGGCTCCTGCTCGGCGAGCAGGTCACCGGGGGCACCCTCCTCGGCGGCCTCGCCGTCATCGCCTGCGCCCTCTTCGCGGTGCGTACCCGCGGCGCGCGCACCCCCGCCCACGTCCCGCGCGCCCGGGCGTCCGCACCCAAGGAGATGTCCCGATGATCGGGCTAGGGCATGTCTCCCAATCCCCATTTCGGCGCCCCTGGCGTCCAATCGCCGCCCGGCGGCGTTGTCGTCGGCGCCGATACAACAGCGGTATCGGCTTCTCCTCCGCCTACCCGGACGACGATTGTCCGGCCAGGTGCATCCGAGAGGGATTAGGAGACACGCCCTAGGCGCGGGCGAGGAGGGTCAGGGGATCGGTGAGGAGGGCGGCCACGTCGGCGAGGAACCGGGACCCCTGCGCCCCGTCGACGACGCGGTGGTCGATCGACAACCCGAGCGTCGTCACCCACCGGGGGACCACCTCGTCGTCGACCACCCACGGCCTGCGTGCGATCGCGCCGAGGCACAGGTTCGCCGCCTCTCCGGGCGTCAGGATCGGGGTGCCCGCGTCGACGCCGAACACGCCGACGTTGGTGATCGTGATCGTGCCGCCGGTCAGGTCGGCGGGTGTCGCGGTGCCCGCGCGGGCGACGGCAACCCGGTCGTCGATCGCGCGGGTCAACTCGACCAGACTCATCGCCTGCGCATCGCGGACCGTCGGAACCAGCAGACCTCGCTCGGTGTCCGTCGCGATCCCGAGGTGCACCCGGCTGTCGACGACGATCTCCTGCCGCTCCTCGTCCCAACTCGAGTTCAGGTCCGGGTGGGTGCGCAGCGACACCAGCATCGCCCTCGCCACCAGCGGGAGCGGGGTCGGGGTGAGGCCGGCGAACTGCGGCAGCACACGGAGCCGATCCAGCAGCTGCACCGTCGCGGTCACGTCGCACGTCGCGAACACCGTCACGTGCGGCGCGGTGAACGCGCTGCGCACCATCGCGGCGGCGGTCCGCTTCCGGATGCCGCGGATCGGCACCCGCGTCTGCGTCCCCGGTGCCTGGTTCCCTAATGTCACATCGGGGGTCGTGACGTGAGCCGATGTGACATTAGGGAACCTCGGGGTGGGCGCGCGGCGGGCCCGCCGCCTGCTCGGCGCGGGCGCGCTGGGGCCGTACCCGACGAGGACCGAATCACGCTGGGCCGCGGCGGCATCGGTGGTGGTCGCCGGGTCGTGGCCGATCGTCTCGATCCGGATCAGCGGGGCCCCCACCGGAACGGTGTCCCCTGGCGCCGCGAGCAGCGCGCGGACGGTGCCCGCAAACGGGGAGGGCAGCTCGACGGCCGCCTTCGAGGTCTCCACCTCGGCGAGCACCTGATTCAGTGCAACGGTGTCCCCGACGGACACCGACCAGGACAGCAGGTCCGCCTCGGTCAGGCCCTCCCCGAGGTCGGGCAGTCGGAACTCGTTCTCGGTCACGGCGGCACCTCACGCGGCGAGGACGCGGTCGACGGCGTCGAGAATGCGGTCGGGGTCGGGCAGGAAATGCGTCTCCAGGCGCGCGGGCGGGTACGGCGTCGCGAACCCGCCGACCCGCAGGACCGGCGACTCCAGCCGGTGGAAGCAGCGTTCGCTGATCCGCGCGGCGATCTCGGCGCCGAGACCGGCGAACACCGGGGCCTCGTGCACGACCACCAGTCGCCCGGTGCGCCGGACCGACGCCTCGACGGTGTCGAAGTCGATCGGCGACAGCGAGCGCAGGTCGACCACCTCCAGCGAATTCCCTTCCCGCTCGGCCACATCCGCGGCGGCGATGGCGGTCGCGACCATCGGCCCGTACGCGACGAGGGTGGCGTCGGTGCCCGATCGGGCGACCCGCGCCCGATACAGGTCGGTGGCCGCCGCCGCGTCGGGGTCCACCTCGCCGCGATCCCAGTACCGGCGTTTCGGTTCGAAGAACACCACCGGGTCGTCGTCGGCGACGGCCTGCTGGATCATCGTGTACGCATCGGCCGGGGTGGCGGGGCTGACGACGCGCAGGCCCGCGGTGTGTGCGAAGTACACCTCCGGTGACTCCGAATGATGTTCCACCGCACCGATACCGCCGCCGAACGGGATCCGGATCGTGAGCGGTGCCCGGACCAGGCCCTCGGTGCGGTAGTGGATCTTCGCGACCTGCGAGACGATCTGGTCGAAGGCGGGGTACACGAACCCGTCGAACTGGATCTCGCACACCGGCCGGTAGCCGCGCAGGGCGAGACCGAATGCGGTGCCGATGATGCCGGACTCGGCGAGCGGGGTGTCGATGACGCGGGTGTCACCGAAGTCCTTCTGCAGGGTGTCGGTGACGCGGAAGACGCCGCCGAGCGCGCCGATGTCCTCGCCGAGCAGCACCACCTTCGGGTCGTGTTCGAGGGCCCGCCGCAGACCGGCGTTGATCGCGCCTGCCAGGGTCATCGTGGCGGTCATGACGGCACCTCCTCCAGCGTCCGCAGGTAGTCGGCGTACCGGCCGCGTTCCTCCTCGAGCAGGGGATGGGGGCCGGTGTAGACGTGGTCGAACAGGGTCATCGGGTCGGGGTCGGCCAGCGCGAGTGCACCGGCCCGGAAGGCCGCGGCCACCTCGTCCGCCTTCGCCCGGACCCGGGTGTCGAGCGTGTCGTCCCAGGCGTCCTCGCGGTCGAGGAGTCGGCGGACGCGGTCGATCGGGTCGCGGGCCTGCCAGGGGGCGAGGTCGGCCGCGCCGCGGTAGCGGGTCGGGTCGTCGGAGGTGGTGTGCGGGCCGAGCCGGCACGTCAACGCCTCGACGAAGCTCGGGCCGCTGCCCTCCCTGGCCCGTGCCGCGGCGGTTCGGGTGACGGCCAGCACCGCGAGCACGTCGTTGCCGTCCACCCGGGCCGACGGAATGCCGTACCCGGTTGCCCGCTGCGCCAGCGGGACCGGGCTCTGCAGGGTCACCGGTTCGCTGATCGCCCACTGGTTGTTCTGGCAGAAGAACACCACCCCGGCGTGGTAGGACGACGCAAACCCGAGCGCCTCCGCCAGGTCGCCCTGGCTGGTGGCGCCGTCCCCGAAGTAGGCGACGGTCGCGATCTCGGCGCCGTCGAGGTGCGCCCCGATCGCGTAGCCGGTGGCGTGCAGCCCCTGCGCGCCGACGACGATCGCCGGGTTCGTCAGCGCCAACTCGTTCGGATCCCAACAGGACAGCGCGACCCCGCGCCACAGCCGCGGCCACTGCGCCGGGTCGACGCCGCGGCAGTAGGCCACCCCGTGCTCGCGGTAGCTGGTGAACACGTAGTCGTCGGCGGCGAGCGCGTGCGCGGACCCGACCTGCGCGGCCTCCTGTCCGAGGCACGGCGCCCAGATCCCCAGCTGCCCCTGACGCTGCAGCGCGGTGGCCTCGGTGTCGACGCGCCGCACCACCACCATGTCCTCGTACAGTGCGCGCAGCCGTTGCGCGTCGACGTCGGCGACGACCTCCGCGTACCGGGCGCCGTGCACCCGCCTGCCGTCCGGTTGGACGAGCTGGACCGGGTAATCCCTGTCGGTCACCGGGACCTCCTCGTGCCAGCGCCGAAGAGGTCCTCGTGAGACCACGTCCGGCGCGCTGAGCCCTCACCTCCCAGCATCCCCCTTTGCCCGCCGGACGCAACCAGGTCAGCGGGGGCGCAGCCCGAGGCGCAGGTTCGCGGGCTTGAGGGTGAACTCCTCGGCGACCTGGAGCCGGTATCCGGGGTCGGGTTCGAGGTCGAAGCGGTGCAGGATCATCGCCAGCGTGAGCACCGTCTCGTGCAGCGCCAGCTGCCGTCCGATGCACTGCCGCAGGCCGGTCCCGAACGGCTTGTAGACGCCGGGCGGGCGGGTGCGGGCCCGCTCGGGGAGGAAGCGGTCCGGGTCGAACGCGAGGGGGTCGCCGCCCCACAGCGGGTCGCGGTGCACCGCAAGGGTCAGGGCGACCATCGGCTGCCCGGCCCGGACCAGATAGCGGCCGCCGAGCAGGGTGTCGTGCAGCGGTTCGCGCAGGAACCCCGGCCCGATCGGCCACAGCCGCAGCGTCTCGTCGACGACGCGGCGCAGGTACCGGAGCTTGTGGACGTCGGCGAAGGCCGGGTCCGGGTCGGTGCCCGCGGGCCACAGCGCCTCGATCTCGGTGCGGGCCCGGTCGGCGAGGTCGGGGTGGGTGGCCAGCAGGTGCAGCGCGAACGACATCGTGCCGGAGGTGGTTTCGTGCCCGGCGGCGAGGAACGTGAAGACCTGGTTGCGAATGTTCTCGTCGTCGAGGTACTCGCCGGTCTCCGGGTCGGCGGTGGTCAGCATCAGGGCCAGCAGGTCGTCGTCGGGTGCGGCGTCCGGGTGCGCCCGCCGGTCCCGGATGACGTCGTCGACGACCTCCTGGGTGTACGCCACATCGGCATCGACCCGCGCGATCGCGCGGTGGTGGACGAGCTGGTCGAGCCAGCGCACCGGGATCCGGTACCCGGCCCGCCCCATGTAGGCGAACACCCGCAGCGTCGCGGCGGCGTACGGGTCCGGCTCGGCGGAGTCGAAGCAGTGGAAGTCGCGACCGAACCCGATCCGACCGATCGTCTGCAGCGTCAGCTTGCTGGTGTCGGTGTGCACGTCCACCGGCCCGGACCGGGACGCCCTGTCCCAGTGGGTGATCAGGCCGCGGCTGGTCTCGACCATGGTGTCGTGGTAGTTCTTCATCGCAGACAGCGAGAACGCGGGCTGCAGGATGTTGTGCGCGCGCGACCAGTTCGGCTCGGTGGTGTACGCGGAGAACAGGGCGTCGCCGGTGATCTCGCGGGCGAAGGCGGTGCTGAACGCGATCCGCTTGCCGAACCGCGCGTCGTCGCACAGGTCCGCGTACAGGTCGGGACCGGACACCACGGTGAGATGCTCGCGGAACACCTGGACGTCGAAGATCGGCCCCAGCGTCGCGGCCTGCTCGGTCATGTGCTGGACGGGGCGGTGCGGGTCGGCCGTCAGCATGTCGCCGAGCAGCGGCAGCCGTCGCGGCGGGTGCGGAAGGGTGGTGGTCATCGGGATGCTCTCGCTTCCATCCCCCGAGGGTGGACTGTGCCGCCGCCATTCTCCCGCATCCGGGCGGCACTGTCTGCTGCCGTTTCGTGATGTGCCGGTTCCACTTCGGCGAACCGGGGCGTCGTTGCCGAGGTCGCTCCCGAACGGCGCGACGGCACTAGCATCGTGTCGGATGGGCAGCACCCGTCGATCCGCCCCGACCGGGGCGGGCGGGCGATCAGTGAGGGGAGCGGTCGATGGGCGACGTCGTTGGCTTGGACGAGCGGGCGGTCTCCGCCTGGATCGCGGATCTCGGGGTCGGCGCGCTGGCGCCGCTGACGTTCACCCGGATCGGCAACGGGCAGTCCAACCTCACCTACCGGGTGACCGACTCGGGCGGCTCGAGTTGGGTGCTGCGCAGGCCCCCGCTCGGGCACCTGCTGGCGTCCGCGCACGACGTCGCCCGCGAGTATCGCATCCTCTCGGCGCTGCAGGGTACCGGCGTTCCGGTACCGAAAGCGCTTGCCCTGACCGAAGATCCGGCGGTCACCGACGCGCCGCTGATGCTGATGAGTCACGTCGACGGGATCGTCGTCGACAGCATCGGGGTGGCCAAGGAGCTCACCCCGGAGCGCCGCCGAGCCACCGGGCTGTCGATGCCGAGCGCGTTGGCGAGCATCCACCGGGTCGACCTGGAATTGGCCGGGCTCGACGATCTGGCGAGCCGGTCACCGTTCGCGGAGCGGCAGATTCGGCGGTGGTCCGGGCAGTGGGACAAGTCCCGGACCAGGGACGTGCCCGCCGTCGACGACCTGACCGCGCTGCTTTCCCGGACCGCGCCGGAGCAAACCGAAACCACCCTCGTGCACGGCGATTTCCACCTAAGCAACGTCATCACCGCCCGGGACGACGGCCGGGTCGTCGCGGTGCTGGACTGGGAACTGTGCACGCTCGGCGACCCGCTCGCGGACGTCGGGGCGCTGCTGGCGTACTGGTCGGAGGCGGGCGACCACGTGCAGGGTCCGTTCGTCGCGTCCTCCGCGGAGGGCTTCCCGACCCGCGACGAACTCGCGGACGCGTACTTCGCGGACACCGGCCGGGACCGGTCCGCGGTCGGCTACTGGCACGCGCTGGCGCTGTGGAAGCTGGCGATCATCGCGGAGGGGGTGCTGCGCCGCACCCTCGACGACCCGCGCAATGCCGCGGCGACCGGCGGGCCGTCGACCCGGATCATCGACGACATTGTCGCGCGGGCGCAGGAGGTTGCTGCGGCGGCCGGCCTTCGCTGAACTCAGGTCACGAAACCCGCCCAGGTTGATCCCGACACGCCGCGGCAGGGTCCGGGTGTCCCGGAACCGTTCGATTTCGAGACGCCGAATCTGGACCTGATCAGACCGAGTTCGAGCAGGTCGGGCAGTCGGCCGAGCGCGGCTCACGAACCCAATCTCCTGGCCTATGTGCCATCCGGATATCTCCTCATCTGGTTGTGTCGGAAACGTAGGAGAGAGCCTGGGCGACCGCCGGCGCCTGCATCATCTCGCGGACCGCGGCAGCGAACTTCGGTGCCTGAGCCGACTCGAGACGGGCGGCGAGGTTGAACGGCTCGCCGCGTCGGCGGAAGTAGGCGATCTGGTCGAGCAACGCCTCGCGGACCGTGGCGATCGCATCCCGGTGAACGAGCATCAGGAAGTCGTCCGGGGTGTACACCTCGTAGCCGAGGTGATCATCATTGGCCGCGGCGAAGTCGTGGAATCCGCGGTCATTGGTGATGACGTACTGGACGCCGCCGTGTTCGGCGGCGGCATGCAGGTGCGCGTCGTACTCGTCGGTGTACTCGAGGTCGGGGTCGATCTCGTATCCACGGATCGGGCCGTGCTCGGCGACGGAGATGATGCGGTCCCGCACTCCTCCGATCTGACGGTCGGAGAAGTGCGGGTGGTTCTTGCGCAGGTGATAGACCAGCTCCGCGAGTATGTCCTCGGACCAGCGCAGGTGGAACAGCGGTGGACCGGACCGGG
The DNA here is from genome assembly GCF_042720095.1 of Rhodococcus sp. NPDC058505. Lineage (NCBI taxonomy): Bacteria > Bacillati > Actinomycetota > Actinomycetes > Mycobacteriales > Nocardiaceae > Rhodococcus > Rhodococcus sp. NPDC058505. Next base: position 109,508 of record NZ_JBHXNB010000008.1, read on the forward strand.
TGGCCACCAGGCAGAACCAGTCCCGCAGCGTCCGCGAATACAGCACGTTCGCGTCCGGCAGCACGTTCGGAACTCGTGAACTCACCCGAGTGACAATAGGTGCCGGCGCCGACCGCCCGTGCCGCACCACCGGTCCCGGATGGTCAGTAGTCCAGACCCTCCGCTTCTTCGAAGTCACGCAGCTCCTGCAGCGCCGCCCGTTGCCGCTCACGCAGTCGATCCCGATAGCCGAGGACATCGGAGGTATTCAGTCGGGTGTGGGTGCCGACCTTGTGCGCGAGGATCTGGCCTTCCCGTACCAGTTTCATCAGCGTCGGCCGGGAGATCCCGAGCAGATCCGCCGCTGAGGTGGTGGTCAGCTCGGCCGGCGTCGACCCGATCGTCACCGTGCCCCCGGCCGCGACGATCCGCACCACCTCGGTGAGGATTCCGGCCAGCTCGGCTGGCACCACCGACCGCAGTGCCGTCGGGTCGAACGCCCCGGCCTGCGACACCTGATCGGACGTCACCGTCAGGGTTGTCTTTCCGACTCCGCTGTCGATCACCGTGTTCATCGCCTTGCGCCTCCTGCTGTCTACCGCCGACCGTACCCCTGTTTCACTTACAAGTGCAACGCCGTATGCGTGGTGGACAATCCAGACCCCCGGTACGCCAGTGTTCGGCGGCGACGTGCGCAGCGCTGTGCCGGCCCGCGCTGAACCCGCCGGTGCGGGCAATGGTTGTCCGATCGTGATCGCACATGTCTTGAAAAGTTCACTTTCGAAACCTGGGACAGCGGGCCGCCGGCCGTGCACACTGGGTCGCGGCCGGATCCGGCCGACACGACAACCGAAGGGGTACATCATGGAGAAGATCCTCGAACTGCTCACCGGCCTGCTCGGCAGCTTCTCGGCCGACGCCGAGACCCCGGAGACCACCCCGCCGGTCACCCCCGAGGCCTGATTCGCCTCTCTGCGAGGCCTGCGGGCCCGCCTCCATCTCGACTTCCGTCCGCCCCGCTCACCCGAGCCGGGCGGACGGCGTCGTTCCGGCCCCGCCCCGCTCGGTCACGTTCGTCGGGAGAACTCCGACGCCCGGCGGATCTGGTCGGGGGTCGGGGTCACGCCGGTGTACAGCACGAACTGCGCGGCGGCCTGCAGCGCGCTCACCTCGTCCCCGGTGATGACCGCCGTGCCCGCGGCCCTGGCCGCCCGGACCAGCGGCGTGTCCGCGGGCATCGCCACGACGTCGAACACGGTGTCGGCGGCCCGCACGGCGTCCAGGTCGAAGGGGCAGGCATCCGCGCCGGGACCGCCCGCCATGCCGAGCGGGGTGGCATTGACCAGCAGTCCCGCCCGCTGCCCGCCCGGTGCGGGGTGCCATTCGAACCCGTACTGCCGGGCGAGCGCCCGCCCGGTGGTCTCGTTCCTGGCCAGCACCGTCACCGCCCGGAACCCGCAGGCGCGCAGCGCCGCAACGACGGCCTTGGCCATGCCGCCGCTGCCCGCGACGACGGCCGGGGTCGCGGGGTCGACCCCACGGTCGGTGAGCAGGGTGACCACCGCCTGGTAGTCGGTGTTGTGGGCGTGCAGCACGCCGGACTCGTTGACGATCGTGTTCACCGACGCGATCGCCGCCGCGGACGGGTGCAGTACGTCGACGTGCTCGAGGCAGGCCTCCTTGAACGGCATCGACACCCCGCAGCCGCGGATCCCGAGCGCCCGGATCCCGGCGATCGCCGACGGCAGGTCGGCGGTGGTGAACGCCTTGTACAGGTAGTCGAGGCCGAGCTCCTCGTAGAGGTGATTGTGGAACCGGGTCCCGAGGTTCGACGGCCGTCCGGACAGCGACATGCACAGCGTCGTATCCCTGGTGATGGTGTCCCTGCTGATCCGGCGCACGCAACCACGGTATCCGGGGCGGCGACCGCAGGCACGGAGGTGACTCGCCTCACATCCGGACGTAGAGTCTGGGGGCGTCGTCGTCGACGCCGGTGCGGCGTCGGGCGCGGTGGGGTCGCGGGCCGCGCCGCTGGTGGGGGTCTGAACTGGGAGAAGTTACCGATTGGTAGGGGGTGGGCCCGTGGGGTCGGCCGTTGTGCGAAACGCCGCTAGCAGTACGCTTGTCTTGTTTGGCGCGGCAGCCCGGTGCTCGCGCGCCACGTATAGGTTTATCGATTGAGTCGTTCGCCGACCGCTCACGAAGCGGTCGACAGACCGTGTGACCAGGGGAAACTTCCTAGGAGGACGCGAAGTACACATGTCCAAGATCAAGGTTGAGGGCACCGTCGTCGAACTCGACGGCGACGAGATGACCCGCATTATCTGGCAGTTCATCAAAGACAAGCTGGTTCATCCGTACCTGGATGTGAACCTCGAGTACTACGACCTCGGCATCGAGTACCGCGACAAGACCGACGACCAGGTCACCATCGACGCCGCGAACGCCATCAAGAAGCACGGCGTCGGCGTCAAGTGCGCGACCATCACCCCGGACGAGGCCCGGGTCGAGGAGTTCGGCCTCAAGAAGATGTGGCGTTCGCCGAACGGCACCATCCGCAACATCCTCGGCGGCACCATCTTCCGCGCGCCGATCCTGATCTCCAACGTGCCGCGCCTGGTTCCGGGCTGGACCAAGCCGGTCATCGTTGGACGTCACGCGTTCGGCGACCAGTACCGCGCCACCGACTTCAAGGCGCCCGGCGCGGGCACCGTCACCATCACGTACACCCCGGACGACGGCTCCGAGCCGATCCAGCACGAGGTGTGCAAGCTGCCCGAGGACGGCGGCGTCGTGATGGGCATGTACAACTACAAGAAGTCCATCCAGGACTTCGCGCGGGCGTCGCTGGCCTACGGCCTGCAGCAGAACTACCCGGTCTACCTGTCGACCAAGAACACGATCCTCAAGGCCTACGACGGCATGTTCAAGGACGAGTTCCAGCGGATCTACGAGGAAGAGTTCAAGGCCGAGTTTGACGCCGCGGGCCTGACCTACGAGCACCGCCTGATCGACGACATGGTCGCCTCCTCGCTGAAGTGGGAGGGCGGCTACGTCTGGGCCTGCAAGAACTACGACGGCGACGTCCAGTCCGACACCGTCGCGCAGGGCTACGGCTCGCTGGGCCTGATGACCTCGGTGCTGATGACCCCGGACGGCAAGACCGTCGAGGCGGAGGCCGCGCACGGCACCGTCACCCGGCACTACCGCCAGCACCAGCAGGGCAAGCCGACGTCGACCAACCCGATCGCGTCGATCTTCGCCTGGACCCGAGGCCTCGAGCACCGCGGCAAGCTGGACGGCACCCCCGACGTCATCGGCTTCGCGCAGCAGCTTGAGGACGTCGTCATCAAGACCGTCGAGGGCGGCCAGATGACCAAGGACCTCGCGCTGCTCGTCGGCGGGGACCAGGGCTACCTGACCACCGAGGAGTTCCTCGGCGCGCTGGACGAGAACCTGCAGAAGGCGTACGCGGCCAAGTAGTTCGCGCGCGCGTTCGTCACGAAGGGCCACCCCCGCGATCGTCGATCGCTGGGGTGGCCCTTCGGCGTACCCTGCGGGGCCGACTGTGCGGTGTTACCTTGCGACGCATGACACTTCACGGTGCGGAAGGTCGGGACGGGGACAACGGAACCGGTCCGGACCTGCGCCGAGGAGTGCGGCGCAGCGGCGAGGACCGGGTCGACATCGCCACCTGGTCGGGATCCGTCCCACCCTCGCCCGCGCTGGCGCCCCGGGTGCGGATCGGACGGGACCGGTGGCTGAACCTGCTGTGGCTCATCCCGATCGGCTTCGTCCTGCTCATCGCCGCCGTCGCCGCCGCGCAGGGCCTGCGCGGCAACCCGTCCGTCCAGGCGTTCATGGAACGCAACCCCGGTGTGGTGGATCCCGGGGTCGGTCCGGGGATTCCCGCGTGGGTCGGCTGGCAGCACTTCTTCAACCTGTTCCTGATGACGTTCATCATCCGGTCGGGCATTCAGATCATCACCGACCATCCGCGGCTGTACTGGACCCGGCACTGCACGCCGGGCCGGGAGTGGTTCCGGATCCAGAAGCCCGTCCCGGACGATCCGCTGTGGACGGCGAAGCAGGACTCGGTGTCGCTGCCCGGCCAGGTCGGGCTGCCCGGGGTCCGGCATTCCATCGGCTTCGCCCGCTGGTGGCACCTCGGGATCGACGTCCTGTGGCTGGTCAACGGCCTGGTGTTCTACATTCTGCTGTTCGCCACCGGCCACTGGCGTCGTCTCGTCCCGACCAGCTGGGACGTCTTCCCCAACTCCGTGACCGTGCTCATCGAGTACCTGTCCCTCGACTGGCCGACGGAGAACGGCTGGGTCGCCTACAACAGCCTGCAACAGCTGACCTACTTCGTGACCGTCTTCGTGGTCGGGCCCGCGGCGCTGCTCACCGGCCTGGGCATGTCGCCCGCCCTGTCCACCCGGTTCCGTGCGCTCAGCCGGGTGCTGAGCATCCAGGTCGCGCGGTCGCTGCACTTCCTGGTGCTGGTGTGGTTCCTGCTGTTCATCGTCATCCACGTCGCCCTCGTATTCACCACCGGCCTGTTGCGGAACCTCAACCACATGTACGCCGGACGGGACGCGAACACCTGGGTCGGCTTCGCGGTGTTCGCGGCGTCGATGGTCGTGGTGATCGTCGGCTGGGTGGCCGCGACCCCGGTGACCTTCCGGTATCCGCGGCTGATCCAGCGGGTCGGTGCGGCGCTGCTCGGCCCCGCCGAGCGGCTGTTCGAACACGTCGACACGAAGCCCGGCGAGTACACCGAGGCGGACATCTCGCCGTACCTGTGGCACAACGGGCGCTACCCCGAGAACGACACCTACCGTGCCCTGCAGGACAGTGACTTCGCCGACTACCGGTTGCGGATCGGCGGCGAGGTGGACAACCCGGTGGACCTGAGCCTGACCGAGGTGCGCGCCCTGCCGCACCACGAGCAGATCACCCAGCACTTCTGCATCCAGGGCTGGTCCGGTGTCGCGAAATGGGGCGGGGTGTCGATGACGACGGTGATGGAGCTGGTCAAGCCGAGCCCGGAGGTCCGGTGGGTGGTCTTCTACTCGCTCGGGGAGGGCGCAGACGGCGGCACCTACTACGACGCGCACCCGATCGAGCAGATGGGCTACCACCTGACGATGCTCGCCTACGACATGAACGACGCGCCGCTCAGCTACGGGCACGGCGCCCCGATCCGGCTGCGCAACGAGGTGCAGCTCGGGTTCAAGCACGTCAAGTGGATCGGGGCGATCGAGTTCGTCTCCGACTTCGAGTCGATCGGTCGCGGCTTCGGCGGCTACAACGAGGACCACGAATTCTTCGGGTACCGGCAGTCCCTGTGACGGCCCGGTGAGCGAACTCACCCGCCCTCGGTTGGGGTCCGCGCGGCCCCCGCGCGGACAATCGGTCGGTGGTTTCGACACTCACCCCTTCCGGACCGTCCCGCGCCGGCGGTGCGCCCCGTGACCGCCGTCGGCTCCTCGCGATGCTCGCGTTGGCGCTGGGCGGATTCGGGATCGGCACGACCGAGTTCGTCGCGATGGGCCTGCTGCCGGAGATGTCGACCGGGCTGGGCATCAGCGAACCGACCGCCGGGCACGTCATCTCCGCGTACGCGCTCGGGGTGGTCGTCGGCGCCCCGACGATCGCGGCGCTGACCGCGCGGATGCCGCGCCGCACCCTGCTGATCGTGCTGATGGTCGCGTTCACGGTCGGCAACGCGGCATCGGTGTTCGCGCCGAGCTACGCGACGCTGATGGCGGCGCGGTTCGTCGCGGGCCTGCCGCACGGCGCGTACTTCGGCGTCGCGGCGCTGGTCGCCGCGCATCTCGCCGAACCGGGGCGCCGCGCGAAGGCGGTCGCGACGGTGATGCTCGGCCTGTCGGTCGCCAACGTCGTCGGGGTTCCCGCCGCCGCCTGGCTCGGCCAGCACCTCGGGTGGCGCTCCGCGTTCGCGCTCGTCGCGGTGATCGGGGTGATCACCGTCGGGTCGCTGCTGCGCTGGATCCCCCGGCTCGGGGACATGCCGACCACGAACCCGGTCACCGAACTCGGTGCGCTCGGCCGGGTGCAGGTGTGGCTGACGCTGATCATGGGCATGGTCGGTTTCGGCGGCATGTTCGCCGTCTACTCCTACATCAGCACCACGCTGACCGACGTGTCCGGGATGGCCCGCTCCCTGGTGCCGCTGGCGCTGATGCTGTACGGCCTGGGCATGGTTGCGGGCAACCTGCTCGGCGGGTATCTCGCCGATCGGGCACTGATGACCGGGCTGGCCGCGACGATGGTCGCGCTGGCGGTGATCCTCGCGGTGTTCGTCGCCGCCGCGCACACCCCGGTGACCGCGCTGCTGTTCGTGTTCCTGATCGGGCTGGCCGGCTCCGCGATGGTGCCCGCGCTGCAGACCCGGCTGATGGACGTCGCCGCCGACGCGCAGACCCTCGCCGCCGCGCTGAACCATGCCGCGCTCAACGTCGCGAACGCGTTCGGCGCCTGGATCGGTGGCGTGGTGATCGCCGCGGGCTTCGGGTACACCGCGCCGGCGGCGGTCGGCGCACTGCTCGCCGTCGCGGGGTTGCTGGTGCTCGCCTGCGCGGTCCTGCTCGAGCGCAGGCGCGGCCACGCCTGATCGCCGCGGACCCCATCCGATACGGTTTCCCCTCGTGCCGCACATCATTTCCACCGTCAACGTCAACGGCGTCCGGGCCGCCGCGAAGAAGGGTCTGCTGGAGTGGCTCGCCGCCACCGACGCGGACGTGGTCTGCCTGCAGGAGACCCGCGCCGACGACACGCAGCTGCGCGCCACCCTCGCCCCGGCACTCGACGCGGGCTGGCACCTGGCGACCGCGGAGTCCGCGATCAAGGGCCGCAACGGCGTCGCGGTGCTCTCCCGCAGGCAGGCGGACGCCGTCCGGATCGGGCACGGCGACGACGAGTTCACCGCGGCAGGCCGCTATCTGGAGGCCGACTTCGACGAGCTGACCGTCGCCAGCCTGTACCTGCCGTCCGGGGAGGTCGGCACCGAGCGGCAGGACGAGAAGGAACGGTTCCTCGCCTCGTTCGGCGCGCACCTGGCCGCGACCGCCGCGTCGGCCGCCGGGGCGGGCCGGGACGTCGTGGTGTGCGGCGACTGGAACATCGCGCACACCGAACTGGACCTGAAGAACCACAAGGGCAACGTCAAGAACTCCGGGTTCCTGCCGCACGAGCGGGAGTGGATGAGCACGGTGTTCGGCGAGCACGGCTGGGTGGACGTGGTGCGCGGGCTGCACCCCGACCTCGCCGGGCCGTACAGCTGGTGGTCGTACCGCGGCAAGGCGTTCGACAACGACTCCGGCTGGCGGATCGACTACCAGGCCGCGACCGCTGGCCTCGCCGAGCGGGCGAAGGAGGCCGTCGTCGAACGCGCCGCGTCCTACGACCTGCGCTGGTCCGACCACGCGCCGGTCACGGTGCGGTACCGGTGACCCGGTTCGGGGCGCGGGCCCGCGCCGTCCTTGGCACCGTCGTCGCGATCGTCGCGGTGGTGGCCGGGTTCCTGCTCACCGGCCCCGCCGACGACCCGGGATCCGGACCGGCGACCGGATCGTCGACCACGACCACGACCACGACCGCGACCCTGTCCGCGACCGCACCGCGGCCGCCGGACCCGACGGGCCCGTCCCGGGCCTCCGCGGCCCCGGTGACCGCGGGCCCGCGCGGCGTCGTCCCGGTCCCGGTGCCCGACGCGGCGTGGGTGACGCTCGCCGAGATCGACGCGGGCCGCTGGCCCGGGTCGGCGGACGCGCCGGGCACGAAGGGCGGCGACCCGTGGCGGAACCGGGACGCGACGCTGCCCCGCACCGAGCCCGGTGGCGCGTCGATTCGGTACCGGGAATGGGACGTGAACCCGAAACGCCGCGGGGAAACACGCGACGCGGAGCGGATCGTCACCGGGAGCGACACCAGCGCCTGGTACACCGGTGACCACTACACGTCGTTCGTAAGGATGCGCTAGTGACCACCCTGCACCAGTTCGTGACCGCCCAGCCGCCGATCGTCGGGCTGCTTCCCGGGGCGCCGCGCGACGCCGACAACGCCGCCTACGCGCTCACCGAGAGCGGGTACGCGGTCCGCCTGGTCCGCGGACCCAAGATGCCGACCGTCGCCGCCGCCTACGACGAGGTCGCCGCGGCCCTGCAGTTCCCGTACTACTTCGGCGGCAACCGGGACGCCTTCGACGAATGCCTCCGGGACTGGCGGGACTGGCTCGGGGACGCGCCCGAACTGGTCGTCGTGGTGCGCGACGCGGACGCGCTGCTCGGCGAGGAGCCGCAGGAGATCGGCTGGCTGCTGTCGGCGTTCGCGGACGCGTCGATCCGGGTGGTGGCCCAGGCCGGGCCGACGCGCTCGGCGGCGGTGACGCGGCGATGGGCGGCGGCCGGGGCGCCGGTGCAGCGCATCGACGACTGACCGGCCGTGGTCGTCGGCCCGGCGGCCGCAGGGCGGACGCCGGGGCCCGGCCTCGGGCATGAAAAGATCGGGGGCATGTCGAGTTCCGCATCGTCCGCCCCCACCGCACAGCCGCGGGTGCTCTCCGGCATCCAGCCGACCGCCGACTCCTTCCACCTCGGCAATTACCTTGGTGCGCTGGCCCAGTGGGTGCCGCTGCAGGACGACTTCGACGCCTTCTACTTCATCCCCGACCTGCACGCGATCACCGTGCCGCAGGACCCGAAGGAACTGCGCAAGCGGACCAAGATCGCGGCCGCGCAGCTGCTGGCGCTGGGCATCGACCCGGACCGGGCCACCCTGTTCGTGCAGAGCCAGGTGCCCGAGCACGCGCAGCTGGCGTGGGTGCTCAACTGCATCACCGGTTTCGGTGAGGCCAGCCGGATGACCCAGTTCAAGGACAAGTCCGCCAAGCAGGGCACCGAGGCCGCGACGGTCGGCCTGTTCACCTACCCGGTGCTGATGGCGGCGGACATCCTGCTGTACCGCCCGCAGCGGGTGCCGGTCGGCGAGGACCAGCGTCAGCACCTGGAGATGGCCCGCGACCTCGCGCAGCGGTTCAACACCCGTTACGGCAAGACGTTCGTGGTGCCCGAGGCGCAGATGATCAAGGGCACCTCCAAGATCTACGACCTGCAGGACCCGACGTCGAAGATGAGCAAGTCCGCGGCATCCGAGGCGGGGCTGATCAACCTGCTCGACGACCCCAAGGTTTCCGCGAAGAAGATCAGGTCCGCGGTCACCGACAACGAGCGGGAGATCCGCTTCGACCGGGACACCAAGCCCGGCGTGTCGAACCTGCTGACCATCCAGTCCGCCCTGTCCGGCACCGGCATCGACGATCTGGTCGCCGGGTACCAGGGCAAGGGCTACGGCGACCTGAAGGCCGACACCGCCGACGTGCTGGTGGACTTCGTGACGCCGCTGCGCGCCAAGGTCGACGAGTTCCTCGCCGATCCGGCCGAGCTGGACCGCATCCTCGATGCGGGCGCCCAGCGGGCACGGGAAGTGTCGGCCCGGGTTTTGGCCACCGTGTATGACAAGGTGGGGTTCCTGCCGCAGCGGTGATCCGGTGGCGGCGAGTCAGCGACAGGGGTGAACGCCGGTGCCGGACTTCAAGGGCATGCTCGAGCGCCGACGCGCCGCCTGGCCCTGGCTCGATCACGCCCTCCGCGCCGGAGGCCGGTACCAGGAGAACCGGGGCGACTACTTCGCCGCGGGCATCACCTATTTCAGTGTCTTCGCGCTGTTCCCGATCCTCATGGTGGCGTTCGCGGTCTCCGGGTTCGTCCTTGTGCAGAACCCGGAGGTCCTCGACTCGATCCACGACGCCGTCACCAAGGCGATGCCCGGCGATCTCGGGGACCAGATCAACGCGCTGATCGACTCCGCGATCGCCGCCCGCGCCACCGTCGGTGTCCTCGGCCTGCTCACCGCCGCGTACTCGGGTCTGGGGTGGATGGCGAACGTCCGCGAGGCCCTGTCCGCGATGTGGGCGCAGCGGCACCCGTCGTCGGGTTTCGTCGCGACCAAGCTGCGGGACCTGTCGAAGCTGCTCGGCCTGTTTCTTGCGCTGGTGTTGTCGGTCGGGTTGTCGGTCCTCGCGGAGGGCGGGGTGACGCGGACGGTCCTCGAGTTCCTCGGCATCGACGACATCGGCTGGGTGCAGACCCTGGTGCAGGTCGGCACGTCGCTGCTCGCGGTCCTGATGACCTGGATCCTGTTCACCTGGGTGATCGCCCGGCTGCCGCGGGAGCCGGTCACCCTGCGCAGCGCGGCGCGGGCCGCGTTGATCGCGGCGGTCGGGTTCGAGGTGTTCAAACGGGTCGGCGTGATCTATCTGCAGTCGGTGACCGGCGGCCCGGCGGGGTCGACGTTCGGTCCGATCATCGGTCTGCTGGTGTTCATCTACTTCACCGCGCGGCTGCTGCTGCTGTCCACGGCCTGGGCCGCCACCGCGCACGAGAACGAGCGGCGGGCGTTCGTGCCGCCACCGGACCCGGTCGTGATCGACGTCGCGGCCCCGCCAGCCCCGCGGCGGGCGACCCTCACCGAGGCGGCGGTGCTGCTCGGGACCGGGGCGGCGGCCGCGCTGGGAGTCGGGGGGTGGCTGCGGCGCAGGCGCGGGGAGCGCTGACGCGGGACCGTCAGCGGCGGCGACGCTGCAGCAGGGCCGCGCCGATCAGCAGCGCCGCGATCACCACGCCGCCGCCGACGAGCACCGGGACGCGCGACGGGGCAGCGCCCGGCTCGTCGTGGTCGTCCGCGGCGGGCGGCGGCGGGGTCGCGAGCAGGATCGACGGGGCGGGGGCCGCGTCGGCGCTGCCCGGGTCGACGAGCGTGCCGACCGACGTCGACGCCGGGAGCGCGAAACCGTGGTCGAGCAGTCGGGCCGCCTGCTCCCACGGCCGGATCGGTCGCACGTCCGCGGCGAGCAGCGTCACCACCAGGCGTCGCCCGTCCCGCTCGGCGCCAGCGACGAACGTCTGCCGCGCGTCGTCGGTGTACCCGGTCTTGCCGCCGAGCGCGCCCGGGTAGTTGTAGAGCAGGCTGTTGTCGTTCGCGAGGGTGAACGGGGGATGGTCGGTCGGCACCGGGGTACTCGACGCGGGATCGCCCGCGGCGGCGGGGTCGGTGCTGGGGAGCGGGTCGTTCGGGTCCCGTGGGAAGCCTGGGAACTCGACGGACTCGGTGCGGATCAGCTCCGCGAACGTCGGATTCCGCATCGCCTCCCGATAGAGCAGCGCGAGATCATATGCGGACGTGGACATTCCCGGGCCGTCCAGGCCGGACGGGGTGGCCGCCCGGGTGTCGAACGCGCCGAGACCCTGGGCGGTCTCGTTCATCTTCCGGACCGTCTCGTCCACCCCGCCGAGCTGGCTGGCCAGCGCGTGCGCGGCGTCGTTCCCGGACGCCATCACCAGGCCCTGCATCAACTGCCGGATCGTGTAGGTGCCGCCCTTGCCGAGCCCGACGGCGCTGCCCTCGATGTTCGCGTCCTCCTCGGTGGCCGTCACGACAGTGTCGAGGTCCAGTTCGTTCAACGCGACGATCGCCAGCAGGATCTTGATCGTGCTGGCGGGCCGGTACCGGCCGTGCGGATCCTTCGCGGCGAGCACCGCACCGGAGTCGAGGTCGGCCAGCACCCACCCGGTCGCCGAGATCTCCGCGGGCAGCGGGGGAGTGCCGTCGGCGGTGACGATCCCGCAGCGGTCGAGGTCGCCGCCGCCGATCGGTCGCTGCGGCACCGGCAGCGGCGTCGGGGTCGGGTCGCCAGGGGCGGGCACCTCGGACAGGTCGATCGCGGGCGGCGGCGCCACCCGGTGCGGGCAACGGTCGGTGTCCGGGGTGGCGAACGGGGTACTGGTGACGGTCGGCGGTGGGGGCTGCGCCGCCGCGGGCGGGGGTTGCGCCGCCGCGGGCGCCCCGATCAATCCGATCGCGGTCGCGAGGATCGCGCAGCGTCGTGCCGTGGCGAGCATGTCCATCGTGCTGGCAGGGTAGCAGTCGGGTCGGAAAGCGCAGGTCGCGCGGGTCAGGCGACGGTGGCCGTCGCGCGCCGCCGGGGACGGTCGTATGCGGCGCTGACGGACAGAATCCACTGCCGGTCGGTGAGGCCGTCGGGGGTGCCGAGCCATCCCGGGTCGATCGGCTCGACCTCGACGGCGGTCCGGTGCAGCCACCGCGCGACGGACTCCGCGTGCTCCGCCGGGTCGGCCGGGGGCGGGGTGCCGCCGGGACCGAGCAGCCCGGCGCCGTCGTGCAGGTACAGGCCGTCGAGGATCTGAGAGATCCGGTCGCCCGCGGTCAGCGTCGCCGTCATCGACCGGTAGTCGCTGTCGAGCAGTTCCGGGTGGGCGGCCGTCAGCGCCGTCCACAGCCCGCGGGTACGGCGCAGATCCAGCTGGGCGCGGGCCCACGCCTCGATCATCACCGACGAGCAGCCGCCGCACACCAGGATCACCGCCAGCGACCACCATCCCGACGCGGGCGACAGGTGCTCACGCGGCTGCGCGACCAGACCGGCCACGCACACCGCGGCGACCACGACGAGGCCCGCGCAGTACAGCCCGATGGCCCGGCCGAGCACGTTCCAGCGGACGTGTCGCGCCGCGACGGCGGTGGCGAACAGCGACGCCGCAACCAGGTACGCCGACGTGCTCGGCGCGTGCTGGGCCGCCGTCAGCTCCGTCCCGGCCACCAGCACCGCGACCGCGGCACTGACGACCGCGAGCGGCCACTGCTGGCGCGTGCTCAGCGCCGTCAGCGACGCCGCCGCGATCAGCGCGGTCGTCGCGGCGAACGCGATCAAGCACAGTTCGAACACGGTCGCGGCGAGCTGCTCGCGGTGGCCGTCGAGCAGCTCCGACACCGTCGCGGTGCGCACCGTCGCCGCGGCGGTCAGTGCGATCGCCGCGATCGCGATCGACACCCGCGCCAGCGACGGGGGACGCACCGTCAGCCGCCCGATCCGCGCCCCCACCGCGGTCGAGCAGAGCAACGCGACGATCCAGGTGATCACCCGAGCGCCTCGTCGAAGCAGAGCAGCGGGCGCCAGTTGTCGTCGCGCTCGAACTGCCCGAGCCGCTGCAGCAGGCGGACCGCGAACGCCTCTGCCTCCCACTCGTGCAGCGCCTCCTGCGACAGGTCCGCGGAGCCCGCCGACCGCTGGCTGAGCATGTAGGCGATCAGATCGTCGTCCGCCGCGAGTGTCGTCTCGGCGACCGCCGCACCCGGATGGCGGAAGACGATGTGCCCGATCTCGTGGGCGAGCGTTCTGGTCACACTGGGCAGGCTACGCGCGAGCACGATCCGGTCGTGATCCGGGAACTCGCGACGCTGCCCCCAGATTCCCGGGCCCAGATCCTCGAAGGCCACCTCGATCGGGCGCCTGCGGGTGGCGGCCAGCGACTGCACGATGTCCTCGACGGTGACCGCGTGGGTCTGCGCCGCCATGTCGAGGACCGCGTCCACCGCCGCCAGCACCCGGCGGTGATTGCGGACCGGACGCGACCCCGGATTCCGCTGCGCCGTCATCTCTGTGGGACTGGTCACGGGAGCGGCTCCAGGAACTCGGCCCGGGCCAGGTTCAGCCGGGTGCGCGCCGCGCGGGCGCTGCGGAAACTCATGAATCCGGTTGCGCAGGCAACGAACACCACCGCGGAGATGCCCGCGGACGCGGCCCCGAGATCCCCGCCCGGCCGGGATGCCGATGCGAGCGCCGCCTCGGCCGCGGGCGCGGTCGGATCACCGAGGGTCACCGCCCCGAGTGACGCGGCACCGGGCGGCCGCTGCTCCGGCGGTGCCGCCATCGCGATCAGCGTCTCGTGTCCGGGCGCTGCCTCGCGCCGCGCCGCTGCCTCGGGCCTCGCCTCGGGGCCATCGTTCGGCGGCGGGTGCGCCTCGGACGCCGGCTGGCGGTCCTGCGCAGCGGGGGAGTCGTTCGGGGCGTCGTCAGCACCGGGAGCCGCCTCGTCCGGTGCCGGTGCCGGCACCGGTGACCCGGCCTCGGGGTTCGGGTCCGGGGCGGCGAGCGGAGGGGGCGACGGACGGGTGGGGTCCTCGGGACGGTCGTTGCCGTTCGACGGGCCGTCGCCCGGCACGACCGCACCCGCGGAGGCAGTGGTCGTGGTTGTCGAGGGGGCCGTGGTCGTCGTGGGGTCCACGGTCGTGGTCGTGGGGTCGACGGTGGTCGTGGTGGTGGTGGGGTCGACGGTGGTCGTGGTGGTGGTGGGGTCGACGGTGGTCGTGGTGGTGGTGGGGTCGACGGTGGTCGTCGTGGGGTCGACGGTCGTGGTTGTGGGGTCGACGGTGGTCGTGGTGGTGGGGTCGACGGTCGTGGTCGTCGTGGGGTCGACGGTCGTGGTTGTGGGGTCGACGGTCGTGGTTGTGGGCTTCGTTGTCGTCGGCCTGGTGGTGGTGGTCGGCTTGGCGGTGGTCGGCTTTGGCTTGGTGGTGGTCGGCCTGGTGGTGGTCGGCCTGGTGGTGGTGGTGGGTTTCGTTCCACCGCAATGGTTGCCGTGCCGATCGTGCCGGTCGTGGCATCCGCCGTGATGGCCGCCGTTGCCCGGACGGTTGTTCCCGCCGCCGTGGTTCCCGCCGCCGTTGTTTCCGCCGTTGCCGTGCCTGGCCTCGTCCTGCCCGCGGTCCTGGGTCGATTGCGGGGGCGGGCCGTCGCTGTTCGCGGCGGCGGCCAGTCCGGGGAGGAACAGGAGTGAACCCAGCAAGGCGCCGGCGGTCAGGACCCGCCGGCGCCTTCCTCGTGAATGTGGGGTGCGCACTCCGCTACTCGGTGGAATCCGGCGGGGTTGCCGGCAAACCTTCACTGCGCCGCAGCTTCTCGGCCATTGCCGAGAGCAACTCCTGCGATTCGCTGGAGAGGTCGAATGCGCGCGCCGACAGCCTGCGCAGGCCGTAGCCGCGCAGCTGGGACAGCAGGTCCAGGTCGTGGTCGATCCGTGCGGCGTAGATGTCGTCGAAGAAGTAGTCGGACTTGACCTTGAAGAACTGGGCAAGGGCCGCAACGGTTTCCGTCGACGGATTGGTGCGCTGCCCGTTCCGCAACTGCGAAATGTATGGCTTGGAAATGCGGTGGCCTGCGGCGTTGAGCGCCTCGGCGACCTCGGTGTTCGTGTGTGGCTTGCGGCCCGGTGGATGTACCGTGTCGAACAGTTTGTTCAACCGCGATGCGAAATCTGACTCCATTGCCGTAGGTCCCGATCCCTTCGTGTGATGCCCCGTGAATTGGGGTCTCGCGCAATGCTGCGACCACATGGTAACGGATTGGTTGCGGACGTTACAGGTGTTTCTGAAGTGAAATATAGATTTCACGTTTCCGCTGGTGGAACGCAGGAAAAGGCGCGGACCCGGAGGGGTCCGCGCCTTAGCTGGGATCATGCGAAGGACCGCGAGCGATCAGCGGGCGAAGAGCAGGGCGCGCTTGACTTCCTGGATCGCCTTCGTCACCTGAATGCCGCGGGGGCACGCGTCGGTGCAGTTGAAGGTGGTGCGGCAGCGCCACACGCCTTCCTTGTCGTTCAGGATGTCGAGTCGCTCGGCGGCACCCTCGTCACGGCTGTCGAAGATGAACCGGTGTGCGTTCACGATCGCGGCCGGGCCGAAGTAGCTGCCGTCGCTCCAGTACACCGGGCACGACGTGGTGCAGCAGGCGCACAGGATGCACTTGGTGGTGTCGTCGAACCGGGCGCGGTCGGCCTGCGACTGGATCCGCTCGCGGGTCGGCTCGTTGCCCGAGGTCATCAGGAACGGCTTCACGGCACGGAACGCCTCGAAGAACGGCTCCATGTCGACGACGAGGTCCTTCTCGACCGGCAGGCCCTTGATCGGCTCGATCGTGATGGTCAGCGCCTTGCCGTCCTTCGGCAGCAGGTCGCGCATCAGCACCTTGCAGGCGAGTCGGTTGACGCCGTTGATGCGCATCGCGTCGCTGCCGCACACGCCGTGCGCGCAGGACCGGCGGAACGTCAGCGTCCCGTCGAGGTAGCCCTTCACGTACAGCAGCAGGTTCAGCAGGCGGTCGGTCGGCAGGCACGGAACCTGGAACGACTCCCAGTGCTGGCCGTTGCCGTCCTCCGGGTTGAACCGGGCGATCTTGAGGGTGACCAGGACGGCACCTTCGGGCACGGGCGGCAGCGCGGGTGCGTCCTTGTCTACAACGGGTGCGGACATCAGTACTTACGCTCCATCGGCTCGTAGCGGGTCTGGACAACCGGCTTGTAGTCCAGACGGATCTCGGAGATCAGGTCCTTGCCGACCTTGTACGCCATCGTGTGCTGCATGTACTCGGCGTCGTTGCGATCCGGGTAGTCCTCGCGGGCGTGGCCGCCGCGCGACTCCTTGCGGTTGAGCGCACCGACGACGGTGACCTCGGCCATCTCGAGCAGGAAGCCGAGCTCGACGGCCTCGAGCAGGTCGCTGTTGTAGCGCTTGCCCTTGTCCTGCACGGTGATGTGGTTGTAGCGCTCCTTGAGGGCGTGAATGTCCTTGAGCGCCTGCGTCAGGGTCTCCTCGGTACGGAACACCGACGCATTGTTGTCCATCGACTGCTGCAGTTCGCGGCGGATGTCCGCGACCCGCTCGTGGCCGTGGTCGGACAGGATGACCGCGAGCCACTCCTCGACCATCTTCGCCGGCTCCTCCGGGAGCGGGACGAAGTCGGTGGCGAGGGCGTGCTCGGCGGCGGCGATGCCCGCGCGGCGACCGAACACGTTGATGTCGAGCAGCGAGTTGGTGCCCAGACGGTTCGCGCCGTGCACCGAGACGCACGCACACTCGCCAGCGGCGTACAGGCCGGGGACGTGATCGGTGTTGTTGCGCAGCACCTCACCGTTGATCTTGGTGGGGATGCCGCCCATCACGTAGTGGCAGGTCGGGTACACCGGCACCAGTTCGGTGACCGGGTCGACACCGAGGTAGGTGCGGGAGAACTCGGTGATGTCGGGGAGCTTCTCCTCGAGCACCTCCTCGCCGAGGTGGGTCACGTCGATGTAGACGTAGTCCTTGTTCGGTCCGGCGCCGCGACCCTCGAGCACCTCGAGCACCATCGAGCGGGCGACGATGTCGCGCGGCGCGAGGTCCTTGATGGTGGGGGCGTAGCGCTCCATGAAGCGCTCGCCGTCGACGTTGCGGAGGATGCCGCCCTCGCCGCGGACGGCCTCGGAGATGAGGATGCCGAGGCCGGCCAGTCCCGTCGGATGGAACTGGTGGAACTCCATGTCCTCGAGCGGCAGGCCCTTGCGGAAGATGATGCCCATGCCGTCACCGGTGAGGGTGTGCGCATTGGACGTCGTCTTGTACATCCGGCCGGAGCCGCCGGTGGCGAACACGATCGACTTCGCGTGGAAGACGTGGATCTCGCCGGTGGACAGCTCGTACGCGACGACGCCTGTCGCGACTGGGCCGTCCTCGGTCTCGGTGAGCGCGATGTCGAGGGCGTAGAACTCGTTGAAGAACTCGACGTCGTGCTTGACGCAGTTTTGGTAGAGCGTCTGCAGGATCATGTGGCCGGTGCGGTCGGCGGCGTAGCAGGCTCGGCGGACCGGGGCCTTGCCGTGGTCACGGGTGTGGCCACCGAAACGGCGCTGGTCGATCTTGCCCTCGGGGGTCCGGTTGAACGGCAGACCCATCTTCTCCAGGTCGAGCACCGCGTCAATGGCCTCCTTGGCCATGATCTCGACGGCGTCCTGGTCGGCGAGGTAGTCGCCGCCCTTGACGGTGTCGAAGGTGTGCCACTCCCAGTTGTCCTCTTCCACGTTCGCCAGTGCGGCGCACATGCCGCCCTGCGCCGCACCGGTGTGGGAGCGGGTGGGGTAGAGCTTGGTGAGGACCGCGGTGCGGGTGCGCGGACCCGACTCGATGGCCGCGCGCATGCCCGCGCCGCCTGCGCCGACGATGACCACGTCGTAACGATGTTCCAACATGAAGAATTAGCTCCCCGGGACGAAGGTCGGGTCGAAGGTGAAGATGACGTACGTGCCGGTGACCATGATCAGGATCATCGCGATCGCGAGGATCGTGTTCAGCCAGAAGCGCGTCTTGTCATTGCGCGAGTAGTCCGCGATCACGGTGCGCAGGCCGTTGCCGCCGTGCAGCTGGGCGAGCCACAGCATCGACAGATCCCAGATCTGCCAGAACGGGCTGGACCAGCGGCCCGCGACGAACGCGAAGTTGATGCGGTGCACACCGTCGTCCATCATCAGCATGATGAACAGGTGGCCAAGCACCAGGATGACCAGCGCGAGGCCGGACAGTCGCATGAACAACCAGGCGTAGAGCTCGAAGTTGTTCTTGGCCTGACGGCGCGGCGAGCGCGGCGCGTCCAGGCTGGCGGGGCGGTCGAACGACGTCCCGATAGTCTTCGCTTCGCTCATGTCAGTGCCTCAAATGTCGTCGCTTCGCTCATGTCAGTGCCCCGCAAACATGTTGTAGAAGATGCGTCCGGCGGCCGGAATCATCACGACGAACCAGATCGCGAGGATGACCCAGAGCATCACGCGCTGGTACTGGGGGCCCTTCGACCAGAAGTCCACCAGCATCACGCGGATGCCGTTGAGCGCGTGGTAGAGGACCATCGCCACCAGGGCGAGCTCCATGAGACCCACGAGCGGGTTCTTGTAGGTCTCGATGACCCGGTCGTAGGTGTCCGCGTTGACCCGCACGAGTGCGGTGTCGAGCACGTGGACGAAGAGAAAGAAGAATGTCGCGACGCCGGTGATCCGGTGTAGAACCCAAGACCACATTCCGGGGTCGCCCCGGTATAGCGACCGCGTGCGCTCCTGTGCCGGAGCGGCTTCAGTCGTGCTACTCATCGAGTGCTGTGCCTCCAACGTCTTTGATGGACGCGTCGCACCGGAATTTCGGCTGTTTGTGGGGACCACCCGTGGAGTCTTCAGCCTATGGCGCGACGAGAACCTGAACCGACTCCCTGCACTGTAATCCTCCCGTGAAGTGGGAACTAATTTGGCGGGCGGTTCGTACGACCCCGACCGCGGCGACTTAGGTTTGCCTTTCCAATGATTCGGGGTGTCGCGGCGAGCTACGCTGCGATCCCGCCCGCGCCGTGACAGGATGGGGAGCCGTGGCCGAGATTGATTGGAAAATGTTGCGGGACAACGCAGATGGGGTTCGGGTGGGGGCGTATGCGCCGTACTCGCACTACCCGGTGGGTGCGGCAGCTCTGGTCGACGACGGCCGGATCGTCGTCGGATGCAATGTGGAAAATGTCTCATACGGACTGAGCCTCTGCGCCGAATGCGGACTCGTCGGTAACTTGCACGCGACCGGTGGTGGGCGGCTGGTCGCGTTCACCTGCCGGGACGCAAACTCCCAGGTCCTGACGCCGTGCGGGCGGTGCAGGCAACTGCTGCACGAGCACGGCGGCCCCGGCCTGTTGGTGGACGGCGAGGCCGGGCCGGTGCCGTTGTCATCGTTGCTGCCTGCGGCTTTCGGGCCTGCCGATCTCGCGCGGGTGCACGGCGCCGACGGCGGTCCGCGATGACCGCGCGGTCCGGGATGATCGACGCGGTCTCGGTCATCACCACCAAACGGGACGGGCACCCGCTCACCGACGACCAGATCGTGTGGGTCGTCGACGCCTTCACCCGCGGCGACGTCGCCGACGAGCAGATGGCGGCGCTGGCAATGGCCGTCGTCCTCCGTGGGCTGGACCGGCGGGAGACGGCGACGTGGACCCGCGCGATGATCGGGTCCGGCAGGCGGATGGACCTGTCGTCGCTGCCGCGGCCGACGGTCGACAAGCACTCCACCGGCGGGGTGGGGGACAAGCTCACCCTGCCGCTCGCGCCGCTGGTCGCCGCGTGCGGTGCCGCGGTCCCGCAGCTGTCCGGGCGCGGACTCGGCCACACCGGCGGCACCCTCGACAAGCTCGAATCGATCCCCGGCTGGCGCGCCGATCTGGGCGCCGCCGAGATGCTCCGGGCGCTGGCGGATCCGCAGGTGGGGGCGGTGGTCTGCGCTGCGGGCGCGGATCTCGCCCCGGCGGACCGCAGGCTGTACGCGCTGCGCGACGTCACCGGCACCGTCGAATCCGTTCCCCTGATCGCAAGTTCGATCATGAGCAAGAAGATCGCGGAGGGCTCACAGGCGCTGGTTCTCGATGTGAAGGTCGGGTCGGGGGCATTCATGAAGACGGTCGAGCAGGCGCGGGAATTGGCAACGGCGATGGTCGAACTCGGCGAGGACGCCGGGGTGCACACCGTCGCCCTGCTGACGTCGATGGACACCCCGCTCGGGTACACCGCGGGCAACGCGCTTGAGGTCGAGGAGGCGATCGCGGTGCTCGCGGGCGCCGGCCCCGCGGACGTGGTTGACCTGACGGTCACCCTGGCCAGGGAGATGCTCGCCGCGGTCGGCCTGGACGCCGTCGACCCGGCGGACGTGCTGCGCAGCGGCCGCGCGATGGACCGGTGGCGTGCCATGGTGGCGGCGCAGGGCGGCGATCCCGCCGCACCGCTGCCCGTCGCGGCGGAACGAGAAGTGTTGTACGCCGACAGTTCCGGGGTGCTCACCCGACTCGATGCGCTGGCGGTCGGGACCGCGGCCTGGCGTCTCGGCGCCGGACGGGAACGGCAGGGGCAGGCCGTGCAGGCGGGCGCAGGCGTGCAGTGGCACGCCAGGCCCGGTGACGTGGTCACCGCGGGAGCGCCGCTGCTCACCCTGCACACCGACACCCCCGATCGGATCGCGGCCGTCCGCGCGGCGCTCGACGGGGCTTGGGAGATCGGCGATCCGCCACCCGACGAGCCCCTCGTGATCGACCGCATCGGACCGGCACGTCGGCCCCGCACGTCGGGGTCGGGGCGCTAGCGTCGGTCCATGAGTACGCCACCCCCGCTGCCCGGACCGGCACCGCTCGACCTCGCCGCGGTCCGGACCGCGCCGAAAGCACTGCTGCACGACCATCTCGACGGCGGACTTCGGCCGGCGACCGTCCTCGAACTCGCGCAGCACTGCGGGTACGACCGGTTGCCCGCCGACGACGCCGACACGCTCGCGGCCTGGTTCGCCTCGGCGGCGAGCAGCGGATCGCTGGAGCGGTACCTCGAGACGTTCGCCCACACCGTCGCCGTGATGCAGACCCCGGAGGGGCTGCAGCGGGTGGCCCGCGAATGCGTCGCCGACCTCGCCGCCGACGGCGTCGTGTACGCGGAGGTCCGGTTCGCGCCCGAACAGCACCTCGAGCGGGGCCTGACGCTCGACGAGGTTGTCCACCACACCCTGCTCGGCTTCGAGGACGGGATGGCGCAGGCCGCCGACGGCGGGCACCGGATCCGCGTCGGGTGCCTGCTCACCGCGATGCGGCACGCCGCCCGCTCCAGGGAGATCGCGGACCTCGCCGTCCGGTTCCGCGACCGCGGCGTCGTCGGGTTCGACATCGCGGGCGCGGAGGCAGGGCATCCGCCGAGCAGGCACCTCGACGCCTTCGAACACATGCGGGCGAACAACGCGCACTTCACGATTCACGCGGGGGAGGCCTTCGGGTTGCCGTCCATCCACGAGGCGATCGCGTTCTGCGGCGCGGACCGGTTGGGGCACGGCGTGCGGATCACCGACGACATCACCGTCGGCGACGACGGCGACGTCCGGCTCGGTCGGCTGGCCAACTATGTGCGGGACAAGCGGATTCCGCTGGAACTGTGCCCGAGTTCGAACGTGCAGACCGGCGCCGTCGCCAGCCTCGACCAGCACCCGTTCGACCTGCTCGCGCGGCTGCGGTTCCGGGTCACCGTCAACACCGACAACCGGTTGATGAGCGCGACCAGCATGAGCCGGGAAATGGTCGTGCTCGCCGACACCTTCGGCTACGGGTGGGGCGACCTCGAACGGTTCACGATCAACGCGATGAAGTCCGCGTTCATCCCGTTCCCGGAGCGGCTGGCGGTGATCGACGAGGTGATCAAGCCCGCCTACGCCCGGCTCCGCGGGGAGTGACCCGAGCCGGGGTCCGCGTCACTCGACCCGCAGCCGGGCCTCGAACTCCTGCTCGAGTTGCCGCCACGCCTGCGCCTCCGCGGTGAACGGTGCGCTCGGTGCCAGCCGGGTGGGATCCGGGTTGAGGGTGTACGAGACGTACCACCCGAGCGGGGTCGACGGCGCCAGCGCCCGCTCGGTGGAGTCGTCGTCGGCGAACGCCGCCGCGTCGGTGAACAGCTCCACCGCGAGGTCGAGCTGGTCGGCGTCCACCGCGCGGGGGCCCGCCGCGAGATCCTCGGCGATCCCCGACAGGACGTACACGTTCTCCTCGGTCACCTCGATCACCAGCGACCCGTCGACGGCGGCGGTCGACACCTCGGTGTAGGTGCTGACGTGGGCGAGGTCGTGCTCGTGGTTGTCGGCGAGGTACCGCGCCAGCGCCCGCTCGGAGGTGAACACCAGGATCCGGCCGGACCGGCCGAGGAAGACCGGCTCGTCGTCGAGGTAGCAGCGCAGCGTGAAGTAGGTCGCCGCGGCGGTGATGATCTTGATCGGGTCGATCCCGACCGACGTCCAGAACGTCTCCTCGGCGGCGGCGTCGGCGGTCGGGTCGTCCTGGTGGTCGTCGATGTCGAGGATCGTGTACTCGAGATCGTCGTCGTCCTCGCCCTCGTCGGCGGCATCGTCGGCGTCGACGACGTTCTCCTCGGCGGCGACGATCTCGGCCTCCGCCTCCTCGACCGCGGCGGCATCGACCGTGGGGGAGGTGGTGACCGCGTCGATCGCGTCGATCACGTCGTCCCAGCCCGCGGCAATCGCCGCGCCGATCTGATCCCAGCGCTCCTCGCCGTCCCGGCCCACGAACGCGGCCGGGCCCGCCGCGACCGAGCCGAGCACCGGGTGCGCGCCGAAGTAGCGGGTGACGACGTCGAGGTCGCAGACCTCGCCGATCGAGCGGGCCATCTCGAACGTGTCCTCAAGCTCCCCGAGGGTGTCGGCGTCCGGGTCGCCGGCAACGAGTTCGGGGACGCCGATCAGGTCGAAGACATGCGAGTCGTCGGGCTCAAACTCCGCCGCGGACAGCGCGGCGACGATCGGCCAGGACGGGTGCTCGGCCAGGTCGTGTTCGGCGCGTCCCCGGACGAAGGCGGCCAATTCGGCGGCCGAGCCGAACCCGTACAGATCCTCCCCGTGGCCGAGGAACGCCTCCCATTCGTCGTCCCCCTCCCGCCAGCGGGGAGCCCACAGGGTGACGAGGTCGCCGTCGGTCAGACCGAGTTGGATCGGGACGATGTCTCCAGCCATGGCGCGAAGCCTAATCGGTGAACCGGCGTGCAAGCGATGCCAGGACCTGTTCGCGTTGGGCTGCGACCAGTTCCGCCGCCCGGGCCGCGGTCTCCACCACCGCCCGCCCCAGGTCACCGGCGTCCACGCCGCCCAACGCCGCCGGCAGCCACAGCCCGCACATGCCGCCGTGCTCGTCCGCCTCCACGCTCACCAGGCCGGACGGATGTGTGACCCGGGCCCGCGCCGTCGTCAGCTGGTGCAGCGCCTCCTCGAGGTCCGCGAGCCGCGTCCCCGCCCGGGTGACCACCGCGTCCATCGGGCGCCCGCCCGCGCCGCTCACAGCGGTCGCAGCCAGGTCGGCGGCACGGGCCCGTCGGCCGCGTCGCGGTCCTGCACGGACGCCATTGCGTCCCGGGTCGGCAGCCCGAGCCGGTCGAGGATGTCCGGCGGGACCCCGGCCCCCGCGAGGTCGTCGCGGCGGCGGGCCTTCGCCTCCGCCGCCGCCGACCGGCACATCTCGAGGATCGCGGCTGCCAGTTCGGCTCCGCCGTAGCGCAATTCCCGCTGGTCGACGCGCAGGTCGAGCGGCTGCCCGCGGTCGGTCGCCGTGACCGTGACGGTGCCGCGCCGGTTCGACGCCGACGCGACCGCGACGTCGTCGGGTGCCGATGCCGGTGCGGCCTGCTCACCGCCCGGCGTGCGGTCGTCGGTGGGCGGGGCAGCGGGGGCGCCGAGCACGCCGTCGACCGGGACGCCCGGCCCGAACGGGGTGCTCACGCGGTCGGCCGGTAGAAGCCGTGGAAGCTCATCCCGATGTTGTCGGTGCGGACGGAGCTGACCTGGACCGGGTCGCCCGCCTCGACCATCTGACCATTCCCGATCACCATCGCGACGTGGCCGTCCCAGACGGCCAGGTCACCGGGCCGCAGATCGGACGGGTCCACCGCGGAGCCGACGGACTGCTCCTGCGCGAGCCGCGGAATGTCCACCCCGGCCTCGCCGTACGCCCACTGCGTCAGGCCCGAACAGTCCAGCCCCTGACCCGGTGTGGTGCCGCCCCACGAGTACGGCACCCCCTGCTGGCTCAGCGCGTTGCGGACCGCGTCCGCCGCCTCGCGGTTCGGTGCCATCGCGGTGCTGCCGTCGGGCAGGAACACCTCGACGCCGCCGCTGCTGCCCAGCGGGTCGGAACTGCTGCCGCCCCGCACACCGGCCGCCTGCGGCTGCGCGCCGCCGCGGCCGGCGCCCAGCGCGCCCGCGAAGCCGGGATATCCGGGGTTCGACGGCGATCCCGAGGTCGTGGCATCGGCGAAACCGCGTGCGAACCCGCCGAACGCGTCGCCGCGCTGCTGCAGCCCGGCCAGCGGCACCGACGGGCCGGACGAGGCGGGCCGCACCACGGCCTCCGCGGTCCCCGCACTGGCCGGGGCGACCCCCGGATCCGGAGCCGTCAACCGCGTCATCGCGGCCGTGTGCAGGTCGAGCTCGGAGCGGACCCGGGCCACCACCGCCACCCCTCGGGAGAGGTGGTCGATCGCGGCCGCGACGATCATGAGCTGCCCCGCCGGGGTCGTCAGCGCCGGGCCAGCCGCGACGGCGGTCGACACGAACGACGCCGCGATGCCCTGCAACTCGGCGAGGCCGGCGCCCACGTCCCCGGACGCCGCGGTCAGCACCGTCGCGATCTCCGTGCCCCGCTCGGAGAGCTGCACCTGCTGGATCTGCGCCTGCCCGCCCTTCGAGGCCGCCGCATCGGCGGCGCTGCCCGACCAGGCCCCGCCGAGCTCGGCGAGGCCGAGTTTGCCGATGGCGTAGGCGGAGTCGAGGGCGGCGGACGCGATCGTCAACGCCTCCGGCGGGCCGTCGGGCGGCACCACGCCGGTGCCGAACGTGTCGAGCAGGTCCGTCAACGGCCGGGTCAGCAGGTCGAGTCCGATCACCGTCACACCCCCAGCCCGGTGCCGGTGACGGCGAGGCCGCCCGCGGCCCCCGCGTCGGCCTCGTCGTAGGCGGCCGCCGACGCCGCCGCGGCGGCACCCATGCTGTCCAGGGTGTCGGCCAGGGAGCCGAGGGCGGCGGTGTGTGCGGCGTGCGCGGCGGTGAACGCGGCAAGGAAGTCACCGCCGATCAGACCGAACACCGGTGTCAACACCCCGGGGCCGACCGCGGCCGCCCCCACCGCCGCCTGGCGAACCCCGGCCGCCATCGTTGTTGCCGTCGCGCCGAACGCGCGGATGCCGTCGGTTGCCGCTGCGAACTCGGTCATGGCCCGATCCCCCCCGTTTCTCGTCGCGGCCACCCCGGTCCCGTCCCACCCGGGGTCGCCGCACCCGACCCGTCACGACATTGGACGCATCGGTTCCCGATCCGGTTCCCGGCGGACGCGATGCCGCCGATGGCGCGACGGACCGGGGCCGACTGCCTATCCTGAAGCGCATGGACACGCAGGTGGTCGACCATCCACTGGCCGCGGCACGTCTGACCACGATGCGCGACGAACGCAGCAGCAACCCGGCGTTCCGCGCGGCGCTGCGCGAGCTGACCCAGATGCTGATCTACGAGGCCATCCGCGGCGCCGCCGTCGAGGAGTTCGACATCGCCACCCCGGTCGCCCCGGCCCGCGGCGTCCGCCTCGCCCACCCGCCGCTGCTCGTGCCAGTCCTGCGGGCCGGGCTCGGCATGGTCGAGCAGGCCAGCCTGACCATCCCACAGTCCCAGGTCGGGTTCGTCGGCGTGGCGCGCGACGAACAGACCCACAGCCCGATCGCGTACCTGGAATCGCTGCCCGCCGACCTCTCCGGCATCCCCGTCTACGTGCTCGACCCGATGCTCGCGACCGGCGGGTCGATGGTGCACACCCTGGAACTGCTCGCCGACCGCGGTGCCACCGACATCACCGCGGTCTGCGTGGTTGCCGCGCCGCAAGGTGTTGCCGCACTGGAGAACTCGGGCCTGCCCGTCCGCCTCGTCACCGCGAGCATCGACGACGGCCTGAACGTGGACGCCTACATCGTTCCCGGCCTCGGCGACGCGGGCGACCGCCAGTTCGGCCCCCGCAACATCTGAGCCGCGCCCCGCGCCCGTGGGGGGGTTTTTAAAACCAAGGGGTTAAAAAAGCGCCAACAAGCGGGGCGGCAAGGGGGCGGGCCCGCCG
>NZ_JBHXNB010000008.1:135891-165288 GCF_042720095.1 Rhodococcus sp. NPDC058505
GCCTGGGCTCGGGGGGCCCCCGCCTGTCCGCCCCCCCAAACAAGTGGCCCGCCCCCGGCGCCCGTGCGTTTTTTTCCCCCGTTGGGGTTAAAAATTCGCGCACAGTCGCGGAGCGACCTGGCGGCGGCCGCGCGGGCGCGGGGCAGGTCGGCGGGCCCGTCGACCGGCTCGACGACCTCGAGATAGCACTTGAGCTTCGGTTCGGTCCCGGACGGCCGCACCACCACCCGGAGGCGCTCGCCGGTCAGGATCACGGCGTCGGTGGCCGCCTGGCCGCGGCGGTGCAGCAGATCCTCCGCGACCACCGGCGCGCCCGCGACGTCGGTGGGGAGATCGGCGCGGAACCGCGCCATGATCGCGGCCACCTCCTCGACCCGCGCGACCCGGCGCGACACCTGGCTGGTGGCGTGCACGCCGAACTCGACGGCGAGGTCGTCCAGCGCGTCCTGCAGGGTCCGGCCCGCCGCCTTCAGGGTCGCGGCCAGCCCCGCGGCGACGACCGCGGCGGAGATGCCGTCCTTGTCCCGCACCGCGTCCGGGTCGACGCAGTGCCCGACCGCCTCCTCGTAGGCGTACACCAGGCCGCTGCCCGCGCGGACCAGCCACTTGAAGCCGGTCAGGGTCTGCGCGAACCGGGCGCCGCGGGCGGACGCGATGCGCTCGAGCAGTTGCGAGGACACGATCGTCGTCGCCACCAGGGGATCGGCGCCGTCGGGTTGCCGCGCGAGCAGGTGCGCACCGAGTAGGGCCCCGGTCTCGTCGCCGGTGAGCATCCGCCAGCCGGTCGCCGTCGGGATCCCCACGGCGCACCGGTCCGCGTCGGGGTCGAGGGCGATCGCCAGATCCGCCTCCACCCGCGACGCGAGGTCCAGCAGGGCGTCGGTCGCGCCGGGCTCCTCGGGATTCGGGAAGGTGACGGTCGGGAAGTCCGGGTCGGGTGCGAACTGGCTTGCGACGGTGTGTATCTCGGTGAATCCTGCCGCCCGAAGGGCCTCGACGGCCAACGGCCCGCCGACACCGTGCAGCGGCGTCAACGCGATCCGCAGCTCCCGCGCGGGACCCGCGAGCAGGGTCGCTACCCGGGCCAGGTAGTCCCGGACCAGGGGGTGTTCCGTCGGCCGCACGGGGGTGCGCGGGACGTCGACCGCCCGCCCGATCCCGGCGATCGCGGCCTCGATCTCCCGGTCCGCGGGCGCGACCAGCTGGGCGCCGCCGTCGAGGTACACCTTGTAGCCGTTGTCGCCCGCCGGGTTGTGCGAGGCGGTGATCTGCACGCCGAGCTGCGCACCGAGTGCCCGGACCGCGTAGGCGACCAGCGGGGTTGGCGTCGGGCCCGGCAGCATCACCACCGGGAATCCCGCCGCGGCAAGCACTTCCGCTGCCACGGTCGCGAAGGCCGCGCTGCCGTGGCGGGCGTCGCGACCGACCACGACGGTGGATCCGCCGAGGCATCTCGCCTGCAACCAGGCGGCGATCCCGGCGGTGGCACGGGTGACGACGGCGACGTTCATGCCGTTCGGCCCGGCCCGGACCGGACCCCGCAGGCCCGCGGTGCCGAAGGTCAGCGGGGCGGAGAAGCGTTGCGCCAGTTCGCCTGCGGGGAGGCTGGCGAGCTCGGCGCGGTCGGCGGCGTCGGGATCGCCCGCGATCCAGGTGGCGACCCGCTCGGGCAGATCGTCGGTCACAGCGCCGTCACCAGCTCGCGCAGCAGTCCACCGATGCGACCGGCGGACGCGGCGCCGGCGGCGAGGACCTCGGCGTGGTCGAGCGGCGCGCCGGTGATACCCGCCGCGAGATTGGTGACCAGGGAGATGCCGAGCACCTCCGCGCCAGCCGCTCGGGCGGCGATCGTCTCGTGCACGGTGGACATGCCGACCAGGTCGGCGCCGAGGGTGCGGAGCATCCGGATCTCGGCGGGCGTCTCGTAGTGCGGGCCGGGCAACCCGGCGTACACGCCCTCCTCGAGGGTCGGCTCGATGGACCTGGCCAGGGACCGCAGCCGCGGCGAGTAGGCGTCGACGAGGTCGACGAACTGCGCTCCGACCAGCGGGGACCGTGCGGTCAGGTTCAGATGGTCGCCGATCAGGACGGGCTGGCCGACCCGCATGCCCGCGCGGATGCCGCCCGCCGCGTTGGTCAGGACCACCGTCGCGGCGCCCGCGGCGATCGCGGTCCGGACCGGGTGCACCACCCGGGCGAGGTCGTGGCCCTCGTAGGCGTGGGTACGGCCGAGCAGCATCAGCACCCGGGCCCCGCCGACCGGGACGGAGAGCACCGTGCCCGCGTGCCCGGCCGCCGAGGGGGCGGCGAAGCCGGGGAGATCGGACATCGGCACCGCCGCGCTCGGGGTTCCGAACGCATCGGCGGCGGCCCGCCAACCGGAACCGAGGACGATCGCGACGTCGTGCTTCGCGACGCCGGTCCGCTCACCGAGGACCCGTGCGGCCTGCTCTTCGAGGCTTCCCATGACGGCACACGCTACTCGGCGACAACGGAAGTTACCGGCAGGTAGTATTCGGGCATGCCTTATCTCGAGCGCGACGGCGACGTCCACATCCTGCACCTCGGTGACCGGGGGCAGACCGACACCGAGAACCGCTTCCACCCGGACTGGATCGACGCGTTCCACACGACCATCGACGAGGTCCTCGCCGTCGACGGCCCGGCCGCGCTGGTGGTGACCGCGACCGGCAAGTTCTTCACCAACGGCCTCGACACCGACTGGCTGTTCGCCAACCTCGGCGAGATCCACGGCTACCTCGACCGGGTCCACACCGTCTTCACCCGGCTGCTGACCCTCCCGATGGTCACCGTCGCCGCGGTCGGCGGGCACGCGTTCGGGGCGGGTGCGATGCTCGCCGCGTCCTGCGACCAGCGGGTGATGCGCGCCGACCGCGGGTTCTGGTGCCTGCCGGAGGCCAAGCTGAACATGCCGTTCACGGTCGGGATGAACGCGCTGATGACGCAGCACCTGCCGCGGCAGACGGCCGTCGAGGCGATGACCACCAGCCGCCGCTACGGCGGGCCCGACGCGCTCGCCGCGGGCATCGTCAACGAGATCGTCGATGGGGACGGGGTGCTCGCGGCCGCCGTCGCCCGCGCCGCGGCGGGCACCGCGCTGCGCGGACCGAACCTCGGCCGGATCAAGGCCGACATTCACGCCCCGATCCTGGCCGCGCTGGCCACCAGGACCGACCCGTCCAACCTCGCCTTCGGATAGGAGTCCGCAGGGCCCGGGGTGCCGCACCAGTGCGGCTGCGTCCGGGGCCGCACCAGTGCGGCTGCGGGGCAGCGTGAGTGAGACACTGGAGCCGTGACCCCGGACGTGGACGACGCGCTCACCGCCGCGCAGGCGGACCTGCTCGCGTTGTCCCATTCCCTGCACGCGGAGCCGGAGCTGGCGTTCGCCGAGCATCGCAGTGCCGCGAAGGTCGCGGACGTGTTGTCCCACCACGGGTTCGACGTCACCACGCCCTATGCGGACCTGCCGACCGCACTGTGCGCCGAGTTCGGCAGCGGGGACCTGGTCGTCGGGGTGTTCGCCGAGTACGACGCCCTGCCCGAGATCGGGCACGCCTGCGGGCACAACATCATCGCCGCGGCCGCGGTCGGGGCTGGCATCGCGCTCGCCCCGCTCGCGGACCGGCTCGGGATCACGATCCGGGTGATCGGCACCCCCGCGGAGGAGACCGGCGGCGGCAAGATCCTGATGCTCGAACGCGGCGTCCTCGACGACCTGGCGATGGCGTTGATGGTGCACCCGGGTCCGGAGGACATCGCCGGTGCCCGGTCGCTGGCGATGGCGGACGTCGCCGTCACGTTCAGCGGTCGGGAGGCGCACGCGTCCGCCGCGCCGCAGCACGGCCGCAACGCCGCCGACGCCGCCACCGTCGCGCAGGTCGGTCTCGGGTTGCTGCGCCAGCACCTGGCGCCCGACCAGCAGCTGCACGGGATCGTCAGCGACGGGGGAGCGGCACCGAACATCGTGCCCGCCCGCACCGAGATGCTGTACTACCTGCGTGCGGACACCTCGCGGTCGCTCGCCGAACTCACCGAGCGGGCCTTCGCGTGTTTCCAGGCGGGCGCGCTCGCGGCGGGCTGCACACACGACATTCGCACGGTGTCACCGAATTACGCGGAACTTCGCCCGGACCCCTGGCTGGTCGGGGCGTACCGGGAACTGATCGAGACGATGGGCCGCAGTCCGCTGCCCCCCGACCGGGAAGGAACGCGCCCGTTGGGCAGCACCGACATGGGAAACGTGACGCAGGTGATTCCGGGGATCCACCCGGTGATCGGGATCGAGTCGAACGGTGCGGTGACGCATCAGCCGGAGTTCGCCGCCGCGTGTGTGACCGCCTCCGCGGATCGGGCGGTGCTCGACGGTGCCCGGGCGCTGGCCGGGACCGCGCTCGCGGCCGCCGGTGACCGGGCGCAGCGCGACCGACTGCTCGCCGCGGTGCAGCGGCGCGCGGCGGGAGCGGCGTCGTGAGCAGCTGGATCGACCGCTGGGTCGACGCGCACACGACCGACCTGTCGGCCTGGCGCAGGCACATCCACGCCAACCCCGAGCTGGCCAGGCAGGAGTTCGCCACCACCGAGTTCGTGGCCCGCAAGCTGACCGCGGCCGGCCTCGAACCGCGAATCCTGCCCGGCGGCACCGGTCTCACCTGCGATATCGGCCCGGACGGCCCGCGGGTGGCGCTGCGCGCCGACATGGATGCGCTGCCCCTGCAGGAGGACACCGGTGCCGCCTATTCGTCCACCGTTCCCGGCATCTCCCACGCGTGCGGGCACGATGCGCACACCACCATCCTGCTCGGTGCCGGGCTGGCGTTGACGCAGTCCCCGGAGCCGCTGCCGTACGGCGTCCGGCTGGTGTTCCAGCCCGCCGAGGAGGTGATGCCGGGCGGCGCGCTCGACGTCGTCGCCAGCGGCGCGATGAAGGACGTGTCGAGAATCTTTGCGCTGCACTGCGACCCGCGCCTTGCCGCGGGCCGGGTCGGGGTGCGTCTCGGCGCGATCACCTCCGCGGCGGACACCGTTGAGCTGCTGCTCGACTCGCCGGGCGGGCACACCTCCCGCCCGCACCTGACCACCGATCTGGTGTACGCCCTCGGCACCGTCATCACCGGACTGCCCGGCATGCTGAGCCGGCGCGTCGACCCGCGGACCGGAACGGTCATGGTGTGGGGCGCCGTCAACGCCGGGCAGGCGCCGAACGCGATCCCGCAGTCCGGACGCCTGGTCGGCACGGTGCGCACCGGCAACCACGACACCTGGTTGCTGCTCGAACCGCTAGTCCGGGAGATCGTGGACGGCCTGCTCGCCCCGACCGGCGTCCGGTACGAGCTGAACTACCGGCGGGGGGTGCCGCCCGTCGTCAACGACGAGGTCTCCACCCGGATGCTCGAGCACGCCATCTCCCAGTTGGGTCCCGACGCGCTGTCGGACACTCCGCAATCCGGTGGGGGCGAGGACTTCTCGTGGTACCTCGAGGAGGTTCCCGGCGCGATGGCGCGGCTCGGGGTGTGGTCCGGGGTCGGCCCGCAACTCGACATCCATCAGCCGACCTTCGACCTCGACGAGCGGGCCCTCGGGGTGGGGGTGCGGGTGCTCGCGAACCTCGCGGTCGCTGGCGAGCCGACGCTGCCCTAGGGCATGTCTCCCAATCCCCCATTTCGGCGCCCCTGGCGTCCAATCGCCGCCCAGCGGCGTTGTCGTCGGCGCCGATACAACAGCGGTATCGGCTTCTCCTCCGCCTTGCCGGACGACAATTGTCCGGCCAGGTGCATCCGAGAGGGATTAGGAGACACGCCCTAGCCCCCGTAGCCGGGGGTGCCCGGGCCGACGTTGCGGCTGTTGCGGGTCCGCAGTTCGCGGACGTACTCGGCGGGGGCGCCCGCGATCTCCGCCGCGTCGGCCATCACGCCGAGGTAGCGGGCGGACGGCAGGCCGCCCTCGTAGGCGTCGAGCACGTACAGCCAGGCGAGCGCCGACTCGCCGGTATCCGTGTCGACGCGGAGCCGGATCTTGCGGTGCATGCCGAACTCGGATCCCTCCCAGCGGTCCAGGCTTGCCTCGTCCTCGTCCGGCACGTCGTAGAGCACGACGAACACCCGCGAGTCGGGGTCCTCGACCACCGTCGCGAGCGCACCCTCCCAGCCGATGTCGCCGCCGCTGAACGTCAGCCGCCAGCCGTTCAGCCAGCCGGTACCCGCCATCGGCGAGTGCGGGCAGCGCTGGAGCATCTGCTCCGGGTGCATGTTGGATCCGTACGCGGCGTAAATCGGCACGCGGAAAGCGTAGACCGTGCGCGAACCGACCTCGAACCGTACACAGCACAATCGGCCCCGTTCGGCGCATCGGCGGCTCGTCGGCGTGCGCGTGCACGGTCCGGTGGAATAGCGTGGATGCACCGAGAACTGTGCACACGCTGCCGAAACATGGAGGACGCATGACCCGGATCGTGATCATTGGCGGCGGGCCCGCCGGCTACGAGGCGGCCCTGGTCGCGGCGCAGCACGGGGCGACGGTCGCCCTGGTCGATTCGGACGGCGTCGGCGGCGCGTGCGTGCTGTGGGACTGCGTTCCGTCGAAGACGTTCATCGCGTCCACCGGCGTCCGGACCGACATGCGTCGCGCCACCGACCTGGGGATCGCCCTCGACCCGTCGCAGGCGACGATCGCGCTTCCACAGATCCATGCCAGGGTGAAGAGCCTTGCGCAGGCGCAGTCCGCGGACATTCGGGACAAGCTGCGGACCGCGGGCGTGGAACTGCTCGCGGGCACCGCCGAACTGATCGACCCGGTGATCGGCATGGCCACACACCACGTCCAGGCGACCCTCGCCGACGGCGACGAGCGCGTGCTCGAGGCGGACGTCGTGCTGATCGCGACCGGTGCGTCGCCGCGGGTGCTGGCCGGCGCCGAGCCGGACGGTGACCGGATCCTGAACTGGCGTCAGCTCTACGACCTCGAGGCCCTGCCGGTGCATCTCGTCGTCGTCGGCTCCGGTGTCACCGGCGCCGAGTTCGTCTCGGCCTACACCGAGATGGGTGTGCGGGTGACGATGGTGTCGAGCCGGGACCGGGTGCTGCCGCACGAGGACGCGGATGCCGCGATGGTCCTCGAGGAGGCGCTGTCCGAACGCGGTGTCACCCTGGTCAAGCACGCGCGGGCGGACGCCGTCGAGCGCACCGGGGACGGCATCGTCGTGCGACTGTCCGACGGTCGCGCGGTCACCGGCAGCCACGCCCTGATGACGGTGGGCTCCACCCCGAACACCTCCGGTCTCGGCCTGGAGAAGGTCGGCATCGAACTCGACCGAGGCGGCTACCTGCGGGTGGATCGGGTCTCCCGCACCCGAGTCTCCGGCATCTACGCGGCCGGTGACTGCACGGGCCTGCTGCCGCTGGCGTCGGTGGCGGCGATGCAGGGCCGGATCGCGATGTACCACGCGCTCGGTGAGGGCGTGAGCCCGATCAAGCTCAAGACGGTCGCGTCGGCGGTGTTCACCAGGCCCGAGATCGCCAACGTCGGTGTCAGCCAGGCCTCGATCGACAACGGTGAGGTGCCCGCGCGCACGGTGATGCTGCCGCTGAACACCAACCCGCGGGCCAAGATGTCCAGCCTGCGACGAGGTTTCGTGAAGATTTTCTGCCGCCCCGCGACCGGCGTGGTGATCGGTGGTGTGGTGGTCGCGCCGACCGCCTCCGAGCTGATCCTGCCGATCGCGATCGCCGTGCAGAACAACCTGTCGGTGAACGATCTCGCGCAGACGTTCTCGGTGTATCCGTCGCTGTCCGGGTCGATCACCGAGGCCGCGCGGCAGCTGATGCGGCACGACGATCTGGACTGATCTGTCCGACATGTGGGATCAATGGTTCACATGTCGAACGCGGTGATGCAATAGTGGAAGGCGGCCGGCACCCCCGGCCGCCTTCCGTGCCTCCCGCCCGTGGATCCGCCGGCGACAGGTCTCTTCACGCCTTGTCCCCGCTTGCCGATTCCCCGGAGGATCCCGTGTCCCCAGTCCTCGCGCGCAGCATGGCCGCACTCCGTTCGTCCGCCATTCGTGACCTCCTCGCGGTGACCGCCCGCCCCGAGGTCATCGGCCTCGCAGGCGGCCTTCCCGACCCGAATCTCGTTCCACTCCAGAGAATTCGAGATGCCACCATGCGAGCGCTCGCGACGGCCGACGCGCTGCAGTACACCGAGACCGCGGGACTGCTCGCGCTGCGCGAGGTGATCGCACACCGTGAGTCGGCGCACCGTCCCTGCCGGGTGGACGTGGCCGACGTCGCCGTCACCCACGGCTCCCAGCAGGGGCTGAGCCTGCTCGCTCAGGTGCTCATCGATCCCGGCGCAACCGTCGTCGTCGAGGAACCTGCGTACCCCGGCGCCCTGCAGGTGCTGCGGGCGGCCCAGGCGCGGATCGTGACCGTTCCCCTGGACGAGGACGGCATGCGCGTCGATCTACTGGCCGACCTGCTCGAATCGGGGGAGCGGCCGGTGTTCGTGCACACCGTCAGTACCTTCCACAACCCGCGTGGGGTGACGCTGTCCGCGCCGCGTCGACAGGAGCTCGTGGCACTTTCCGAGCGATTCGGGTTCCACGTCGTCGAGGACGACCCGTACGGAGAGCTGTACTACACCGGTCGGCCACCGGAACCCGTTGCCGCGCTGTCGGATCGGGTGATTCGGCTGTTCAGCGTGTCGAAGATCCTCGCGCCTGCCCTTCGCGTGGGGTGGATGGTCGCCCCGCGCGAGATCCGTGCCGCAGTCGAACTCGTCAAGCAGGGCGCGGACCTGTGCGATTCCCGACTGACCCAGCAGGTGGTCGCAGAACTGCTCGCTGACGGGCCGTGGCTCGACGACCACCTCGCCTGCCTGCGGGCCGATTACGGTCGGCGCGCCGACACGCTGGGTGCTGCGGTCCGGCGCGAGTTCGGCGGCGCCGCGACACTGTCCCCGATCGGCGGCGGAATGTTCGGCTGGCTCGAATTCCACGACGGCACCGACACCGACGCCCTGCTCACGGCGGCACTCGATCGCGGAGTCGCCTTCGTCCCGGGCTCCGCCTTCGCCGTCGGGGCCGGGGATAGTGCGCGCCTGTGCTTCACGACGAACACCGCCGACCGACTGGAGGAGGCAGTCGCCCGGCTCGCGGCTGCCCATGCCTGCTGAGCGGCCTCTGCCCGGTTCCCTGATGTCACATTCGGACACTTGGCGATACCCGATGTGACATCAGGGAGCGTGACCCTGGGTCAGTCGACCCAGTCGTAGGTGCGCTCGACGGCCTTGTTCCACCCCGCGTACAACCGGTCCCGCTGCTCGGCGGGCATGGTCGGGGTCCAGGTGCGGCCGATCTCCCAGTTTGCCCGGATGTCCGCCTCGGAGCTCCAGAACCCGACGGCAAGACCGGCGGCGTAGGCGGCGCCGAGCGCGGTGGTCTCGTTGACGACCGGCCGGATCACCGGGACGTCGAGGATGTCCGCCTGGAACTGCATCAGCGTCTCGTTGAGCACCATGCCGCCGTCGACCTTCAGTGACGTGAGGGCGACGCCGGAGTCGGCTTCCGCGGCCTCGATCACCTCGCGGGTCTGAAAGGCGGTGGCCTCCAATGCGGCCCGAGCCAGGTGCCCCTTGTTCACGAATCGGGTTAGGCCGACGATGGCGCCGCGCGCGTCGGCACGCCAGCGTGGCGCGAATAGCCCGGAGAAGGCGGGCACGATGTAGGCGCCGCCGTTGTCCGGGACCGTGGCCGCCAGCGCCTCCACCTCGGTCGCCGAGCCGATGATGCCGAGGTTGTCCCGCAGCCACTGCACCAGCGACCCGGTGACCGCCACCGAACCCTCCAGCGCGTACACCGGCGGGGCGTCGCCGATCCGGTAGCACAGTGTCGTCAGCAGTCCGTGTCCGCTGTGCACCGGCGTCGTTCCGGTGTTGAGCAGCAGGAAGTTTCCGGTGCCGTAGGTGTTCTTCGCCTCGCCCGGGCTCAGGCACGCCTGCCCGAAGGTGGCGGCCTGCTGGTCGCCGAGGATGCCGGCGATCGGGACGCCTGCCAGGGTGCCGCGCTCCCGGCAGGTGCCGTACGACGCCGAGGAACTGCGGATCTGCGGCAGCATCGACATCGGGATCCGCAGGTCGGCGCAGATCTGTTCGTCCCAGTCGAGTGTCGTCAGGTCCATCAGCATGGTCCGGGACGCGTTGGTGACGTCGGTCGCGTGCACCCCGCCGTCCGGTCCGCCGGTCAGGTTCCACAGGATCCAACTGTCCATCGTGCCGAAGCACAGCTCGCCCGCCTCGGCGCTGGCCCGCACCCCGTCCACGTTGTCGAGGATCCAGCGCAGCTTCGGACCCGAGAAGTACGTCGACAGCGGCAGTCCGGTGACCTTCCGGTACCGGTCCGGGCCCATCCCGGCGGCGAGTCGCTCGCACAACTCGTCGGTCCGGGTGTCCTGCCACACGATCGCGTTGTGCACCGGCACGCCGGTGGCGCGGTCCCACACGACGGTGGTCTCGCGCTGGTTGGTGATGCCGACCGCGGCGATGTCGTCGCGGGTGAGGTCCTTCTTCGCGAGCGCGGCGGCGACAACCTCCCTGGTGCTGCGCCAGATCTCGGCGGCGTCGTGCTCGACCCAGCCGGCCCGCGGGAAGATCTGGCGGTGTTCCTGCTGCGCGGAGGTGACAACACGGCCGCCGTGATCGAAGATCATGCAGCGACTCGACGTGGTGCCCTGGTCGATGGCGGCGACATACACGCCTCGAAGCTACTAGCCTGGACGCTGATCCGCCGACATAAGGAGCTCGCATGGGCACGGTGCCGGAACACGATCTGCCGGGACGAGGGGGTCCGCACGCGACCGCATCGCTCGGACCCGAGCAGCGGGCGCGGGCCTGGGAGGACCTGCAGGCCGACCAGTTCGACGTGGTGGTCGTCGGTGGCGGCGTCGTCGGGGCGGGCGCGGCGCTCGACGCGGCGACCCGCGGGCTGAAGGTCGCGCTCGTCGAGGCCAGGGACTACGCGTCCGGCACGTCGTCCCGGTCGTCGAAGATGTTCCACGGCGGTCTGCGGTATCTTGAACAGCTCGAATTCGGTTTGGTCCGTGAGGCGTTGCGGGAACGCGAACTGTCGCTGACGACGCTGGCGCCGCACCTGGTGAAACCACTCGAGTTTCTGTTCCCGCTGATGCACCGGATCTGGGAGCGTCCGTACATGGCGGCCGGGATTTTCCTGTACGACCAGATGGGGGGCGCCAAGTCGGTTCCCCCGCAGAAGCATTTCACCCGGTCGGGGGCGTTGCGTCGCGCACCGGGCCTGAGGCGGAACTCCCTCGTCGGCGGCATCCGCTACTACGACACCGTCGTCGACGACGCCCGGCACACGATGACGGTCGCCCGCACGGCGGCGCACTACGGCGCGGTGGTGCGCACCTCAACCCAGGTGGTCGGGTTCCTGCGCGAGGCCGATCGGGTTTCCGGTGTGCGGGTGCGGGATTCGGAGGATGGCAGGACCGCGGAGGTGCGCGGTCACGTCGTGATTAACGCGGCCGGGGTGTGGACCGACGAGATCCAGGCCCTGTCGAATCAGCGCGGCAGGTTCCGGGTGCGCGCCAGCAAGGGCGTGCACATCGTGGTGCCGCGGGACCGGATCGTCAGCGAGGCGGCGATCATCCTGCGCACCGAGAAGTCCGTGCTGTTCGTCATCCCGTGGGGCGGGCACTGGATCATCGGCACCACCGACACCGACTGGAACCTCGACCTCGCGCACCCGGCGGCGACGAAGGCCGACATCGACTACATCCTCGGGCACGTCAACAAGGTGCTGGTCACCCCGCTCACCCACGACGACATCGACGGGGTCTACGCGGGCCTGCGCCCCCTGCTCGCTGGCGAGTCGGACGAGACGTCGAAGCTGTCGCGGGAGCATGCGGTGGCGCGGGTGGCGCCGGGGATGGTCGCGATCGCCGGCGGCAAGTACACCACCTATCGGGTGATGGCCGAGGACGCCGTCGACCTGGCCGCCGAGGACGTTCCGGCGCGGGTCGCCCCGTCGATCACCGAGAAGGTGCCGCTGCTCGGCGCCGACGGCTACTTCGCGCTCGCCAACCAGACCGTGCAGGTGGGGCAGGTCTACGGGCTGCACCCGTACCGGGTCAAGCACCTCCTCGACCGGTACGGCTCGCTGATCCATGAGGTGCTCGAACTGGGTTCGCGCACACCGGAACTGCTGCAGCCCATCACCGACGCCCCGGATTATCTCCAGGTCGAGGCGGTGTACGCGGCCAGCCGCGAGGGGGCGCTGCACCTGGAGGACATCCTCGCCCGCCGCATGCGGATCTCGATCGAGTACCCGCACCGCGGCGTCAACTGCGCGGAGCAGGTGGCGGAGCTGGTGGCGCCGGTGCTGGGGTGGGATCGGGCGGCGATCGATCGGGAGGTCGCGACCTATCGGGCACGGGTGGAGGCGGAGATCGCGTCGCAGCGGCAACCGGACGACGAGTCCGCGGACGCGTTGCGGGCCGCTGCGCCGGAGGCGCGCGCGGAGATCCTGGAGCCGGTGCCGATCGCGCGGTGACCGTCAGTGCGTGAGGATCAGCTTGATCGCGACGACCCCGACGGCGAGGACGCCGAGCACGAGCGAGGCGAGCAGGGTGTTGCGGGTGGGGCGTTCGCCGCGCAGCCGGGTGATCACGTAGGTGATGCCGGTGATGCGGGTGACGACCCAGATCTCGGCGAGCAACAGGGCCGTGCCCAGTTCGAGCCAGCCGAGCCCACCCATGCCGACCACCACGGCGGGGATCACCCCGGACGTGAGCACCGGGACGGAGTCCCGCAACTCCTGGATCCGCTCGACCGGGGTCAGGGAGCGCCCCATCCGGGTGCTGCGGCCGACGGACTCGGCGAACGCGTGCGCGACGAACGTGGACAGCGAGGTGCCGATGACCACGAGGCCCGCGTGCGTGACCGTCGTGTTGTTCAACGGGATCAGGGCGGTCAGGACCAGGATGTTCCCGTAGACGTACGCGCTGATGCGGCTGGCGTAGTCCTCGACGGGCAGCGGCGGGCGCGGCATGCCGTCCACTGTCCCACGGGCACCGCGGTCAGGCGGTGAGGCCCGCGGTGAGGGTGCGGATGCAGCGGGCCGCGATGTCCGCGGGCGTCCCGGCATCCCCCGGCCCGTCCCCGGTGCCCGCCCAGGTCTGCAGGGCCAGCCGCATCGCGGTGTTGCCCGCGACCGCCGTCAGGCGTACCTCGAGCGGATCGGCGTCCGGGCCCATCAGGTCGCCGAGGATCCGCACCAGCGATTCCTCGGTGTTGTGCACGACCCGGAACCACACCGATTCGAGGGCCGCGTCCCCGGGAACCGCGCGCAGCAGGTCCCGGCCGAGGCGCAGCGAGTCCAGCTCGCCGGGGTCGGCGCGGGTCAGGGCGCGGCGCGCGGTGTCCTCGAGGGCGCGGGCGGCCGGGGTGCCGGCCGGGGTCGCGGCGAGATCGGCCAGCCAGCCGGCGACGCCGATGGTCAGCAGCGGGGTCACCGCCTCCTCCTTGGTGCGGAAGTACCGGTAGAACGTCCGCAGCCCGATCCCGGCTGCGCCGGCGATGTCCTCGGCGGTGACGCCGCTCGTGCCGCGCCGGGCGAACAGTTCGGCGGCGCGCCGCGCGATCTCGAACTGGGTCTGCGCCTTGCGGCGCTCGGTCAGGGGGCGAGGGGCTGGTGTGGTCGGGTCCGCCATGCACCCATGATGGCACGATGTGCCATTTCGGCGTAGCGTGCAGGGACCGTGTCGGACGGCGATGCGGGTGAACGCGAAGGAGTGCAGCTGATGAATCGCTTCGAGGGTCGCAGGGTGCTCGTCACCGGGGCCGGATCGGGCATCGGGCAGGCGACGGTGGCCCGCATCCTCGCCGAGGGTGGCGTGGTTGCCGCGGCGGACGTGTCCGCGGACGGTCTCGAGGTCACCCGGCAGCGCGCCGAGGACGCGGGCGCCGGGGACCGGCTGAGCACCGTCGTCGTCGATATCTCCGACGAGACGTCGGTGCGCGACAACGTCGGCGGCGCGATCGAGCGGCTCGGCGGCCTGCAGGTCCTCATCAACGCGGCAGGCATCCTGCGCTCCGCGCACACCGCCGAGATGTCGCTCGACTTCTGGAACACGATGATCGGCGTCAACCTCACCGGCACCTTCCTGGTGACGCGGCAGGCGCTGCCCGCGCTGCTCGACAACGGTCAGGGCGTGGTGGTGAACTTCAGCTCCACCTCGGCGCACTTCGCGCACCCGTACATGGCCGCCTACGCCGCGACCAAGGGCGGCATCCGCTCGTTCACCCACGCGATCGCGCTCGAATACGCCAAGCAGGGCCTGCGGGCGGTCGCCGTCGAGCCCGGCTCGATCGCGTCGGGGATGACCAGCAACCCCGGCTTCCCGGAGCAGGGCGTCGATCCGACCCTGATCGGCAAGCTGTACCCGTGGATCGGGGAGGGCTTCGCGCCGCCGGAGGACGTCGCGGGGGTGATCGCGATGCTGGCCTCTGACGACGGGCGCTTCGTCACCGGCACCGAGATCCGCATCGACGGCGGCACCCACATGTGACGGCCCGCGCTGCGGTGTCGGACCCCGGCTCAGGGGAACAGGAGCGTCTCGAGCCGGGGGTCGGCGTGCACCGCCTCGAGCCGGGACCGGTCCGCGGCGGCGACGAGGGTGTGCTCGTCGTCGATCCCCGTTGCCGCGCACCAGCTCCGGTCCCGGGGCCACCAGAAGTTCGGGGTGCGCGAGCGCACCACGCGCCCGCCCGGAACCCGGGTCGCCGCGATCACCTGGTACTCGAGGCCGTCCGGTTCCCGCACCCGCGCGCAGCCCCGGATCTCCTCGTCCAAGAAGCCCGCCCAGCCCGCCCACATCAGCCCCGACCCGGCGTCCGGGAAGTGCTCGTAGAGGGCGGGGACGAGCTCGACCGGAACCGACCCCATCTCCGGTCGGTCGTCGAAGACGCCGTCCACCACCGCGTTCGGGCCGTCGACCGCCGCGACCTGCATGAAGGTGGCGCCGGGCGACAGGGTGGTGCCGCACGCGGCGGCGATGGCGGCCCAGCTCACCGGGGTCGGCTCGGCGCCGCCGTCGAGGTAGGCCGGATGCAGGATCTGCAGCAGGGGTCCGAAGCGGTCCGCCAGCCACCCGCCGCCAGCAAGGGCGTCGGGATAGCGGTACGGGAACACCCATTCCGCCGCCGACGGGTCGGGGTCGCCGATCCACCCGATCGCGGTGTCCGTCATGGACTCAGCATGACGGATCAGGGTGTCCCGGGGTCGGTCAGGATTCGAGAAGCGGGCCGCCCCCGGCGACCGTAGGGTCGGATCGAGCGACCGAACCGAGCGAGGAGACGACATGGCACAGAACGGAAGCGGGTTCTCCGCCGAGGAGCGCGCGGCGATGAAGGAGGCCGCCGCCGAGCGGCGGGCGCAGGCCAAGGCCGACAAGTCCGCGGCGAAGCGGGAACTGAACCTGCAGGGGGTGCTCGACGCGATCGCCGCGATGGAGGACGCCGATCGTGTGCTCGCCGAACGGTTCCACGCGATCGTCACCGAGACCGCACCGGACCTCGAACCCAAGACCTGGTACGGCATGCCCGCCTACGGCAGGGACGGCACCGCGCTGTGCTTCTTCCAGGCCGCGAGCAAGTTCAAGGCCAGGTACGCGACGATCGGGTTCCAGGACACCGCGCGGCTCGACGACGGCGAGTTCTGGCCGACCTCCTTCGCGGTCGTCTCGTTCACCGACGAGGTCGCCGCCCGGGTCAAGGACCTGGTCGCCCGCGCCGTCGAGTGACCCGTCGGCTGGCGTCCCGTGTGGCACCCCCACGCCCCGGTGTCCCCGCGTCGGCGGCGTGGGGACACCGGAGGTCACCGGCCCGCGTAGGACGCCCGCTTGCGCAGTCCGCGCGGTGTCGCCGCGAACCCGGCCTCGACGAGGACGGGTGAGAGCGCGCTGCCGTGCACCGACTCGCCGTCGACCCTCTCGATGACGATCTTCTCCACCCCGCCGCGGTCGACGAGGCCCGCGAGTGCGGCCGCGGCCGCGACCAGCACGGTCGGTTCGTCGGTGAACGTGAGCAGGGTCTTACCGCCGCGCTCCACGTACAGCGCGAGGCCGCCGTCGACGAGGACGACCATCGCGCCCGCCTTGCGTCCGGGCCGGTGCCCGCCCTCGGTGGCGGGCCACGACAACGCCGCCCCGTACGGGTTCGCCGGGTCGGTCGCCGCGAGCGTCACCGCGGCGGGCGCCGGACGGGCCGTGCCGGGGGAGTCGGCGTGCCCGCGCAGCCGATCGACGACCTCCGACGTCGAGAACTGCGCCGCGCCGAGACCCTCCACGAAATAGCCGCGGCGGGCGCGGCCACTGTCCTCGAAGCCGCGCAGCACCTTGTACATCATCGCGAACCCACCGGGAACGTCCTCCGCGACCACCGACCCGCGGGTGAGCACCCCGTACCGGTCGAGCAGCAGGTCCGCGCGGGCATGCGCGCGGAGGGTGGCGTCGGGTTCCGGGTCGGGCAGCAGCGCCCACCGCCCGCCGACCGTCGGCGGCCCGGTGCGGGACGGCACCGCGGGCCGGGGCAGCGCACGGTACGCGCGGGTCCGCGGCGCCCGCCGCGGCGTTCGATGGCTGGGCGTCGCCCGCGTCGTCCCCGACAGCAACGCCCGCAGCGGCGCGAACGAGTCGCCTGCCAGGTGCCCCGCCCACACCAGCTCCCACAGCGCAGCGACGAGGCCCGCGTCGTCGGTGGAACCGACGTGATCCGACAGCGTGCGGAAGAAGAACGCGCCACCGGTCGCGAGCGCGTCGAGGATGCCGCGGTGCAGGTCGGTGAGGTCGATGTCCTGCGGCGGCGGCAGCGTCAACGGCGCGACGTCGGCGAGATGCAGGCGGATCCAGCCGTCGCTGCCGGAAATCTGCCCGGCGCCTGACCACAGCACCTCCCCGGTCGTGGTCAGCTCGTCCAGCATCGCGGGCCGATAGTCGCGGACCCGGGACGGGAACACCAACGATTCCCAGGCCGACGCCGGAATCGGCACCCCGGCCAGCTGGTCGACGACCGCCGCGACCCCGTCGACGCCGCGCAGCCCGCCGCCGACGTGCTGCCACTCGGGCAGGAAGCGGCCCAGCGCCGCGGGTTCCACCGGTTCGACGTCGCGGCGGGCGGCGGCCAGCGAGCGCCGCCGGACCCGGCGCAGCACCTCCGCGTCGCACCATTCCGAACCCGTTGCCGCCGGCCGGAATTCGCCCTCGACCACCCGCTTCTCCTGCGCGAGTCGGAGCAGGACGTCGCGGACCACCGCGGCGCCGAGGCCGAATCGGGCGGCGGCCTCGGTGACGGTGAACGGCCCGTGCGTGCGGGCATAGCGGCCGATCAGGTCGCCGAGCGGGTCGTCGACCGCCTCGATGAACGCCGCGGGCACACCGATCGGCAGCGGCACCCCGAGCGCGTCCCGCAGCCGGGCCGCATCCTCGACGGCGACCCACCACCGCTGCCCGGCGAACGTCACCCGCATCGCACGCTTGCGGGACTCCAA
The DNA here is from genome assembly GCF_042720095.1 of Rhodococcus sp. NPDC058505. Taxonomy (NCBI): domain Bacteria; kingdom Bacillati; phylum Actinomycetota; class Actinomycetes; order Mycobacteriales; family Nocardiaceae; genus Rhodococcus; species Rhodococcus sp. NPDC058505. The sequence goes on from NZ_JBHXNB010000008.1 coordinate 153,470, forward strand.
CCCCGCCAACCATTCCCGAGGGTCCGCCACCGTGCGGGCAACGACCTCGGAGTCGGTGAGCGGGCCGAGCAGGCGCAGCAGGTCCGCGACACCCTCCGCGTCGCGGGCGCGGCGGTCCTCGGTGAGCCGCTGCAACTCCCGCTCGGTCCGCTCGATCACCGTCTCGTCGAGCAGTTCACGCAACTCCACCCGGCCGAGCAGCTCCGCGAGCAGTGACTGGTCCAGCGACAGCGCGGCGGCGCGGCGTTCGGCCAGGGGACTGTCACCCTCGTACATGAACGCGCCGACGTAGTCGAACAGCAGGGCCGTCGCGAACGGCGACGGCGACGGCGTCTCCACCTCCACGATCCGGATCCGGCGGCGCCCCACGTCCGTCAACAGCCGCACCAGCGACGGCAGGTCGTACACGTCCTGCAGGCACTCCCGGACCGTTTCGAGGAGGATCGGGAACGTCGGGAACTTGCGTGCCACGTCGAGCAGCTGGGACGCGCGTTGCCGCTGCTGCCACAGCGGCGCCCGCCGCCCCGGGGTGCGGCGCGGCAGCAGCAGGGCGCGGGCCGCGCACTCGCGGAACCGCGACGCGAACAGCGCCGACGATCCGACCTGGTCGGTGACGACATCCTCGATCTCGTCCGCGTCGAAGACGAACAGGTCCGCGCCGGGCGGGTCGTTCTCGGTGTCCGGCAGCCGGACGATGATCCCGTCGTCGGAGGCGGTTGGCGCGGAGTCGATCCCGTACCGCTCCTGCAGGCGGGCGCCGACCGCGAGCGCCCACGGCGCGTGCACCGGCAGGCCGTAGGGGGAGTGCAGCACCAGCCGCCAGTCGCCGAGCTCGTCCCGGAACCGCTCCAGCACCAGCGTCCGGTCGCTCGGAACCTGCCCGGTCGCGGTGGCCTGCTCGTCGACCAGGGCAAGCAGATTGGTCGACGCATTGTCGTCGAGGCCCTGCCCCGCGAACCGCTGCCGCAGCTCCGCCCGGTCACCGAGCGCGGTCTCGCGCAGGAACTCGCCCAGCGCCGCACCGAGTTCCGCGGGCCTGCCCAGCCCGTCGCCGTGCCAGAACGGCAGCCGACCCGGCATCCCGTACGCGGGGGAGACGAGCACCCGGTCGTGGGTGATCTCCTCGATCCGCCAGCTGGTCGCGCCGAGCGCGAAGACATCCCCGACCCGGGACTCGTACACCATCTCCTCGTCGAGCTCGCCGACCCGGGAATGGCCAGGAGCGGAGCCTGCGGAGCGACCAGAGGGCGCAGCGCCGACCATGTAGACGGTGAACAGGCCGCGGTCCGGGATCGCGCCGCCGGAGGTGACGGCGAGGCGCTGCGATCCCGGGCGGCCGGTGAGCACGTCGGCGTCCCGGTCCCACACCAGCCGCGGCCGCAGCTCGGCGAACTCGTCGGACGGGTACCGCCCGGCGAGCAGGTCGAGGGTGGCGTCGAACGCGGAGCGGGGCAGGGTCGCGAAGCTGCCGGTCCGCCGAACCGCGGCGAACCACTCGCCCGTGTCGACCGGGTCCAGCGCGCACACCGCGACGGTGTGCTGGGCGAGAATGTCCAGCGGATTCGCAGGCACCGCAAGGGATTCGATCTTGCCGGTGGTCATCCGCTCCACCGTCACCGCGCAGTGGACCAGGTCGGTTCGGTGCTTGGGGAACAGCACACCGCGGGAGACCTCCCCGACCTGGTGCCCGGCGCGGCCGACGCGTTGCAGTCCGCTCGCCACCGACGGCGGGGCCTCCACCTGGACGACCAGGTCCACCGCGCCCATGTCGATGCCGAGTTCCAGGCTGGAGGTGGCAACCACGCAGCGCAGCCGCCCCGACTTCAGGTCGTCCTCGATCAGCGCGCGCTGGTCCTTGCTGACCGAGCCGTGGTGGGCGCGGGCGAGCAGCGGGTCGGCGCCGTGGATCACCTCCGTCGACGCCCCCAGCTGCGCAGGGGGTGCGTGCACCGACTCGGCCGGGGTGCCGAGCCGCGTGGCGTACACCTCGTTGAGCCGGGCCGTCAGCCGCTCGGCGAGCCGACGGGAATTGGCGAACACGATCGACGAGGAGTGCGCGAGCACCAGGTCGACGATCTGCTCCTCGACGTGCGGCCAGATCGAGCCCTGCCGCGGGGCGGGCGCGGACGACATCGCAGCCGGATCTGCCGCGGCGGTCCCCGGTGCTCCGCTCGGCTCGACGCCCAGTTCGGTCATGTCCTCGACCGGCACCCGCACCGTCAGGTCGAACGTCTTCGGTGCGGGCGGCGCGACGATGCGCACCGGCGCCGACCCGGCAAGAAACCGCGCCACCTCCTGGTGCGGCCGGACCGTCGCGGACAGGCCGATCCGCTGCGCTGGCCGCTCCAGCAGCAGGTCCAGCCGCTCCAACGACAGCGCCAGGTGCGCACCGCGTTTGGTGGCGGCGACGGCGTGCACCTCGTCGACGATCACCGTGTGCACGGTGGTGAGGGTCTCGCGGGCCGCGGAGGTGAGCATCAGGAACAGCGACTCCGGGGTGGTGATCAGGATGTCCGGTGGGGTGCGCAGCATGGCGCGGCGCGCGGCGGGGGTGGTGTCGCCGGAGCGGACCCCGACGCTGACCTCGGGTGGGGCCAGGTCCAGACGCCGCGCGGTTTGGGTGATGCCGACCAGCGGTGCCCGCAGGTTGCGTTCGACGTCCACCGCGAGCGCCTTGAGCGGGGAAATGTAGAGCACCGTCGTGCCGGGGGGCCGGTCCGGATCGGGCGGGCGGGAGGTGAGGCGATCCAGCGCCCACAGGAACGCGGACAGCGTCTTGCCCGAGCCGGTCGGCGCAACGACCAGGGCGTTGGCGCCGTCCGCGATTGCCTCCCACGCCCCGATCTGGGCCGCGGTCGGGGCGGGGAAGGCCCCGGTGAACCACTCCCGGGTGGCGACGGTGAACCGGCCGAGGACCGCGGCGGCGCGGTCGACCCCGCCGTGCCCGGCGTCCCCGCGCGCCTCCCGTTCGGCATCCATGCGTCCATACTGCCCCGCGGCACCGACATGCGGACGGCGGCGCCGAACCGGCGGGGCGCGGTGCTACATTCCGGCAGGCGGGTGCCCGAGGCAGATGGCGGCGCCGAACGGGTCGGTGACGACGGCGAGCGTGCCGTACGGGGTGTCCACGGCGGGCATCCGGACGGCGCCGCCGAGCGACTCGACCTGCGCGACGGTTCCCGCGACGTCGTCGACGGTGATGTACACCTGCCAGAACGATGGCACCTCCGCAGGCTGGATCTGCGCGGCGTCCATGATCCCCGAGTAGGCGGACTCGCCGACGAACACCTGGCTGTACGCCCCCGGTGTGTCCGGTCCCGCTGGCACGACCTCCTCGATCCGCGCACCGATCACCTTCGGGTAGAAGGCGATCGACTTCGCGTAGTCCTTGCTCTGCGACTCGAACCAGTACGGTGTCCCGTGCTCGCCCCACCGCGAGAACCCGGTGTGGTCCGCGGGCTGCCAGAACCCGATCGCGGCCCCGGCCGTGTCGCTCGCCGCGAGCATCGTGCCCTCGGTGCCGATGGCCATCGGCGGGAACAGCACCGACCCGCCCGCGGCCTCGACGGCCCGGGCGGTCGCGTCGGCATCGGCGGTGTGCAGGTACACCGACCACACGTTCGGCGGCCCGCCCGCCTCCTGCATCCACGGGGACAGCCCGGCCACCCGCCGACCGTCTCGCGTGAAGTTCTGGTAGCCGCCGAACTCCTCGCGCGGCGGCCCCTCGACCTCCCAGCCGAAGATCGCGCGATAGAAGTCGGCGGCCCCGGCCGGGTCGCTGCTCATCAGGTCGCACCAGATGGGGGCGCCGATGGGTGCGGAGTACTCGGACATGATCGAACCCTTCCCTCGGATCTCGCCGCGCGGGTGTGCCCGCTCGATACAGGTATGGACCGTCGTGCCGTCCGATTCTCATCGGTTCAGCGTCGGGTCGCCACCGACGCACGGACTCCGGTGCGCAGGCACGGGTCGACATCACGACTGGGTGACGATCCCCGTGTGGGCTCGACGGGTGTCGTACGGTGCGGGAATGCGCACCTCACCGGACCGGTACCGGCGCGTCGGCCACGGCGAGCCGGTGCTGCTGATCCACCCGTTCACGCTTTCGCATCACGTGTGGCGGCGGACGGCGGACCTGCTTGCCGATGACCATGATGTGCTCGCGGTGTCGATGCCGGGGCACTGGGGTGGCGAGCAGATCCGCGCACTGGACGTCAGCATCGAGCACTACGCGGACGGGGTCGAACGGGTCCTCGACGAGGTCGGCTGGGGGGACTGCCACGTCGTCGGCAATTCGCTGGGCGGCTGGGTCGGCTTCGAGCTCGAGCGCCGCGGACGGGCCCGCTCGCTGACCGCGATCGCGCCGGCGGGCGGCTGGTCGGACCTGTCTCCGTCGGAGCTGCGGCTCGGGGCGATCTTCCTCGCGCTCACCCCGATCGCGGCGGTCGGCCGGGTCGTCGGGATGCCCGCCTCCCGGCTCGCGGTGGTCCGGCGCCTGGTGCTGTCCCTGCTCTCCGACGACGCCGCGTCGGTTCCGGAGCGGGAGGTCCGGACGGTGATCCGGGCCGCCACCCGGTGCCGGGTGTTTCTGCCCACCGAGTGGATGGGACTGCGCGACGGCGGGATTCGCGGACTCGACCGGGTGCGGGTGTCGACGCTGCTCGCCCTGTGCGAGCACGACCGGATGCTGCCGATCGAGACGTACGGTCGCCGGTTCCTCGACGAGCTGCCGGACTGGGCGGGCCGGGTGGTGCTTCCCGGGGTCGGGCACGTGCCGATGCTGGAGAACCCCGACCTGGTTGCCGAGACGATCCGCGGTCACGTCGCGGCGACGGCGATGGGCAAGCCGCTCGCCCGGTGAGCGGCTCCGCCGCCTGTGAGTCCTTCCGGTCCCGTGGCGGGCCGAAAGGACTCACGGGTGCGTCAGCGCCCGAACTCGACGCCTTGGGCGAGCGGCAGGTCGGGGGAGTAGTTGACGGTGTTCGTCGCCCGCCGCATGTACGCCTTCCACGAGTCGGACCCGGATTCGCGGCCGCCGCCGGTGTGCTTCTCGCCGCCGAACGCGCCACCGATCTCGGCGCCGGAGGTGCCGATGTTGACGTTCGCGATGCCGCAGTCGGACCCGTCGGCGGCGAGGAAGCGTTCCGCCTCCCGCTGGTCGAGGGTGAAGATCGACGACGACAGTCCCTGCGGGACCGCATTGTGCAGCGCGATCGCCGCGTCGAGGGTGTCGTAGGTCAGCACGTAGAGGATCGGCGCGAACGTCTCCTCGCACACCACCGGGTATTGCTGCGGCATCCGGACCACCGCTGGCGTGACGTACACCCCGTCCCGGTCGAGCCGCGTGCCGCCGCACACCAGCTCGCCGCCCTCGACGTACGTCGCCCGGTAGAGAGCGGATTGCATTGCCTCCCAGGAATGTTCCCGGATCAGGGGGCCGACGAGGGTGTCCGCGTCGAAGGGATCCCCGACCGGGAGCCGGCGATACGCGTCCGCGATCCGGTCGACGACGGTGTCCACGATCGAGGCGTGCACGATCAGCCTGCGCAGCGTGGTGCAGCGCTGCCCCGCGGTGCCCGCCGCCGCGAACACGACCGCCCGGACGGCGAGGTCCAGGTCGGCGGACGGGGCGACGACCGCGGCATTGTTGCCGCCGAGTTCGAGCAGGCAGCGACCGAGCCGCGCCGCGACCCGCAGTCCGACCTGTCGACCCATCCCCACCGACCCGGTCGCGCTGACCAGCGCCACCCGCGGATCGTCGACGAGGAAGTCCCCCACCTGTTCGCCGCCGAGCAGCAGGCCGTGCACGCCCTCGGGGGCGCCGGTGTCGGCGGCCGCCCTGTGCAGCAGGGCATCGCAGGCGAGGGCGGTCAGCGGGGTGAGTTCGGACGGCTTCCACACCACCGGGTCCCCGCACACCAGGGCGATCGCCGCGTTCCACGACCACACCGCGACCGGGAAGTTGAACGCCGAGATCACCCCGACCACCCCGAGCGGATGCCAGGTCTCCATCAGCCGGTGCCCCGGCCGCTCGGACGGCATGGTCCGGCCGTACAACTGGCGGGAGAGCCCGACCGCGAATTCGCAGACGTCGATCATCTCCTGCACCTCGCCGAGGGCCTCCGACGTGATCTTTCCCGCCTCGAGGGTCACCAGCGTCGCGAGGTCGTGCCGGTGCTCGGTGAGCAGCGCGCCGAGCCTGCGCACCAGCGCGCCGCGTTGCGGTGCCGGGACCGTGCGCCACGACGAGAACGCCACTCGCGCATCGGCGATCGCGGCGTCGACGTCCGCGGCGGAGCTCGCCCGCAGGTCGGCCAGCACCGACCCGTCGATCGGGGTGCAGACGTGCAGGTCCGTGCCGGTGGGCAGGTCGGTGACCCCGCAGGCACGCAACGCAACGGCGGCGCGGTCACGGGGGGACGGGTGGGTGGTGTCGGACATCTGGTCGGCCTCCCTGGTCGCGGCGGATGAACGTCCTTCTCCTTTCCTACTCCACGAGTGGGCTAGCCTCCCCTCATGGCGGAGCCATTGGACGAGATTGACACGCTGCTTGTGCGTGAACTCGTCGACGACGGGCGCGCGACGCTGGCCACCCTTGCGGGGAAGGCGGGACTGTCGGTGTCCGCGGTCCAGACCCGGGTGCGCCGGCTCGAGACGCGCGGGGTGATCCGCGGGTACGGCGCGCGCGTCGACCCGGCGGCGCTCGGTGAGGAACTGTCCGCGTTCGTCGCGATCACCCCCTTCGATCCGTCGGGTCCCGACGATGCCCCCGCCCGGCTGGCGCACCTGCCCGCGATCCGGTCGTGTCACTCGGTCGCGGGGGAGGAGAGCTACATGCTGCTGGTGCGGGTGGAGTCGCCCCGGGCGCTGGAGCGTCTGCTGCAGGAGATCCGGACCACGGCCAACGTCCGCACCCGCAGCACCGTCATCCTGCAGACTTTTTACGACAGGTAGCGGATCGAACAGGAATTGTTACCGGTACTCGCACCAAGACAGGAATTTTCGGCATAGCCTCGGGGTATGAGTGGCGCGATCGATCTGCGGCACGGCGGCGGGCGCATCGAGCCCGGCGAGGTTCTCGGCGTGCTGCGGGAACACATGCTGGTCGACGGGTTCGACCTCGTCCTTGACCCGGTCCGGTCTCGCGGGCGCACGCTGGTCGACCAGCGTGACGGCACCGAATACCTCGATATGTTCGGCTTCTTCGGGTCGAATGCGCTCGGCATGAACCATCCAGCTCTCGTGCTGGACCGCGGGTTCCTCGCCGAACTCACCGAGACCGCGGTGAACAAGCCGAGCAACTCCGACGTCTACACCGTCGCGATGGCACGGTTCGTGCGCACCTTCGCGCGGGTGCTTGGCGACCCCGCGCTGCCGCACCTGTTCTTCGTCGACGGCGGCGCCCTCGCCGTCGAGAACGCGCTCAAGGTCGCGTTTGACTGGAAGAGCAGACACAACGAGGCCGCGGGCCGCGACCCCGCCCTCGGCACCCGGGTGCTGCACCTGCGGCACGCCTTCCACGGCCGCAGCGGATACACGATGTCGCTGACCAACACCGATCCGGTCAAGGTCGCCCGGTTCCCCCGCTTCGACTGGCCCCGCATCGACGCGCCGACCGCGGAGGGCGGCGCGGACGTCGCCGCGGCGGAACGACGGGCGCTGCAGCAGGCGCGCCGCGCATTCGACGAAAACCCGAATGACATCGCCTGTTTCATCGCCGAACCGATCCAGGGCGAGGGCGGCGACCGGCACCTGCGCGCGCAGTTTCTGCAGGCCGTCGCCGACCTGTGCCGTGAGCGCGACGCGCTGTTCGTCCTCGACGAGGTACAGACCGGTGCGGGCACCACCGGCACCGCGTGGGCATACCAGCAGTTGGGGCTGCGGCCGGACGTGGTCGCGTTCGGAAAGAAGACCCAGGTGTGCGGCATCATGGCGGGCGGCCGCGTCGACGAGGTCCCGGACAACGTTTTCGCCGTCGGCTCCCGGATCAACTCCACCTGGGGCGGCAACCTCACCGACATGGTGCGGGCACGGCGCATCCTGGAGGTGATCGAACGGGACCGGCTGATCGATCGGGCCCGGATGCTCGGGGCGCAGCTGCTCGCCGACCTGACCGCGCTGGCCGGTCGACACGACGGTGTCACCGACCCCCGCGGCCGCGGGCTGCTCGGCGCCGTCACCCTCGACAGCACCGCCCGGCGCGACGCGGTGCTCGCCGCGCTTCGGGAACGCGAGCACGTCCTCGCGCTCGGCACCGGGGAGCGTGGCGTCCGGTTCCGGCCCCCGCTGACGGTCACCGCAACCGAGCTGTCGAACGCCGTCGACGCCCTCGACGCGGTGCTCCGCCGCTGATCCGCCCGGTTTCCGGCGAACGTGTCGGTGGCACCTGTCATTCTGTGCGGCTCCGAGGTGGAGCGGTGGCCCCGGACGGGCGACGCTGTGCGACAGCGTCCTCGCGCGGGACCGCCCCGACCGCATTCTCGAGGACGTCCACGTGAACGAGTTCGACCCCGCCCCGCACCCCGACCCCGCCCGGCACCGTGACCCGGTCGACCGCATCGACGCCGGCGTCGCCAGGTCCACCTGGGTGATCGGTGTCGCCGCCGCGCTGGTGCTCGGCATCGCGATCGGCGCCGTCATGAACGAGGCGGCCGCCGCGCCAGCCCCGGGCGGGGCCTGTGAACAGCGGTCGGCGTCCGGTGCGGCCACCGCGGGACCGCGGACGGCGCGGTGATCGGCGCCGTGGTTTACCGTGCAGGCATGAGCATCCCGCGGCCGGTCGGTTCGTCCATCCCCATCGCCTCCGTGCCCAACCTTCGGGACGCGGGCGGATACCGCACCGCCGACGGATCGCTGGTGCGCACCGGCCGGATCTACCGGTCCACCGACCTCGCGGCGGTCGCGGACGCCGACCTCCCGGCCCTGGAGGCGCTGCAGCTCGCCACCGTATTCGACCTGCGCACCCTCGCCGAACGCGAGGTGAAGCCGGATCGGATCCCCGCGGGCGCCAAGGAGGTTCCCCTGGACGTGCTCGCCGACCGGGACGCCTCGCAGGCCCCGGCGATGATGCAGAAGATCCTCGACGACCCGGTGCTCGCGGAGGACCTGCTCGGCGGCGACCAGGCGGGCGGGTACCTGATCGGCAGCTACCGGGACTTCGTGTCGATGCCGTCCGCGGTCGCCGCGTACCGGGCGCTGTACACCGACCTGGCCCGCCGCGACGACACCGCAGTCCTGATCCACTGCACCACCGGCAAGGACCGGACGGGCTGGGCGGTGGCGGCGCTGCTGCTGCTGCTCGGTGTCGACGAGGGGCGGGTATTCGACGAATACCTGTTGACGAACGACCAGCTGCTGCCCGCGCTGGCTCCGGTGTTCGACCGCTTCCGGGACGCGGGCGGCAACCCGGACATCCTGCTGCCGCTGCTCGGGGTGCGCCGGGACTACCTGGAGGCCGCGCTCGACGAGATGCGCACCGGTTTCGGTGACATCGAGGGCTACTTCGTGCGGGGTCTCGGGCTCGGCGCCGACGACATCGCCGCGCTGCGCGGCCGGCTCCTCACCCGGGACTGATCGAGGCGGGCCGCCCGGGTCAGCGACGCTGCTCGAGCACCTCGCGGACCCACGCCGGGACCAGTTCGCCCGCCGTGCCGTGCCGCGCCTCGTGGAACAGGTGGCTGCCCTCGCTCGGGTCGAGGTTCAGCTCGAGCGTGGCGGCGCCGTTGTCCCTGGCGTACCGCACGAATCCGGCGGCGGGGTGGACCGCGCCGGAGGTGCCGATAGACACGAACTGGTCGGCACCCGCGAGCGCGTCGGTGATGCGGTCCATCTCGTAGGGGACCTCCCCGAACCACACCACGTCCGGCCTCAGGTCGGCGACGCCGCAGTGCGGGCACGCGGGCTCGCCGCTGAGGTCGCCGCTCCACGGATCCGCAACGCCGCACGCGCGGCACAGCGCCCGGCGCAGCTCGCCGTGCATGTGGATGACGTTGCGCGAACCGGCCCGCTCGTGCAGGTCGTCGATGTTCTGCGTCACCACCAGCAGGTCCCCGCCGAGGACGTCCTCAAGTTCGGCGAGGGCCCGGTGCGCGCGGTTCGGTTCGACGGTGTGCAACGCCGCGCGGCGGGCGTCGTAGAACCGCTGCACCAGCATCCGGTCCCGCGCGAACGCCTCCGGGGTCGCCACGTCCTCGACCCGGTGGCTTTCCCACAGGCCGTCGGCGTCGCGAAAGGTCGGCACCCCGCTCTCGGCTGAGATGCCCGCGCCGGTGAGGACCACGATCGGGGACACGGGGGACAGGCTACCCGCGCGGGGGCCTGTCCCGACGCTCACCGGTCAGCGACGGTGAGCCCGAGGGCTCCCTCCGCGAACCGTCGGACGGCCGCGGTCGCGGCGGCGAGGGCGGCGTCGTGACCGGGACGCGCCCAGCCGCCGAGCGTGCCGTCCGTGCCGGCCGGGGTCAGACCGACCTCCCCGAGCAGTTCACCGGTCGTCGGCTCGCACACCGCCCACGAGTAGTGCTCGCCGCCCGCCCACTGCCGGGCGCGGGCGGCGACGTGGTCGGGGTCGGTGATGCCGCCGTCGGCGAGCGCAGGCCGGTCGTCGACCCGCTCGTCGGCCCGCAGCCCCCGCAGATACCAGGATCCGGCGTTGATCTCGATCGGTTCCATCAGTGGTCGTTCCCCTCCACCCCGCGTCGACGCTTGCGTTCCCGATCGGTGCCGAGCAGCAGGATGCCTGCCGCGGGGACGGCAAGGAACCACACCCACGTCCCGGTGACGAAGAACAGCACCAGCGCGATCAGCGGGACCAATGCGACGATTCGCCCCGCCCAGTCGGGGCGGGGCGAATTGGCGACCGGGCCGGATTCCGCGGCGGCCGGCCCGGTCGCCTGCGGCGACAGTGCGGGCAGGTCCGCGAGCAGGCGGTCGAGCTCGCGGCGGGTGGAGGAGACCGCGATCAGCCCGCTGCGCTCGTCGAACTCGGTGACCGTCAGCCTGCCCGCACTGAAGTGCTGGCTGAGCTGGTCGAGCGCCTGCTCGCGTTCGGCGGTCCCGATGCGGATATCCGGTGGTTCGGCCATGCCCCCAGGGTAAGCGGCTGCGCCGCCCGTGAGTCCTTTCGGCCCGCCACGGGACCACAAGGACTCACGGGCGCGGAGCGCCTACTTGAGTTCGGCGAGGACGGTGCCCTGCGTGATCGCCGCACCCGGCTCCACCGCAAGACCGGTCACCACACCCGACTTGTGCGCGGTCACCGGGTTCTCCATCTTCATCGCCTCCAACACCACGATCAGGTCACCCTCGGCGACCTCCTGACCCTCCTCAACAGCGACCTTCACCACGGTCCCCTGCATCGGCGCGGTCACCGCATCACCCGACGCCGCAGCACCACCGGCACCGCCCCGCTTGCGGGACTTCGGCTTCCGGGTGATCGCCCCGACCGCAGGCGCCGCCGACCCGAGGGAGAACTGACCCGGCAGCGACACCTCCACCCGACGACCCCCGACCTCGACGACCACGTTCTGCCGCGGCAACGCCTCCTCACCGTCGGCGTCCACCTGCCCGGCACCGGTGTACGGCTCGATCGGGTTGTCCCACTCGTTCTCGATCCACTTCGTGTACACCTCGAACGAGGTCCCGTCACCGATGAACGCCGGGTTGGTCACGATGTGCCGGTGGAACGGCAGCACCGTCGCCAGCCCATCCACCTCGAACTCGGCCAGCGCGCGGGAGGCGCGCGCCAGCGCCTGCTCGCGGGTCTCGCCGGTGACGATCAGCTTGGCGAGCATCGAGTCGAACTGGCCGCCGATCACATC
>NZ_JBHXNB010000009.1:0-152194 GCF_042720095.1 Rhodococcus sp. NPDC058505
AACCCCACCGAGGGGGGGGCGCCCACAACTGAAAGCGGGGGGGGGGGCCGGGGGGGGGGGGGGTGTTTTCCGGGGCCGCCTCGGGCCCCGCGACCGGGCGGATCTTCCTGATCGCCGCCGCGGTCGCGGTCGTCACGGTGGTCGCCGTCGTGTTCCTGCCGAACCGGCCGCTGCGCACCACCATCGATATCCAGCCGTCCGACGCGGACGAGGAGTACGCGAAGGTCTGACCGCCGCGCGCGACAGGGCCCGGCCCCGCTTCGGGGCCGGGCCTCCTCGTCCGGTCAGGACTTGCGGTTGTACAGCCGCATCGTGATCGGCCCGAACACGAGCACGAAGCCCGCGCACCACGCGAACACGATGCCGAGCTGTGCTGCGGTCACCTCGCCTGCCATCAGCCCACGGATCGCGGTGACCAGGTGACTGATCGGGTTCACGTCGACAAATGCGCGCAGCCACCCGGGCATCGTCGACGGGTCGACGAAGATGTTCGACGCGAACGTGAGCGGGAACAGGATGAACATCGACACGCCCATGACGGCCTGCTCGGTGCGCATCAGCATCGCGAACATCGTCCAGATCCACGACATTGCGAACGAGAACAGCAGCAGCAGCGCCACCGACGCGACAATGCCGACGATCCCGCCCGCCGGCCGGAACCCGAGGATCAGGCCGAGCACCATCACGATCACCGAGGCGATGGTGTAGCGCGCGAGGTCGCCGAGCAGGGCCCCGACCAGCGGCGCAGGCCGCCAGATCGGCAGCGACCGGAACCGGTCGAAGACGCCCTTCTCGATGTCCTTGTTCAGAGTCAACCCGGTGTACATGGTGATCATCACGACCGTCTGCACCAGGATGCCCGGGATCAGGAACTGCACGTAGGCGTCGGTGGAGCCGGCAAGCGCCCCGCCGAACAGGTACGTGAACATCAGCGTGAACATGATCGGGAACATGGTCACGTCGAAGAGCTGCTCGGGGACGTGCTTGATCTTCAGCAGCGCCCGCCAACCGAACGACAGCGACGACGTCACCGCGCTCGGCCGCTTCGGCCGCGGCCCGTCAAGGGCGAGGGCCTCGCCCACCGCGAGCGCGGGTGAGCTGGTGACGGTGGTGGTCGTCATGACGGGGTCCCTTCCAGCGAGACGTCGGTGGGCCGACCGGTGAGCGCGAGGAACACCTCGTCGAGACTCGGCTGCCCGAGGGCGAAGGTGGTGACGGCGATGCCCGCCTCGTTGAGCGCAGGCAGCGCGGCGGCGACGCGGTCGGGGTCGTCGGTGCGGGCGCTGAGCGCCGCCGCGTCCGCCTCGGCGGTGATGTCGACGCCGAGGACCCCGGCAAGCACCGCGGCGGCCTCGTCGCGGCGGGCCGGGTCCGCGACCCGGACGTGCAGCGCGCCGGATCCGACGGACGCCTTCAGTTCCCCGGTCGTGCCCTCGGCGATGACCCGACCGTGGTCGATCACCGCGATCCGGTCGGCGAGCTGATCGGCCTCGTCGAGGTACTGGGTGGTGAGCAGCACGGTGGTGCCGCCGGCGACGAGGGCCCGCACGATCTCCCACACCTGGTTGCGGCTGCGCGGGTCGAGGCCGGTGGTCGGCTCGTCGAGGAAGATCAGTTCCGGGGTGACGATGATCGACGCGGCGATGTCGAGCCGCCTGCGCATGCCGCCGGAGAAGTTCTTCACCTGCCGTCCGGCGGCGTCGCTGAGGTCGAACGCGGCGAGGAGCTGCGCGGCCCGGTCGCGGGCGGCGGGCCGGGAGAAGCCGTACAGCCGGGACAGCAGCACCAGGTTCTCGGTGCCGGTGAGGTCCTCGTCGAGGGACGCGAACTGTCCGGTCAGCGCGACCTTGCCGCGGACCGTGTCGGCCTCGCGGGTCACGTCGTGGCCGAGGACGCGGGCGGTGCCGTCGTCGATGTCGAGGAGGGTGGCGAGCATCCGGATGGTGGTGGTCTTGCCCGCGCCGTTGGGGCCGAGCACGCCGTAGACGCCGCCACGGCGGACGGCGAGGTCGACGCCGTCCACCGCGACGGTGGAGCCGAAGCGCTTGACGAGACCGTGGGTTTCGATCGCGAGGTCCGAGGGCATGTGCTCCAGCCTGTCCGATTTCGGTGCTTCGGGCAACGGATTTACCGATCTGTGCTCTCCGACGGCGCGGGGAGAGCGGCCACGCTGAGGCTGCGGATCGCGGTGTCGAGCTGCGCGTATGCGCTCCGGGTCAGCCGGTCGAGGATGGCCAGCTTGAGGGTCGGTTCCGCCTCGGCGAGGGTCGTGAAGCGGTCCGGGCTCAGGATCGCGAAGCGGGCCGCGGTGTCGGCGCGGATGTCGTTCAGAAAGGGGCCGCCGACCAACGTCGGTATCTCGCCGAACGTCATGCCCGGTGCCAGCGTGGTGACCCGGTGACTGGTCCCGTCGCCGCCGTGCACGACGACGCTGATCCGCCCCGACAGCACCATCGCGATCCCGATCGCGTTGTCCCCGCGCCGCACCACGGTGCTCCCGGCCGGAACGTCGACAATGTCGAGTTCGGTTGCGATGCGGTCGAATTCCGCTCGGGTGAGGCCGGCGAGCGCCGGATGGTCGACCAGGTCGATCGACTCCGGAATCCGTCCGGACGGGCAGTACCGGTCGAGCAGTTCGGTCTCCGCCCACTCCAGGGCGCTGTCCAGGTCCGCGTAGGTGCGATCCGACCGGTCGACGCTCGATGCGGTGACCCCGAGATGCCCGTCCGGGTCGACGAAGGCGCAGCCGCAGCCCCGCCCGGCGAGGTCGGCGCGCAGGTCCGCGAACATCCGGCGACCGACCGCCCCCACCTCGTCGACGCGGCGCAGGTCGACGACGACCGCGTCGAGGCCGGACACCCGGGAACCGACCGCCCGGACCGCGGACTCCGCGCCCGAAAACAGCAGGTCGCCGTGCAGTTCATAGACGCGGGCGCGGGCGCCGTGCTCGGCGAGGGCGGCGCGCTCGGCCGGGGTGCGGCGCTGCCGGGACGGCGCGGCGTCGACGGTGTAGGTGGAGCGGATCGCCGACCGGGCCGCGCGACCGACGTGCAGAAAGTGCAGTTCGAGGCTGCGGGACAGCTCGCGGCACGCCTGAACGCCCCGGACACTGTTGCCGTGGGTATCGAGGCGGGGGGAGTGGACCGCGATGCCGATCTGCCCCGGCAGGACCGCAAGCAGCCCGCCGCCGACCCCGCTCTTGGCGGGCAGCCCCACCTGCGTGATCCACTCGCCTGCCGCGTCGTACATGCCGCACGAGGTCATCACCGACAGCACATGCTCGGCGTTGGCCGGGGAGAGTGCGCGCCGTCCGGTGCGCGGGTGGGTGCCGTTGTTGGCGAGGGTTGCCGCGATCAGTGCGAGGTCACGGCAGGTCACGTTGATCGAGCACTGCCGGAAATAGAGGTCGACGGCCTCGTCGGGGTCGTCAGTGATGATGCCGAAGGAGCGGAGCATGTGACCGATCGCGCGGTTCCGGTGCCCGGTGCGGGCCTCGGACGCGTACACCCGCTCGTCCATTGCCAGTTCCCGCCCCGCGTACGTCGAGTAGCAGCGGCGCACCCGCTCGAACCGTTCGGCGGGGTCCGCGCCCGCGATCAGGGACGCGGCGGTGATCGCGCCCGCGTTGATCATCGGGTTGCGGGGCCGCTCGGTGACCGGGTCGAGGCTGATCTCGTTGAACGGCTCCCCGGACGGTTCGACGTCGATCTTCGCCGCGACCGCCGCCGTCCCGCGGTCCGCGAGGGCCAACCCGTAGGTGAGCGGCTTGGAGACGGACTGGATGGTGAACGCCACCCCGGTGCTGCCCGCCTCGTAGACGTGACCGTCGGTGGTCGCCACGCACAGCGAGAAGGTGTCCGGGGGGACCTGGGCGAGCTCGGGGATGTAATCGGCGAGCGCCCCGGCCCGGTTGTCCAGGCAGTGCTCGTATATCTCGCCGATGATCGCGTCCACGACAGTGCGCATGCCGATCAGGGTGTCATCCCGGCGGCGACCGTGCAGGCCGTGACCTGGCGCCGGGCGGCGCAGGCTGTGAGTTGACTCACCGTGGCGGGCATAATGGAGCAGGCGGTGCAGCCGTCCGGGGGCTACCGGGCGGTACGCCTGGCGATCATCGGATTCCGGGCTCCGTAGACTGGCCGGGTCGGCCGGTGGTCGGTCGACGCGTGTGCGTGCGGTCGCGCGTGACGTCCTGCGGAGGGAGCGATCTCGTTGGGTGTTCTTTCTCGAGTCCAGACCCCCGACGATCTGCGCGGTCTGACCCTCGCCGAGATGCGTGAGCTCGCCGCCGAGGTGCGCGAGTTCCTGGTGCAGAAGGTGTCCGCGACCGGCGGACATCTCGGACCGAACCTCGGCGTTGTCGAGCTGACGCTCGCCGTGCACCGGGTCTTCGACTCGCCGAAGGACGCCGTGCTCTTCGACACCGGCCACCAGGCGTACGTGCACAAGATCGTCACCGGCCGCAAGGACGGGTTCGACACCCTGCGCAAGCGGGGCGGCCTGTCCGGGTACCCGTGCCGCACCGAGTCCGAGCACGACTGGGTGGAGTCCTCGCACGCCTCCGCCGCGCTGTCCTACGCGGACGGTCTGGCGAAGGCGTTCGCGCTCACCGGCCAGGACCGGCACGTCGTCGCCGTCGTCGGTGACGGGGCGCTGACCGGCGGGATGTGCTGGGAGGCGCTGAACAACATCGCCGCAGGCCGGGACCGCTCGGTGGTGATCGTGATCAACGACAACGGCCGCTCCTACGCGCCGACGATCGGGGGGGTCGCCGACCACCTCGCGGCGCTGCGTCTGCAGCCCGGCTACGAGCGGGTGCTCGACAACAGTCGGCGGATGGTCAAGAAGGTGCCGTGGATCGGCCGGGCGGCCTACCAGTTCCTGCACGGGATGAAGGCGGGCATCAAGGACATCGTCAGCCCGCAGGTGATGTTCACCGACCTCGGGATCAAGTACCTGGGCCCGGTGGACGGCCACGATCAGGCGGCGATGGAATCGGCGCTGCGCCGGGCCAAGGACTTCGGCGGTCCCGTTCTCGTCCACGCCGTCACCCGCAAGGGCATGGGGTACGCGCCCGCCGAGAACCACAAGGCCGACCAGATGCACGCGACCGGCGTCATCGACCCCCGCACCGGCCGTTCCACCAGCGCCCCGGTCCAGGACTGGACGTCGGTGTTCTCCGATGAACTGATCGCACGCGCCGCCGACCGGGAGGACGTCGTCGCGATCACCGCCGCGATGCCCGGACCGACCGGCCTCACCGCGTTCGGGGAGCGGTTCCCGCAGCGGATGTTCGACGTCGGCATCGCCGAGCAGCATGCGGTGACCTCCGCGGCCGGGCTGGCGCTCGGCGGCCTGCACCCGGTGGTTGCCGTCTACTCGACGTTCCTGAACCGGGCCTTCGATCAGCTGCTGATGGATGCCGCGCTGCTGAAGCAGCCGGTGACGCTGGTGCTGGACCGGGCTGGCGTGACCGGACCCGACGGAGCCAGCCACAACGGCATGTGGGACTTTTCGCTCCTCGGCATCGTGCCGGGCATGCGGGTCGCCGCGCCGCGGGATGCGGCCTCGCTGCGGGAGGAACTCGGTGAGGCGCTGGCGATCTCGGACGGCCCGACCGCGCTGCGGTTCCCGAAGGGCGCGGTGGGGGAGGGCATCCCGGCACTCGAGCGGGTCGGCGGCGTCGACGTGCTCGCGATGCCTCCGTCGCGGAGCGGGGACGGGTCCGAGCAGCCCCGCGGGGATGTCCTGATCGTCGCGGTCGGGTCGTTCGCCGCGATGGCGCTCGACGCCGCGGACAGGCTTGCGCAGCAGGGCATCTCGGCGGCGGTGGTGGATCCCCGGTGGGTGCTTCCGGTGCCGAGCGCGGTGGTCGACCTGGGGCGTGCGTTCTCGATGGTGGTCACCGTCGAGGACAGCGGCGTGCACGGCGGGATCGGTTCCGCGGTGTCCGCGGCATTGCGGGCGGCGGGTGTCGACACCCCCGCCCGCGACGTCGGGGTTCCGCAGCGGTTCCTCGACCACGCGTCCCGCGACCAGGTGCTCGCCGAGGTCGGCCTGACCGCGCAGGATTTGGCGCGGCAGATCACCGGCTGGGTGGCCGGGCTGCGGGCCGAGGAGGTTGCGCCGAGCACCGCGGACAGCGGTGCCGCCCCGCAGCCCTGATCCGGCCCCGGCTCAGCCCGCCGCTTCGAGCGTGCGGCCGCGGGTCTCGGTGACCAGCCTCCACACCACGAAGAAGGACACCGCGGCCATCACGGCGTAGCCGCCGTAGGTGACCGAGAGATTCCAATCGGCCATGGCCGGGAAGGTCGCCGAGACGAGGAAGTTCGCGACCCAGTTGGCGGCGGTCGCGATGCCGACGGCGGCGGCCCGCACCCGGTTCGGGAACATCTCGCTGATCAGTACCCACACCACCGGGCCCCACGAGAAGGCGAAGAAGAACACGAAGGTGTTGGCGGCGATCAGGGCGACGGTGCCCGCCGCGCCCTCCAGGGTGGCGACCGATTCACCGATGTCGTTCGTGGTGATCGTCGCGGAATGGAAGCAGATCGCGGCGGTGGCCAGGGAGATCGCCATGCCGATCGAGCCGATCAGCAGCAGCGGCCTGCGGCCGATCCGGTCGATCACCGCGATCGCGACGAAGGTGCCCGCGATGTTGACGACGGCGCTGACCACGCTGATCAGCAGGGAGCGGTCCTCGCCGAAGCCGACCGCCTCCCAGAGGGTCGCCGAGTAGTAGAAGATCACGTTGATGCCGACGAACTGCTGCAGTGCGGCCAGCGTCATCCCGATCCAGACCAGGGGTGCCACCCCGAGCGGCTTCGAGAATAGTTGCCGCAAAGTGGTTTTCGCGCGGTGCTCGCTCAGTGAGGCGCGGATCTCGGCCAGCCGGCCGGTGACCACGTCAGCGCTGCCGCCCTCCAGGCTCGCGAGGACCTTCCGTGCTGCGTCGTCGCGACCACGCAGCACCAGGAAGCGCGGCGATTCCGGGATCGTCAGGCTCATCACCAGATAGAGCAGGGCGGGGATCGCCTCGAGGGCGAGCATCCACTGCCAGGCCTCGATGCCCGCGAGCGGCTCGCGGGCGCCGCCAGCGGCCTGGTTCAGGGCGTAGTTGACGAGTTGGGAGATCGCGATGCCGAGCACGATGGCGAGCTGGTACATCGAGCCGAGCCGCCCGCGGATGGCGGCGGGCGAGATCTCCGCGATGTAGGCCGGTGCGATCACCGAGGCGAAGCCGACCGCGACACCGCCGACGACGCGCCAGGCGGTGAGGTCGTAGACGCTGAACGGGAACGCCGACCCGATGGCGCCGACGACGAACAGGATCGCGGCGAACTGCATCACCCGGATGCGGCCGATGCGGTCCGCGAGGTCGCCGGCGATCCACGCGCCGAGCGCGGCACCGAGGAGGGTCAGCGAGACGGTCAGACCGGTTCCGGCGGCGCCGATCTCGTACTTGTCGCGGATTGCTCCGACGGCGCCGTTGATGACGGCGGTGTCGTAGCCGAACAGGAAGCCGCCGAGCGCGGCGGATGCGGCGATGAGCACCGCGTGACCGACCGCCGCGCGGGTGGCTCCGGATCCCGGTCCGTCGAACGCGGTGTCGTTCGTCGCCATGTTCGCCTCCAGACTGTCGGCCCGCGTGCCTCCGGGCCGACGCTACTGCGCGCCGGCCCGGTCCGCGCGGCGACGCGCGGCCGGTCTCAGCCGACCTTGCCCGCGGCCTCGGACAGTTGGGGCGCGATCTTGTCCAGCACCCACGGGATGCTGAGCACGTTGACGTTGCTCAGTCCCGCGACGACCTGCTGGTCGCTCAGCAGGACCGCCGAGCCGCGCCCGATCGCGGACAGCTGGCCGAGGGCGGGATGGGTTGCGGTGTCGGAGGACCCGTCGACGAACGCGACAACGACGTCGGCGTCGATGTCGCGCAGGTTCTCGAACGAGAGCGACTTGTAGAAGCTGCCGGTGGGGTTGTCCTGCGCCAGCGCCTCCACCCCCGGCGCGTTGACGAATCCGAGCTCGGTGAGGACCTGCACCCGCGGGTCGGTCGGCAGGTAGACGTTCGCGGCACCGGATGCGGTGTCGAAGTTGACCACGGTGAGGGTCTTGCCCGCGAACTCCGGGTGGGCGGCGGCGGTGTCGGCCAGGGTGGCGCCGAGTCCGTCGACGAGCGCCCGCGCCTCGTCGGGCCTGCCGACGGCCTGTCCGATGATCGAGGTCTGGTCCTGCCAGGTGGTCTGCCAGGCGCCGCCCGGATACGCGACGGTCGGCGCGATCTCACTGAGCCGACGGTAGTACGTCTCGTCGAAGCCCTCGTAGGGCGCGAGGATGGCGTCCGGGGTGAGGGCGGCGATCGACTCGACGGACGGGTCACCGGACTGGGGGTCGTCGTACAGGGTGGTCGCGTCGGCGTCGAAATAGGGTTGCGCCCACGGCATCACGCCGTTCGGGTCGGCGCCGTAGATGTACTTCGGCTGCCCGACGGGCGTCAGGCCAAGGGCGTAGAGCACGTCCTGCGCGTTCCACCCCATCGTGACGAGGCGCTGCGGCTCCGCATCGATGGTGGTGGCGCCGAACGTGTTGTCGATCGTGACCGGGAACGCGCCGGTGCCCGTCCCGGTCGTCGGGTCGGTGCTGTCGGTGTCCGAGGAACAGCCGACCAGGGTGGTGAGGGCGAGCGCGGCGATGCCTGCGCGGAACAGCGAACGCTTCATGTAGGTGAGGCTAACCTACTGGATGATTCCGCGCCCCGGGGAGATGCTCCCGGGGCGCGGAATCGGCGGGCAGATCGACTATCCGATGTTGCGGCCCAGGTCGGGAATCATCCGAATGACCTGGTCCTCCCAGTTCTTCCAGTTGTGCACGCCGGTGGCCGGGTAGTCGAAGTGCGCGTTTGCGCCGCCCAGCGTGGCCACCCGAACCTCGAAGGCGCGGGTGTTGGCCAGCGCCAACGCTTCCAGCGGCACCGCCTGCACCACACCGAGCGCGTCGCTGACGTCGCCGTTGCCGGGGACGCCGCTGCCCGACGAGATCCACAGCCGGGTGTTGTTTGCCTTGAGCATCGGGGCGAACACGAACGGGTCCATCCGCAGCCACTGCGGGCCCCACGGCGGCGCCATCGCGTCGATGTTGAACCCGCCGGCCGAGACCATCGCGACGCGCAGCGCCTCCCGCATGCCCGGCGCCGAGTTGTTCAGGAACCCGGAGAACGAGCCGGCGAAGCTGAACTGCTGCGGGTGGTAGGCGGCGAGCGTGAGGGCGGCGCTGCCGCCCATCGACAGGCCGAACACGCCGTTGCGGGTGCGACTGAAGCCGTACCGGTTCGCGAGGGCCTCCGGCAGCTGCCGGGTCAGGAAGGTCTCCCACCGATAGGTGTTCGCCTTGCCGTCCACCTCGGCCCCGGCGTCGGAGCTGCCGAGCGCCGACGAGCCGTTGGAGCTGCCGGTGGACGAGCCCAGCTCGCCCGGACCCCAGGTGCTCGGCGCGTTCCAGTCCGCGTAGAAGCTGGACTCGCCGCCGACGGGCATGACCACGTTGATGTTCGCGCGGGTCAGAGCCTGCGCGATGTTGGTCTCGATCTCCCAGCCGTTCCAGTCGTTGCGGGCCCGCATCCCGTCGAGCGCGTACACCACCCGGTCCGTGTTGCCGTCGTTGGCGCGGAAGACCCGCGACTTGATCGCACCCATGTCGGATTCGACCCAGAGGTCACACTCGCGGCAGTCCACGATGGCCGCGTTCGCGGTGCCGACGGGTCCTGCTACCGACGCCCCGAGCGGCAGCAGAATCGCCATCGACACCAGTGCCGCACGGCGGCGCACCGGGGTGCCGGTTCTGGATCGGCGTAATCGCATCGTGCTTCGGCCTTTCGTCGGTGCGGCCAGACGCAGCCGCGGATCACGGGCCCGTGAACTCTACCGCGCCCGGGTCGGCGACGCGGGCGCGAAACGGTCACGGGCACGGCACGAGTGCATCGTGCCGTGCCCGTGTGCCGCGGGAACCGATCAGACGCTGGCGACGCCCTCGGCAAGGAACCGGGATCCGTTCACGGCCTCGGAGGTGCCGGTGCGGTCCAGGTAGGGGGTGATTCCGCCGTTCCAGAACCCGAACCCGCCGCCGAGGATCAGGCAGAGGTCGATGTCCTCGGCCGCGGCGACCACGCCCTCGTCGAGCATGATCGCGATCTCCTCGGCGAACGCCCGGCGGGTCCGGTCCAGGACCTGCTCCGCGGTGGACGGCGTGTCACCCTGCGGCCACAGCGCGGCGACCTCGGGATCGACGACCTGCCCCTGGTCGGTCCAGGTCCAGACGCCGGGCTTGCGGGCCTCGACGAGGGCCTCGAGTCCGGGCGAGCTCGGGAACCGCTCCGGGTACGCGGCCTGCAGCGTCTCGCCGGTGTGCAGCGCGACGGCCGGGCCGACGAGCGCGAGCAGCGTGAACGGGCTCATCGGCATGCCGAGCTCGGCGATCGCGTTGTCGGCGATGTCGAACGGGGTGCCCTCGTCGACGGCGGCCATGACCTCGCCGAGGGTGCGGGTGACGAGCCGGTTGAACACGAAGCCCGGCTTGTCGCCGCACAGCACCGCCGACTTGCGCAGCGACTTCGCGGTCGCGAACGCCGTCGCCAGGGTGGCGTCGTCGGTCCGCTCGCCCCTGATGATCTCGAGCAGCGGCAGCACCGCGACCGGGTTGAAGAAGTGGAAGCCGACGACCCGCTCGGGGTGCGTCAGGTCCGCGGCCATCTCGGTGATCGACAGGGAGGAGGTGTTGGTCGCCAGGATCGTTTCGGGGGCGATGTGCTCCTCGAGCTCGGCGAACACCTTCTTCTTGACGTCCATGTTCTCGAAGACGGCCTCGATGACGAAGTCGGTCTTCGCGAACGCGGCCTTGTCGAGGGAGCCGGTGACGAGGGCCTTGAGCCGGTTCGCGGCATCGGGGGACAGCCGCCCCTTGCCCGCGAGCTTGTCGATCTCGGCGTGCACGTAGCCGACGCCCTTGTCGATCCGCTCCTGGTCGATGTCGGTGAGGATCACCGGGACCTTGAGCTGCTTGACGAACAGCATCGCGAGCTGGCTGGCCATCAGGCCGGCGCCGACGATGCCGACCCCGGACACCTTGCGGGCGAGGGACTTGTCGGGGGCGCCTGCGGGCCGCTTCGCGCGGGAGTTGACGAGGTTGAACGCGTACAGGCCCGCCCGCAGCTCGTCGGTCATCAGCAGGTCGGCGAGGGCCTCGTCCTCGGCGGCGAACCCGGCATCCAGGGTCGCCGGGTCGGTGAGGTCGACCCGGCGGGCGGCGTCGAGGAGCGCGACCGTGCGGACGGCGCCGGGGGCGTTGTTCTTCGTCTTGCCCGCCACGATCGCGGTGGCGCGGGCGATGGCCTCGTCCCAGCCGGCGCCGCGGTCGATCTCCGGGCGGGCGGGGACGATCTCGCCTGCCAGCACCTTCGCCGCCCAGGCGAGGGACTGCTCGAGGAAGTCGGCGCCACCGAACACGGCGTCGGCGAGTCCGAACGTCGCGGCCTGCGCCGCGGTGAACGTCCTGCCGTTGTTCAGCGGGTTCTCCACCGCGATCGTCACCGCATGGGCGGGGCCGACGATGTTGGGGAGCAGCTGGGTGCCGCCCCAGCCGGGGACCAGGCCGAGCATCGCCTCGGGCAGGCCGAGGGCGGGCAGGTTGTCGGCGTAGGTGCGGTAGTGGCAGTGCAGTCCGACCTCGAGGCCACCGCCGAGGGCGAGGCCGTTCACGAACCCGAACGTCGGGACGGAGGACTCGCGGAGGCGGCGGAACACCTTGTGCCCCAGGCGTCCGAGCTCGAGGCCCTGCTCGCGGGAGCTGATCGACGGGACGCCCTTGAGGTCGGCGCCCGCCGCGAAGATGAACGGCTTGCCGGTGACGGCGATCGCGGCGGGGTGCGCGGCGAACGCCTCGTCGAGGGCGGCGTCGAACGCGAGCAGCCCGCGGGGGCCGAAGGAGTTCGGCTTGCTGTGGTCGAAACCGTTGTCGAGGGTGATCAGCGCGACCGGGCCCTCGATGCCGGGCACCGCGATCAGCTTGGTGTATGCGTTCGTCACGACCTCGTCGGCGAAAGCGCTTGCGATGTCACTCATTTACTTGCCTCCGGCCTGGTAATCAGCGTGGTGGGGGTTCTCCCAGATGACGGTGCCGCCCATGCCGAGGCCGATGCACATGGTGGTCAGGCCGTAGCGGACCTCCGGCTGCTGCGCGAACTGGCGTGCGAGCTGCGTCATCAGGCGCACCCCGGACGAGGCGAGCGGGTGGCCGCACGCGATGGCGCCGCCCCACTGGTTCACCCGCGGGTCGTCATCGGCGATGCCGAAGTGCTCGAG
The DNA here is from genome assembly GCF_042720095.1 of Rhodococcus sp. NPDC058505. NCBI lineage: Bacteria > Bacillati > Actinomycetota > Actinomycetes > Mycobacteriales > Nocardiaceae > Rhodococcus > Rhodococcus sp. NPDC058505. The sequence continues at coordinate 12,354 of NZ_JBHXNB010000009.1, forward strand.
GAACGCGAGCACCTGCACCGCGAACGCCTCGTTGATCTCGAACAGGCCGATGTCCTCGATCGTCAGGCCGGTCCGGGCGAGCAGCTTCTCGGTCGCGGGGACCGGGCCGATGCCCATCACGGCGGGGTCGACGCCCTGGAAGGCGAAGCCGACCATCCGCATGGCGACCGGAAGGCCGAGCTCGGCGGCGGTGTCCTCGCCGGCGAGGAGCGCGGCGGTCGCGCCGTCGTTGAGTCCCGCGGCGTTGCCCGCGGTGATCCGGCCCGCGGGGCGGAACGGCGTCTTGAGCTTCGCGAGGTCTTCGATCGTGGTGCCGGGGCGCGGCGGCTCGTCCTCGGTGGCCAGGCCCCACCCGTTCGCGGCGCGGGTGGCGACCGGGACGAGGGTGTCGGCGATGAGGCCCGCCTTCTTCGCGGCGTCGTACTTGTTCTGCGACGCGACGGCGTAGGCGTCGGTGCGGTCCTTGGTGATGGTCGGGAACCGGTCGTGCAGGTTCTCCGCGGTGTTGCCCATCACCAGCGCGGACGGGTCGACCAGCTTGTCGGTCAGGAAGCGGGGGTTCGGGTCGGCGCCCTCACCCATCGGGTGCCTGCCCATGTGCTCGACGCCGCCCGCGATGACGACGTCGTACTGGCCGAATCCGATGCCGGAGGCGGTGGTGGTGACCGCGGTCATCGCGCCTGCACACATGCGGTCGATCGCGAAGCCGGGCACGGTCTCGGGGAGGCCAGCGAGGATGGCGGAGGTGCGGCCGATGGTCAGGCCCTGGTCACCGGTCTGGGTGGTCGCGGCGATCGCGACCTCGTCGATGCGGTCGGGCGGCAGCTGCGGGTTGCGGCGCAGCAGTTCGCGGATCGCCTTGACGACCAGGTCGTCGGCGCGGGTCTCGGCGTAGATGCCCTTGGCTCCGGCCTTGCCGAAGGGGGTGCGGATGCCGTCGACGAAGACGACACCGCGACCCTGCGAAGTCGATGGAGACACGGAAGATTCCTCCTGGTGGAGATGCTCACCGTCACGGTCGGGCGGTGAGGCTCGGGTTGCCCTCGTAGCGAGCCGTCCCACGTTCGCTACCGGTCGGTAACTTACTCTACGTCAATACCGGCGGTACCGGCACGAGGGAGGTTCGAGCAGGGCGGATTACCCGTCCGAGTCGTGGTACTCGAGCACCGGCTCGCGGGCGATCACGTCGCCACGCACGGTGATGGTCAGGGCGTCCTCGTCGAGCGCGTACTTCCGCACGCCGCGGCCCGCGGTGTAGCCGTCCTCCGTGGCCTTGGGGTTGGCGAAGTCGAGCGGTGTGTCGTCGCTCCGCCGGGCCTTCGAGTAGAGCCGACCCGACGCGGTCCGGCAGACGACGATCGCCGACTCGGCGGTGCGTGCCACGGTCACCGCGGGATCGGTGCGATCGCAGCGCGGCCCGCCGAATCCGAACCCCTGCTCGTCGACGACGCTCACGGGCGCGGGCGGCGCGTTGGTCGGCGGGGATGACGTCGTCGGTGGTGGTGGCGTCGTCGTCGGCGGCGGGGCGGGGGTGTGCGCGGGCGGCGGCGCCGCGTCGGATCGCCCGGCGTCGGGCAGCCACGCCACGCCTGCCGCCGCCAGGGCGGCGAGCACCGCGCAGGCGGCGAGCGGAACGAGCAGCCTGCGTCCCCGCGCCGGTGCCGGGACCGCCGCAGGCCCCGTCGGCGTTGGCGCGGCGAGATGCCTGGTCGGGGCGGGCGGGGCCTGCGGCGACGGGGGCGGCGCGGGGGTCCCCGCGCCGAGCGCGGAGCGGGCGGCGGCGGCCAGCGCATCCGAGGACGGGAACCGGTCGGCGGGGTTCTTCGCCATCGCCCTGGCGATCACCGCATCCAGCGCGGGGGGCAGTTCGGGCCGCGCCGCCGTGACTCGGGGTGCGGGCAGGTTCAGGTGCGCGTGCACGAGGTGCGCGGTGTCCGAACCGGGGAACGGTGCGCGGCCGGTCAGCAGGTGGTAGAGCGTGCAGCCGAGCGCGTACTGGTCGCTTCGTCCGTCGAGCGGCCGCCCCTCCAGCTGCTCCGGTGCGGCGTACTGCAGGCTCGCGACGACGGTGCCGGTCCGCGTCAGTGCTGGCGAGTCGAGGCCCTTCGCGATCCCGAAGTCGGCGAGCAGTGCCCGTTCCCGCTCACCGGGGCGGGGGGCGGTGAGCAGGATGTTCGCGGGCTTGACGTCGCGATGCAGCACCCCCGCGCGGTGTGCGTGGTCGAGGGCGCGGGCGATGTCGGCTGCGATCGCGATCGCCCGATCGGCGGTCATCGGGCCCCGCCGCAGCGGTGTGGCGGCGTCGGTCCCGTCCACGTACTGCATCGCGATCCAGAGCCGGTCGCCGCCCCGGTGGGGGACGGACCCGCGGTCGAGGACCGCGACGATGTTCGGATGGTCGAGCCGCGCCGCGTGGTCGGCCTCGCGCAGCACCCGGTCCCGACCCTCGCGGGTCCGCGTCAACGATGGGTCGGGGAGCTTCAGCGCGACCAGCCGGGGCAGGCTCGGATGTGCGGCCAGATAGACGCTGCCCATGCCGCCGGCGCCCAGCAGGCGCTCGATGCGATACCCGGCCACCACGCTGCCCGGTCGGAGTTCTCGCGCGTCGATGCCCACACTCCTGACCCGGTCCGTTTCGCTCGGCGGTCAGCATATCCGTCCCATCCGCGTGGTGAACGCCACAGCCCCGATGCACGCGCGATCGCCGGGGAATGTCGGTGCGGGCAACGGAACGTGAACGGTCCGCGCGCCGGGAGTGGCCTGCCTCACCGCCGGCGCGGAACCGTCGGTGATCTGCCTCACCGCCGTGTCGCGGCCGCGGGCCCGACGGTGGATGCGGGCACCGGTGGCGGCGGCATCCCGATCATTGTGTCTGACAACGAGGTTCACAGGTACGTGGTCGGGGCGCCCCGATTCGCGTCGGTGACCTGTGCTGTCGAGAACCAGTGGTGCCTCGAATTGTCAAGGCCGTGAACGGTTTCGCGTCCCATCGTAGGTTTATCTCGGGTCGGGGGATCCGCCGCGACCGCACTGTATGGGAGGACACATCGTGGGATCTGCTGAAATCGTGACCATCGTCAGCGCCGTGTCGAGCATCGTCTCGATCCTGGACAAGATCAGCTCGGGCAGCTCGGCGGACGGCGGCGCGTCCGGGTCGGCGGCCAGCACCGCGTAGCGGGTCGGGCGGGGCCGGTCGTGCCGCGCACGCCCGCCCCGCCGTCGTCCGATCAGATCGGAGATCGGCCGGTGCGGATGCGCCACCGCAGGTCGGCCATCAGATAGTTGTACGGAAACTCGCGGAGCGGCGATGGAAGCAGTCGGTTTACCCCGGCGACGACCCGCATCAGCCGGTCGAACCGCCGCTGGTCCCTGCTGGTCCACGAGTAGCGCATCTGGTCCCGGAACTCCTGCGGGAGAAAGCCCTTGGTGATGAAGAGGTTGAGCGGGCCGAGGAGCCGCGCGAGGATCGGATGCGCGAATCCGGCGCGGGCGATGATGTCGAGGTGGGCGCGGACGGCATCGTCGATCGACACCTTCGTCAGCGACTCGGTCCAGTACTCCTCGAAGGCGTCCCGGTTCGCGGGCCACATCTGCTGCGTGACCTGAAGGGTCGTGCCGAACACGGCGCCCCGCTGGTAGTAGTACTCGCGCTGGGCGGGGGTGTACTCGCCGCGCAGGACCCGATGGGTGTCCTCGAAGCCGCGGTAGATGCAGGCCGCGACCCACAGTTGCAGCTCCGGATCGAACGCGTTGTACTCGACCGGACTGGCCTCGCCGGAGCGCACCTGGGCGTGTGCGCGATTGACGCCGCGGCGGAACAGTTGCTTCTCCTCGTCGGTGCCCAGCGCCGCGACCGCCAGGTACTGCAGGGTGGTGCGGCTGCGCTTGATCGGATGGTCGAACAGGCGACCGGACTCGACGGTGCTCTCCATGACGCCGTAGCCGACGCCCGGCCACGAGAGCTGCATGATGACGTTCGCGGCGCCCGCCATCAGCGAGATCCCGTCGATCTGTGCGAGCACGGGTCCGCCGTCGATCGCACGAATGCTGCCGCTCGGCGCGGGCTTCCGTGGTGTCTTTCCGTCCCGTGGTGTCTTCCCGTTGCTTCGCTGTGTCACCGACATCTGCCCCTCCAGATCCAGTACTGGCGTCGCCGCCATCGGGCTTATCTGAGTACGACTGTAGTCACATATATGTGATCGGTCCAGGGAATCGGCCATCGTGGTGGAAGGATGGTCGGCATGACGTCGTCGGCGCGGGTGTACGCGGGGGTGGACGGGGATCGGCGGCGCGCCGAGCGGCGCGCGCAGCTGATCGAGGCGGGCCTCGACCTGCTCGGCGCGGCGGAGGGGGAGCCCGTCGTCTCGGTGCGCGGGGTCTGCAAGCACGCCGGGCTGGCGACCCGCTACTTCTACGAATCCTTCCCCGACCGTGACGCGTTCGCCGTCGCCGTGTACGACCACGCCACCTCGCGGATCGCCGAGTCGACGCTGCGGGCGGTCGCCGAGGCTCCCCCGCAGGAGCGCGCACTGGTCCGGGCCTGCGTCGCCACCATCGTCCGGGACGTCTCGGCGGACCCGCGGTTGGGCAGGCTCGTGTTCTCCGGCCCGGTCACCGCGGTCCTCGCGCGGCGGCGGCTCGAATCCGCGCGGATGTTCGTCGGGCTGACCACCGCGCAGGTCGTCGACTTCTACGATCTGCCTGCGGGGTCGGAGGTCGACCTCGTCGCGCACTTCGTCGTCGGGGGCCTCGCGCAGATCCTCACCGCGTGGCTCGACGGCGCGGTCGACGTCGACACCGACGTGCTCGTCGAACGGTGCACCGACCTGATGCTCGCCGTCGCCCCGATCGTGTAGGTCAGTGCCCGCCGAGGGCCTGTGCGAGAACGGGTGCCGTCAGCTCTCGCTGCCAGGGTCGGGCATCGCCCGCCGTCAGCGCCGCGTCGACGAACGCCGTCAACGTCGCGACGTCCTGGTCGCGGTGGTCGTCGGGAACGAAGTCCCAGCACAGCCTGCGCACCAGCTCCGGGGTCAGCAGGTTCTCCACCGGCACGTGCACCCGCTCGCCGAGTGCGGCCATCGCGCCCCGCGCCGCGGCGAGGCGATCCGCCGCCTCCGGATGCTTGCGGGCCCACCGGTTCGCGGGCGGCGGCCCGGTGAAGGGCTGGGTCACCGGCGGCAGGTCCGACTCCGGGAGGGCGCGGGCCCGCTCGAGCGCCTGCAGCCAGGTCCGGGAACTGCGACGTTGACGGGGCCCCCCGAACACCGGGAGCGCCCGCAGCGCATCGATCGATCTCGGGTTCGCGCTCGCGGCGGCGACGATCGCCGAGTCCGGCAGGATCCGTCCCGGCGCGATGTCGCGCCGGGCGGCGATCTCGTCGCGGGCCTGCCACAGCTCGCGGACGGCGGCGAGCTGCCGGGGCGACTTGAGCGAGTGGATCTGGGAGGTGCGACGCCACCGGTCCGGCTTCGGCTTCGGCGGGCCTGCGAGGCGGACGTGCTCGAATTCCTCCGCCGCCCAGCGGGTCTTGCCTTGCGACGCCAGCTCGGCGGCCATCGCGTCGCGCAGCTCCACCAGCACCTCGACGTCGAGCGCCGCGTAGTTCAACCAGGACTCGGGCAGCGGGCGGCGGGACCAGTCGTCGGCGCCGTGTCCCTTGCGCAGTTCCAGGCCAAGCATCCGCTCGACGATGGCCGCCAGCCCGACCCGCTCGAAGCCGGCCAGCCTGCCCGCGAGTTCGGTGTCGTAGAGGGCGGTGGGGCGCAGCCCGAGCTCGGCCATTCCCGGCAGGTCCTGGTCGGCGGAGTGCAGCACCCACTCGAGCGGGTTGATCACGTCGGCGAGCGGACCGAGATCGGCGGCGATCGGGATCGGGTCGACGAGGACGGTTCCCGCCCCCGCCCGGCGGAACTGCAGCAGGTACGCGCGACCGGAGTAGCGGAAGCCCGACGCCCGCTCCGCGTCGACGGCGAGCGGACCCGTTCCGGCGGCGAGCCGGTCGGCGGCTGCGGCGAGCAGTCGCGGCGAGTCGACGACCTCGGGAACACCCTCTGCCGGGGTCAACAGCGGCACCGCGGACGTCCCACCCGACGCGGGGGAGTGGTCCGAGGTCGATGCGTCGTCCGAGGTCGCTGGCATGACTGCTGACTCTACGACGTGCGTGCCGCCGCCAACCCCGGGGTGTGGTCCCTGCGCATGGTCGGGATGATTCAGATCGGCGTTTCGATACCCGTGACCGGAGTTCTCGGGTAATCTCGAATTTCGTTACGATTCAATCGAAATTGTCCGTTTCGGCGGAGCTCTCGGGCGGCACCGCGCTACGGTGAGGCCCACCGCGGCGAACGAGAGGTGTACAGATGGCCGGTCCTTCCGCACTTGCGTCCGTTCCCGGCTTCTCCCCATTCGGTCCGATGTCCCGGTTCGGGGAACTCGCGCCGGTGGGGTCGCTGCCACCCGGACGTGACGTCGAACTCCCGGGTCGCGGCAGCACCTACGTGCTCGACACCGGTGAGCGGGTCGACCAGGACCGGCCGACCCTGGTGCTGCTGCACGCGCTGGCCTGCACGGCCGCGCTGACCTGGTACCCGGTCATCGATGCGCTCGCGACCAAGGGGCGGGTGGTCGCACTCGACCAGCGCTGGCACGGCCGCGGCATCCGCTCGGACCGCTTCACCCTCGAGGACTGCGCCGACGACGTCGCCGCGCTCGGCGACGTGCTCGGCCTCGACCGGTTCGTCGTCGTCGGCTACTCGATGGGGTCGCTCGTCGCGCAGCTCGCCGCGCGCGCCCACCCGGACCGGGTCGCGGGCATGGTGCTCTGTGCGGGCACCACCGGATTCAAACGCAATGCCAGGGAACGGATCGCGCTCGACGCCCTCAATGGGTCGATGGCCACCCTGCGGCCCGGGGCGGGGCGCCGTCCGGAGGTGGACGGCGACCCCGTCGGCAGGCAGCGCGAATGGCTGATGGGGCAGTTCCGCAGCACCAGCCCCGGCGCGGTCGGCCGGGCCGTCGCCGAGGTCGGCAAGTTCGACTCGTCCGGCTGGATCGCGGACCTGACCCTGCCGACCTCGGTGGTGGTCACGGCCACCGACCAGGTGATCCCGGCGCGCAGGCAGCACTGGATGGCCAGGCAGATCGCGGGCGCGGCGACCTACGAGGTGCAGGCCGGTCACGGGGCCTGCGTGCTTGCCGCGGACGAGTTCAGGTCCGGGCTGATGCCCGCGGTCGCTTCCGTGACTTCGCGCGTGCGGCCTTGACCAGTTCGTCGAGCGCGGGGCCGAAGGCGTCGGTCAGGTCCCACAGTCGCGGGGCGAGCTCCCGGCAGGACACCGCGCCGACGTTCAGCGTGCCGTCGAGCGACATCACCGTGATGTTCAGCCCGTTGCCGTGGAAGATCGGTCCGAGCGGGTACATGGCCGAGATCCGTGCACCGAGGAAGTACAGCGGCATCGGCGGCCCCGGCACGTTCGAGACGATCAGGTTGGTGACCACCGGATGCCGCTCGGCGAGGCGCAGCGTCGAATAGGCGCGCATCACCCCGCCGAACAGGGTGGGTGCGGCGAACTGGGACCAGTCCTGCAGCAGGGTGGCGCCGAGCGAGGCGTTGTGCGACTTGACCATCGTGTTGTGGCTGTTGGCCTGGAGCAGCCGCTCGACCGGGTCGTCGATGCCGGTCCCGAGCTGGGTGAACATGCCGGAGATCTGATTGGTCCCCGGCCGGTCCGAGACGTCGTGCACGGAGACCGGGACCATCGCGACCAGCGGGCTGTCGGTCAGTTCGTTCCGGTCGTCGAGGTAGCTGCGCAGCGCGGTCGCGACCAGCGCCAGGACCACGTCGTTGACCTTGACGTCGAAGGCGTTCTTCACCAGCTTGACCTTGTCCAGGTCGAGTTGGGTCCAGGCGAGGGTGCGGTGCGCGGTGATCGCGCCGTTGAACGAGGTGCGGGGCGCGGTGAACGGGGCGGGCATCGCCTCGCCGCGGCGGGCCCGGCGGATCCACCGGGGGAGCAGGGCGACCGCGCTGGGGAGCGCCTTCACCAGATCGACCGGGCGGCCGAGGAAGCCGAGCGCACCGCTCACCGCGAGGTCGAGGGTGCTGCCCTTGCCCGCGTCGCGCTGGCTCGGGTCGGGGTCGGGGCGCGGGGCGTCGGGGGTCAGGCTGCACAGCTGCGACATCATCCCGGCGCCCGTGACGCCGTCGACGTTGGCGTGGTGCATCTTCGACATCACCGCGACCGAGCCGTCCTCGAGGCCCTCGATGATCCACATCTCCCACAGCGGGATGGTCCGATCCATCTGCTGGCCGGCGATGTGCGCGCACAGCTCCTCGAGTTCCTCGCGACCCCCCGGCGCGGGGACGGCGACGCGGTGCAGGTGGCGGTCGAGGTCGAAGGTGGAGTCCTCCACCCAGGCCGGGTGGTCCAGGTTGAACGTCGAGTCGAATAGTTTCCGCCGGAAGCCGGGCATTCCTCGAATGCGTGCTCCCAGTTCAGCTTTCAGGCCTGCATAACTGTACCCGCCGGGTACCGTCGAGACGTCGAGGACGATCAGGCCGCACACGTGCAGCATCTGCGTCGGCGTCTCGAGGTAGAGGAAGGTGGAATCCAGACCGCTCAGTCTCTCCATGGCGGACATAGTAGAACGTGTTCTAGATTGTTCTAAGGAAATGGTGAGAGCCGCGTGTCGTCGACCCCGTGAAAGGTGTCCCATGAGCAGATCCTTCCTGGTCAGGCAGGCCGTCAACGCGGCAACCGCCGTCAACGCGCTGCGGCCCGTCCCGGGGATGCCGACCTCGATCCCGGCGTTCCTCAGCGGCTGGCTCACCTCGGAACTCGCGCCCGCTCAGCTGCTCGCCACCGCCGTCGACGCGGGCGTGCACGTGGCCCGGCACGGCGCCCGCACCCGAAGCGACCGGATCGGCCTCGCCCTCGCGGCGACGTCCGCCGCCGCCCTCGGGACCGGCATCGTGACCGCGCACCGCGCGGGAGCCGAGATGGCGGCGGCGCTCGCCGACATCGACGTACCCGCCCCGACGGAGCTGCTCGACTGGGGGGCCGCGCTGCGCCCCTTCGCGTTCACCCGCCCCGACGTCCGGATCGTCCGGAACCAGGCCTATGCGCCGGGGGGACGCCGATTCCTCGTCGACGTCTACCACCACCGGGACACCCCGCCGAACGCCCCGATGCTGCTGCAGATCCACGGCGGCGGCTGGGTGATCGGCAGCAAGGACCATCAGGGGCTGCCGCTGATGGCGGCGCTCGCCTCCCGCGGCTGGGTGTGCGCCGCGGTGAACTACCCCCTCTCCCCGAAGGCGGTGTGGCCCGACCAGCTCGTCGCGCTCAAGCGCGCGGTCGGGTGGCTGCGTTCGGAGGGGCCGCGCTTCGGCGGCGATCCCGGATTCCTCGCCGTCACCGGGGGCTCCGCGGGCGGTCACCTGGCGGCGATGCTCGCGCTGACCGCGAACGAGCCAGCCCTGCAGCCGGGGTTCGAGGACGCCGACACCGCGGTCCAGGCCTGCGTGCCGATGTACGGGGTGTACGACTTCGCCGGGGACACCGGCATCAAGGCGGTGCGGCAGCGGGTGGAGTCACCGCTCAGCGAGATGGTCCTCGGCAAGGGCGCCGCGTTCCCCGAGGCCTACCGGCTGGCGTCCCCGCTGGCCCACCTGCGCGCGGATGCGCCGCCGTTCCTCGTCGTCCACGGCAGCAACGACTCGTTCATCCCGGTCGCCGAGGCGCGGGAGTTCGTTCGACGGCTGCGCGCGGCGTCCGAGAACCCGGTCGGCTATGCCGAACTGCGCGGCGCGCAGCACGCCTTCGACATCTTCCACTCGATTCGCACCGACCAGGTGGTGCTCGGCGTCGGGGCATTCCTGGAGTCGGTGCGGGCGTCGGTGCGGACCGGGCCCGGTGACCTGGTCAGCGACCGAGTGGGGTGACCCCGGCGGGCGGGAGGCCCGCCGCGGCGGCGAGAACCTCGCAGAACGCCTCCACGTGCGGGGCGAGGGAGGGGCTCGCCGCGGTCCAGGACGCGCGCACCTCGAGCTGATGGGCCTGCGGCGGCCCGGCGATGTCCCCGTACCGGACCGAACTGGTGGCGGTGACGGTGCCGCCGAGGGCGGTCACCTCCTCGTGGTGGGCGGCGAGCGCATCCACCAGCCAACTCCAGGCGACCTCCGGGAGCAGCGGGTCGGCGGCCAGGTCCGCCTCCAGGTCGGCCTGGATGTACGCGACCAACCGCATCGTCCCGTTCCATGCCTCGTCGCCGGCGGGGTCGTACAGCAGGATCAGTCGACCGAAGGCGTCGCCCTCGGGCTCCTCGGCGGTGCCGTCGGTGTCCGGATGGCGGACCTCGGCGCCGATCGCGTAGCTGTACGGCGCGAGCCGCTGCGGGGGGCGGATCGGACCGATCTCGATCTGCGGATGGACCGATGCCGTGTGCATCGAGTCGACGGCGCTGCGGAACTGCGCTGGCTCGGCGTTGGGTCCGGACATGGTCACAGCTCGGACGGTAGACGGACCCCCGCCGTGGGCGGGGGAGGCGCGCCGGACCGGTACGTTCGTCCCGGTCCGCGCCGTCCGTTGGGGGTGCGGCGGGCGGATCTGGCAGCATGGCCCGCAGAGGACGAATCGGGCGACGAGCGTTGGGACACATGAGCGATCTGGAAGACACGAATTCGGCGATGACCAGCGGGGCGCGGTACCCCTATCGCAGGCACCTGCCCGACGCGCCGCTGCTCGCCGCGGCGACCGGGCGGACCCCCAGCCACCGCCCGGTGTGGTTCATGCGTCAGGCCGGGCGGTCGCTGCCCGAGTACCGCGAGATCCGCTCCGGCATCGGAATGCTCGAATCCTGCTTCCACCCGGAGTTGGTCTGCGAGATCACCATGCAGCCGGTGCGCAGGCACCGGGTGGACGCCGCGATCCTGTTCTCGGACATCGTGGTTCCGCTCAAGGCGGCCGGGGTCGATCTCGACATCGTCGCGGGCACCGGGCCCGTCGTCGCGAACCCGGTCCGCACGAGCGCCGATGTCGCGGCGCTGCCGCGGCTGCGTCCCGAGGAGGTCGGCGCGGTCACCGAGGCGATCTCGCTGCTGACCACCGAACTCGGCGACACCCCGCTGATCGGGTTCGCCGGCGCCCCGTTCACACTGGCGTCGTACCTGGTCGAGGGGGGCCCGAGCCGCAACCACGAGCGCACCAAGGCACTGATGCACTCGGACCCGAAGACCTGGCATGCGCTGCTCGGTGCGCTCACCGACACCACGATCGCGTTCCTGCAGGCGCAGCTGCACGCGGGCGTCGACGCGGTCCAGCTGTTCGACTCGTGGGCCGGTGCGCTGTCGCAGGCCGACTACCGCAGGTACGTGTTGCCGCACTCGCAGCGGGTGTTCGCCGAGGTCGCCGAGGCGGGCGTGCCGCGGATCCACTTCGGGGTCGGCACCGGCGAACTGCTCGGCGTGATGGGGGAGGCGGGCGCCGACGTCGTCGGCGTCGACTGGCGGATTCCGTTGGACGAGGCCGCCCGCCGCGTCGGCCCCGGCAAGGGCCTGCAGGGCAACCTCGACCCGGCCGTGCTGTTCGCGGGCAGGCCGGCGATCGAGCAGGAGGTCCGCCGGATCGTCGGCGAGGCCGACCGGGCGCTCGCGGCAGGCGCGACCGGACACATCTTCAACCTCGGGCATGGGGTGCTCCCCGACACCGATCCTGCGGTGATCACCGACGTCGTGGAGCTGGTGCACTCGCTGTGACCACGATCGCGGTGGTCGGTGGCGGCATCTCCGGCCTGGTCGCCGCGTACCGGCTGCGGACGACTCTCGGTCCGGACGCCCGGATCGTGGTGCTTGAGGCGTCCGACCGGTTCGGCGGCAAGCTGCGCACCGTCCCGATCGCGGACGGGCCGGTCGACGTCGGGGCAGAGGCGTTCCTCGTCCGCCGCCCCGAGGTGCTCGACCTGCTCACCGAGCTGGGGCTGAGCGACCAGGTCGAACACCCGTCCGGTGCGCGACCGTTGATCTGGGCGGACGGGCGGCTGCACCCGATGCCCGCGGGCACCCTGATGGGCATTCCCGCCGATTCCGGATCGCTTGCCGGACTCGTCGACGCGGCCACCCTCGCGCGGATCGACGCCGAGCCGACGCTGCCGTTGGCGTGGGACCGCGGCGGCGACGTCTCGGTCGCCGCCCTCGTCGGGTCGCGGTTCGGCGAGCAGGTGGTGCGCCGCTCCGTCGACCCGCTGCTCGGCGGCGTCTACTCGGGGCTGTCCGACACGGCGGGGGTGCGGGCGACGATGCCCGCGCTGGCGGCCGCACTGGACGCCGGGTCCGCCAGCCTCACCGCCGCGGTCCGCCGCGCCCTGCCGCCGCCGTCCACCGCCCCGGTCTTCGGCACCCTCCGCGGCGGATACGGGACGCTGCTCGGCGCGCTGCGGGCGGCGGCCGCCGCCGAGTTCTGCGCGCACACCACCGCCGCCGGGCTGCGCCGCGCGGGCGGCCGCTGGCGGGTCGACCCGATCGGAGAGGTGGACGGCGTGCTCGTCGCGCTGCCCGCCGACCGGGCGGCGACCCTGCTCGCCGATGCCGCGCCTGACGCCGCGGCGGCGGCAGGCCGGATTCCGGTCGCGTCGTCGGTGGTGGTGACCCTCGGGTTCCCGAAAGAGTCTGCGCTGCCGCAGAACTCGGGAATCCTGGTCGCGACCGGCGAGGGTCTCGCCGCGAAGGCGTTCACGCTGTCGGCGCGGAAGTGGCCGCACCTCGGCGCCCGCGACGCCACCCTCGTGCGCGCCTCCTTCGGCCGGTTCGGGGACGCCGCGATCGTCGACGCCGACGACGAGCAGCTGATCACCCTGGCCCGCGCCGACATCGCCACCGTCACCGGGGTCGGCGACCAGCCGGTCGCGTCGTTCGTCCAACGCTGGCACGGCGGTCTGCCGCAGTACCGGGCCGGGCACCTCGGGATCGTGGCGGACCTCGAGTCCGCGGTCGCCGGGATCGACGGACTCGAGGTCGCCGGGTCGATGCTGCACGGCGTCGGCGTTCCGGCCTGCGTCCGGTCGGCGACGACGGCGGCGGCACGGCTCGCGGCGACGGTGGCAGGATAGGGCCATGGCACGCCTCGACTACGACAAGCTCAATTCCACCCTGCGCTACGCGATGTTCTCCGTGTTCCAGGTCCAGCCCGGGGTCCTCGGTGAGGACCGCGCTGCCGCGGTGAAGAACGCGCGGGACTTCTTCGACTCGTTCAACGAGACCGACGTGATCGTCCGCGGGATCTACGACGTCTCCGGTCTGCGCGCGGACGCCGACTTCATGATCTGGTACCACGCCGAGAAGCTCGAGGACCTGCAGAAGCTGTACGCCGACTTCCGGCGCAGCACCGACCTCGGGCAGGCCAGCGACCCGGTCTGGTCGAACGCCTGCCTGCACCGTCCCGCCGAGTTCAACAAGAGCCACCTGCCCGCGTTCGTCGCTGGCGAGGAGCCGGGCGACTACATCTGCGTGTACCCGTTCGTCCGCTCCTACGAGTGGTACCTGCTGCCCGACGCCGACCGCCGCAAGATGCTCGCCGACCACGGCAAGGAGGCCCGCGACTACCCGGACGTGCGGGCCAACACCGTCCCGGCGTTCGCGCTCGGCGACTACGAGTGGCTTCTCGCGTTCGAGGCTCCCGCCATGGACCGGATCGTCGACCTGATGCGGGACCTGCGGGCCACCGAGGCCCGGATGCACGTTCGGGAGGAGACCCCGTTCTTCTCCGGTCCGCGGGTGTCCATCGAGCAGCTCGTCAACGCCCTGCCCTGAGCCCCGTCCCGAGCTTCCGGCAGCCCTGACCTCGGCGGGCCGCACCCGCGGTGGCACACTGGCCACCGTGGGTGCGCAGCCGGTCCGGCGTCAGCAGATGGCGCACTGGGGGATGTTCGAGGCGGAGGCCGCCGACGGTGACATCGTCGCCGTGCACCCGTTCCCCGGGGACGCCGACCCGTCGCCGATCCTCGACAACGCGATCGGATCGGTGCGGCACCGGGCGCGGATCGCCGGGCCCGCCGTCCGCCGCGGCTGGCTCGAACGGGGTCCGGGGCCGTCGGACCGGCGCGGCGCCGACGAGTTCGTCGCGGTGTCCTGGGACGAACTGATCGAACTCCTCGCCGGCGAGCTGCGCCGCGTCGTCGACCGGCACGGCAACCGGGCGATCTTCGGCGGCTCCTATGGGTGGTCCGCGCCGGGGCGGTTCCATCACGCGCAGAGCCAGGTGCACCGGTTCCTGAAGATGCTCGGCGGCTACACCCGATCGGAGAACACCTACTCGCTGGGTGCGACCGCGGTGATCATGCCGCGGGTGATCGGCACCCACTGGAAGCTGTTCGCCCGCGCCACGAACTGGGACGTGATCGCCCGCGAGACCGACCTGATGGTGTGCTTCGGTGGTGTCCCGCTGAAGAACACCTACGTCAACGACGGCGGCACCAGCAACCATCCGACCCGCGGCGCCCTCGACGCCCTGCGGGCCCGCGGCGGGGAGATCGTCTCGATCAGCCCGCTGCGCGACGACATTCACGGTGCCGCGCGGTGGCTGGCGCCGCGCCCGGGCAGCGACGTCGCGATCATGCTCGCGCTGTGCCACGTGCTGGCCACCGAGGGGCTGGCCGACCGCGGGTTCCTCGGCCGCTACACCACCGGATACGACCGGTTCGAGGACTACCTGCTCGGCCGCGCCGACGGGGTCCCGAAGGACCCATCGTGGGCGGCCGACCGGTCGGGTCTGTCCGCGCGGACGATCACCGACCTCGCCCGCCGGATGGCGGCGGGCCGCACCCTGGTCACGGTGACCTGGTCGCTGCAGCGGGTCCGGTTCGGCGAGCAGGCGCCGTGGGCGGGTATTACCCTCGCCGCGATGCTCGGCCAGATCGGCCTTCCCGGCGGCGGATTCGGCCACGGGTACGGCTCGATGAACGAACCGGGCCTCGCCCCGGTGCCGTACCCGCTGCCGACCCTGTTCCAGGGGCAGAACCCGGTCCCGGAGTCGATCCCGGTGGCGGCGATCTCGGATCTGCTGCTGCACCCGGGCGCGCCGTACGACTACAACGGGGAACGGCGCACCTTCCCCGACATCCGCCTCGTCTACTGGGCGGGCGGCAACCCGTTCCACCACCACCAGGACCTCGGCCGGCTGCGGCGGGCCCTGGCCCGCCCCGACACGATCGTCGTGCACGACCCGTACTGGACGCCGATGGCCCGCCACGCCGACATCGTGGTGCCGTCGACGACCTCGCTGGAGCGGGACGACCTGACCTGCACCCGCAACGATCCGCTGCTGGTCGCGATGCAGGCCGCGGTGCCGCGGTACGCGGACAGCCGCGACGACTACGAGACGTTCTCGCTGCTCGCGCACCGGCTGGGCTTCGGGCCGAGATTCACCGAGTGCCGCACCTCGGGGGAGTGGATCGAGCACCTGTACGAGCAGTGGCGCGGGTTCGTGCTCGCCGACGGCGGCGAGGCACCGGAGTTCGACGACTTCTGGGCGCGCGGCCACGTGCGGATGCGCACCGAGGACGAGCTGACGCTGTTCGAGGACTTCCGTGCCGACCCGGATCGCAACGCGCTGCGGACCCCGAGCGGGCGGATCGAGGTCTTCTCCGCCGACATCGACGGCTTCGGCTACGACGACTGTGCCGGCCACCCCACCTGGTACGAGCCCGAGGAGTGGCTCGGCGGCGACCGGGCGCGGCGATTCCCCCTGCACCTGATCGCGAACCAGCCGCGGACCAGACTGCACGGCCAACTCGACCACGGGCCGGTCAGTCAGGCGTCGAAGATCCGTGGCCGCGAAC
The DNA here is from genome assembly GCF_042720095.1 of Rhodococcus sp. NPDC058505. Lineage (NCBI taxonomy): Bacteria > Bacillati > Actinomycetota > Actinomycetes > Mycobacteriales > Nocardiaceae > Rhodococcus > Rhodococcus sp. NPDC058505. Next base: position 28,182 of record NZ_JBHXNB010000009.1, read on the forward strand.
CGATCCGGATGCACCCCGACGCGGCCGCCGCGCGCGGCGTGCTGGCGGGGGAGGTGGTCCGGGTGTTCAACGACCGCGGCGCGTGCCTGGCCGGGGTGGTGCTCGACGACGGCATGCGGCCCGACGTGGTGCAACTGTCGACCGGCGCCTGGTACGACCCGCTCGACCCCGACGACCCGACTTCGCTGTGCGTGCACGGCAATCCGAACGTTCTCACCGCGGACGTCGGGACGTCGAGGCTGGGCCGTGGCAGCACCGGTCAGCACGCGCTCGTGCAGATCGAACGGTTCGACGGGGAGCTGCCGCCGATCCGTGCCCACGACCCTCCGGTACTTCGTTTACGTCGGTGAACGACCTCTCGCGGGCGGGCGTCCCGGCGTAGCGTTGTCCGGCATGAACCGTCACGTGCTGTCGGGACGCCGCCCGCGAGCGGCCGCCGCCGCGCTGGCGTTGACCTTCCTCGCCGCGGGCTGCGCGGACCCCGGGAACGACACCGACACCACGACCGCCACCACAACGACCAGCGCGGTGGCCGCCCTCGACCAGGCCGACCTGCAGACGGCGCTGGAGGCGGGAGCGAAGGAGTTCCTGCTCCCCGGGGCGGTCGCCCTGCTGCGCACCCCCTCCGGCACCGTCACCGCGACCTACGGCAGCACCGAACGGGGCGGCGGCAGACCGGTGTCCGTGAGCGACCGCATCCGGGTCGGCTCCAACACCAAGACGTGGACGGCGACGGTGATCCTGCAGCAGGCGCAGGAGGGGAAGCTGGCCGTCACCGACCCGGTGTCGCGGTTCCGGCCGGACGTGCCGAACGGTGCGAACATCACCATCGAACAGCTGTTGAACATGCGCAGCGGCCTGTTCAACTACAGCGAAACGGCGGAACTGAACGAGGCGTTGGACACCGAGCCGCAGCGGGTGTGGACCCCCGAGGAACTGCTGGCCCTCGCGTACCCGCACCCGCCGTACTTCCCGCCCGGGCAGGGCTACCACTACTCGAACACCAACTACGTGCTGCTCGGCCTGATCGCCGAACAGCTCGATGGCAGGTCCCTCCCGGAGATCTACCGGGACCGGATCTTCGACCCGGCGGGGCTGACCGGTGCCGTCTTCCCCGCCGCCACCGACACCGCGCTGCCCGCCCCGTACTCGCGCGGCTACTTCTACGGCAGCAACGTCCTGACCATGCACGACCCGGCGCTGCCCGCCGACATGCAGGCCGCTGCCAGGGACGGCAGCCTGGCACCGCAGGACGTCACCGAGCACAACCCGTCCTGGACGTGGGCGGCGGGCCAGGGCATCGCCACCGCCGACGACCTCGCCACCTGGGCCGAGGCACTGACCGACGGCACCGTCCTCGACCCCGACATGCAGGCGCGGCGGCTGGCCAGCATCGAGCCGACCGACCCGGCGAACCCGCAGGCCGCGGGCTACGGCTGGGGCATCGCGAAGATGGGCCCGATGTACGGGCACACCGGCGAACTGCCCGGCTACAACTCGTTCATGGGTTCGGACCCGGACCGCGACGTCACCCTCGTCGTGTGGGCGAACCTGGCGCCGGGCGTCGACGGTCGCGATCCCGCGTCGAGCATCGCGAAGGACCTGATCGAGCAGATGTACCCGAAGTGAGTCCGGCTACGGCGCGGGCACCAGGCGCAGCGAGATCGAGTTGATGCAGTACCGCTGGTCGGTGGGGGTCGGGTAGCCCTCGCCGTCGAAGACGTGCCCGAGGTGGCTGCGGCAGTTCGCGCACAGCACCTCCACCCGGCGCATGCCGAGCGAGTCGTCGGGCCGCAGCAGCACCGCATCCGAGTTCGCCGGATCGAAGAACGACGGCCACCCGCAGTGCGAGGCGAACTTCTCCGTCGAGGTGAACAGCAGCGCATCGCAGGCGCGGCAGTGATACTCCCCGGTGGTCGTGGTGTCGGTGTACTCGCCGACGAACGGCCGTTCGGTCCCCGCCTGCCGGAGCACCTGGTACTCCTCGGGGGTGAGCCGCTCGCGCCACTGCGCGTCGGTCAGTTCGAACCCGGGGCCGCGATCGGAGTCGGAGGTCATGCCTCCACGCTACCGACCGGCGGTCAGCCGACCGGAACCTTCTCCGGTTCCGGGGCGTCGTCGTCGAAGACCGGATCGATGCCGCGGTCGAGCCGCCCCTCCCGGCGCGCGGTCAGGTAGCGCGCGCCGAGCACCCCGCCGATCACCAGCAGCAGCAGGCTCCAGCCGAGGGTGGTCTTCATGTACTCGGCGGCCCGCCCGGTCGCCGGGAATCGGCCCGACAGCCAGCTGTCCAGGGTCATGAACCCGTATACGGCCAGCCACGCGGGCCAGTTCCGCATCACCGAGTTCCGCAGCACCACGGTCATCAGCAGCGGCAGCAGCAGCATCGAGTAGTACATCTGCCCGAGCGACCCGAGCAGGAACGACGCCGTCATCAGCACGCCGGAGGAGGTGGCGAGGAAGAACAGCCGATCGTCGCGGTAGTACCGGTACAGCAGCCACAGCGACACCAGCACGACCGCCGCGAACACCGCTCGCAGTCCCAGGATCAGCCACGTCGGCAGGCCGTAGTAGGCGCCGTTGCCGACGATCGCCGAGTTGAAGTAGTCCCGCGATTCCATCAGGTACGGCAGCGTGTGGTGCACGAACTCCATCGGATCGACCGCCAGCGGCCACGCGATCGCGGTCAGCACCACCGGAACACCGATCGCGGTGACCAGCGCCCGCCACTGCTTGGTCACCAGCGGCAACAACAGCAGCGGCGCGAGGACCGGTTTGATCGCGAGCGTCAACCCGATCGAAACACCGGCCCAGGTGTCCCGACGCCGCAGGAGCAGCAGCAGGAACGCCACCTCGCCGAGCAGGATCACCCCGTTGATGTTGGTGAAGACCAGCGTGTTCGTCACCGTCTCGCTGGCGAACATGCCCAGCAGCAGGATCGGCGCCGCCACCGAGTTCAGGGCCAGCCCGAACATCTTCAGCAGCAGGTATCCCGCGATGATCACCGCGACCGCGTTACCGAGAATGAACAACCAGCGGGACCGCTCCGGGTCGATGATCGCGATCGGCGACAGCAGCAGGGTGCCGCTCGGCGCATACAGGTAGTGCGGGTCCACCCAATTGAAGTTCGCGGTGTATACCGGCTGCCGGTTCAGGAACGCCAGCGCCGCCCGATACACCGTGGTGAAGTCGTCCGTCCGCGCCCCATTCACGGCCTTGACGAGCACCCGGTGCAGGACCGTCATGATCGCGAGCGGCCACAGCGCGAACGTCACCACCTCGGCCGTCGTCCGGGCGGTGCGGGGTTCGAGCTGTCGAAGGAACACCGTGGCACGGTACCCGACCGGGGGCGGTGAGCCGCCCAAGACACCCGTGACCGGCCGCAACTCAGCCCGGGCAGGCGCCGCCGTCCGGCGGAAGCACCCCGGTGTCGGCGTAGCCCGAGACGGCGAGCTGCACGCAGTCGGAGTGCGCGAGCGCGGGATGCCCCGAGCCGAGCCACGCCACCGTCGCCGTCCGCGTCCCGACCGCGGCGAGCACCCCCGCCGCCGCCGACGCGCCGTCGCCAGCCACCGGGTCCGCGGCGCCCGCGATCGTCAGGGTCGCGCTCGTCGCCGCGGACGGCGCCGGGGCGGGCGGGGTGGTCGGCCACGACGCGCACAGCAGCATCGACAGCGCACCCTCGGGACCGAACACCGGGTAGCGCTCACCCCACTGCGTCATCAGCTCCCGGACCCGCCCCGGCGTCGGCCACTGCCGCCCGTCCGAGCAGCGCGCAACGAACTGCCCGTCGGCGAGGGTCGCGGCGGCGGCCGCGTCGATCCGCTGCTGCAGGGCAGCGGTGTCGCCGCGTCCGGCCGCGGCGAGCACGTCCGCGAACTCGCGGACCTGGGCCGAGATGTCGCCGCGCGGGGACCCGAGCTGGTCGGTCAGGGCGACCAGGAGGGCGTTCGCGGAGATCGGGCCCAGCTCACCGCGGCGCGCCCGGTCGGTCAGGTCGGCGACGGCCGCCGCCGGATCCGGGCCGAGCGCGCACTCGAGGGCAGCGCACTGCCGGGCGAACGCGGCGAGGGCCGCCTCCCGCCCGCGCACCACGGCCTCGGTCGCGGTGGCGGCGTCGGTGCCGAGCACCGACGGGGAGTCCAGCACCAGCCGCCCGATCGCGTCCGGATGCGCTGCCGCGTAGGCCGCGGCGACCTCGACGCCGGAGCCGGTCGCGAGCAGCCCGATCCGGTCCACCCCCCACGCGCGGCGCAGCTGGTCGAGATCATCGGCGGAGTGCGACGGGTCGAAGGCCAGTTCGTGCGGCTGCAGGAAGTCGGTGCACAGGGTGGTCGCGTCACGGCCGAGCGCGTGCACCGTGTCGACCGCGTCCCCGCCGTCGATCGGGGGCGGAGTGAACTGCCCGAGGTCGAGCATCGCCTGCCGCGGCATCGGTGTCCTCGGATCACCGCAGTCGATCGGCGTCGACGTCCCGATGCCGCGCCGGTCCACCGCGACCAGCGGACGCGAGGACAGCAACGTCCCGCCCGGTCCCGCTGCGAGCGCGGCGAGGGTGCCGGTCGACGAGCGATCGGAGCCGGACGTCAGCACCAGCGGGGCGGCGTCGTCCGGGGTCTGGGGAAGCCGGGCGCGCAGCGCGCCGAGGGCGAACGAGCCGGGCATCGAGCCGGACGGGTCGATCGGGGCCGCCAGCTCCGAGCATTCGAGCACCAGCCCCGGCGGGCCGGGCGGCAGCCCCAGCGTGCCCAGCGTCGACGCGGTGCAGTCCCGCCAGTCCAGATCGCGCACCGGGACGGGTAGTTCGGGCTCGGTGCCGGGCACCGTCCCGCTCGGCTCGGGGGTGGTGCCGTCGCGATGCTCGACCACGGCGACGTCCGGTCGGACGCTCGGCCCGGCGCCGCACGCGCAGCACACCGCGATCACCAGTGCCGCCAACCCCACTCTGCGCATGCGTCACAGCCTGCCAGGTCGCGGACGCAGCCAGCGGGTCAGGATCGTCCCGTCCCCGTCGGCGAGCACGTGCGCCCGCTGCATCGGCCTGCGGGTTGCATTCGGCGACAGTGCAATTCGTCCCGAGCCGCCCGCGGTCAGCACCGGCGAGGTGGTCAGGCACAGGTCGTCGACCGCGTCGTCGCCGAGCAGCCGCCCGAACAGCGACGGCCCGCCCTCGCAGAGCACCCGGTGCAGGCCGCGTTCGGCGAGCACGGCGAGGACCGACGAGGTCGGGACGTCGGTCTCGCCGACGACGAGGACCGTCGCGCCGGCGCGGGCGAGGGCGTCGACCCGTTCGGCGGGTGCACTGCGCACGGTCAGGATCAGCGGCGGGACGTCGGTGTCGGTCAGCAGTCGGGACGCCGGATCGAGGTCCGCGCTCGCGGTGACGACGGCAACTGGGGGCGCCGGTGCCCGGCCCGTGGCCCGCCGCCGGTCCCTGGCCGCGGCGTCGGGCCGCGCGCCGCCGTAGTTCTCGCTCCGCACCGTCGCCGCCCCGACCAGAATCACGTCCGCCAGCTCCCGCAACGCGACGAACACCCGGCGATCCGCGGGCGTTCCGAGCCCGCCCGAGGTACCGTCGGCGGTGACGGCGCCGTCGATGCTCGACACGAAGTTCACCCGGATCCACGGTTCGGTGAGATCGTCGGGGTACGCGTACAACTCGCGGATCGCGTCGTCATCGAGTGGTGCGCGCGCCGGTGTGAGTAATCCCTCAATATCGATACGCTGCATGGAGTCGATAACAGCACGTCGATAGGCTCGATGCATGCAGCAGCGCCTTGTCGATCGTAATCCGGTGGTTCACGCCGATCAGTTGGTCGCGCAGATGGTCCCGCCTGCGATGTTCGACGAGGTGAGCTTCGGGTCGTACATCCCGGACCCCAACGAGCCCAGCCAGGCCGCCGCCGTGCGCAAGGCCGAGGAGTTCGCGGGCAAGATCGCCAAGATTCGCTCCGGGGGCCGGCGCGGACTATTCGGCAAGAAGGCCCCGTCCACCGGCGCGGGCCTCTACCTCGACGGCGGCTTCGGTGTCGGCAAGACCCACCTGCTCGCATCGATTTTCCACAGCGCACCGAGCCCGAAGGCGTTCGGTACCTTCGTCGAACTCACCCACGTCGTCGGCGCCCTCGGCTTCAACAACGCCGTCGAGCAGCTGTCGAGCCACAGCGTGCTCTGCATCGACGAGTTCGAACTCGACGATCCGGGCGACACCATGCTCGTCTCCCGGCTGCTGACCGAGCTGTCGGCCCGCGGCGTGTCGATCGTCGCGACCTCGAACACCCTGCCCGGCCAACTGGGCGAGGGCCGGTTCGCCGCCCAGGACTTCCTGCGTGAGATCAAGAAGCTCGGCGCGATCTTCGAGACCATCCGCGTCGACGGCCCCGACTACCGGCACCGCGACCTGCCGCCCGCCCCCGAACCGATCTCGTCGGCGGAACTGCGCGAGCGCGCCGAGGGCACCCCCGGATCCACCCTCGACGACTTCGACGAGCTGTGCACGCACCTGAGCACCCTGCACCCGTCGCGCTACAACAAGCTGATTCAGGACGTCACCGCGGTGTTCCTGGACGGGGTGCACCCCGCGCAGGACCAGTCCGTGGCGCTGCGCCTGGTGGTCCTCGCCGACCGCCTCTACGACGCCAGCATCCCGGTCACCGTCTCCGGCGCGAAGCTCGACGAGATCTTCACCCCGGAGATGCTCGCAGGCGGCTACAAGAAGAAGTACCTGCGCGCCACCTCGCGCCTGCTCGCGCTGTCCCGGTTCGAGGTCCCCGCCTAGCTGCGCGCCGCGCCCGTGCGTGAATTTCACCCCCATCGGGGTGAAATTCACGCACAGTGCCGCAGGCGCATCCGCCGGGGCTCAGAGGATCCGCTGCAGGACGAAGTCGTGGTGCAGTTGGTCGCCGACCCGGAAACGTTTGGTGCCCGCCCGCGTGAATCCCTGCTTGGCATAGAAGCGTTGGGCGCGGGCGTTCTCCTGGTTGACCCCGAGCCACACCCCGGCGAGACCGGCGCCGCGCGCCGCCGCCACCGCGGCGTCCATCAGCCGGTGCGACACTCCCTCGCCGTGATGGCCGGGAAGCACGTAGAGCTTGCTGAGCTCCACGGTCGGGAGCGCCGTCACCGCACCCCGCACATCGGGGTCGTCGGGCAGGCCGTCGACGAGCATCGCGTACCCGACGATCGTCCCGCCGGTGACGGCCTTGAGCACGGTCCGGTCGGGGTCGTCGAGGTAGTCGGCGAACCGCTGGGCGGACAACACGGTGGCGAGGAAGTCGTCGACGTCGGCGGCGGTGACCGACGGCGGGCATGCCAGCGGGAAGGTGACCGCCGCGACCGCGGCGAGCTCCGCCGCGTCGGAGGAGACGGCGGGGGAGACGGTGACGGTCACAGCCGTGCCACCGTGTCCTTCGCCTGGCGCAGGCTCATGCCGGTGTGCTCGCACAGCATGCGCGCAGCCTTGCCGTCCTTGCCCTCGGACTTGAGCGCGCGCAGCGCGGGGGCGAGATCCGACCAGCCTCCGGTGGGGGGCGCACTGTCCGGGCCCGCGGTCGGCACCCACTCGCCGCGGGCGACGGCGTCGACGGCCGCCTTCGCGTCGACCAACCCGAGGTCGGTGCGTTCCCGCAGCAGGGCGATCGCCTGAACCTGCTTGTGGTCCGCGACGAGCCGTTCGATCCGGTCCCGCGTTTCGAGGTCGAGTCCGCGGACGAACGCCGGGCTGTACGGGTCCGCGAGCGCGGTCTTTCGGCGGGTCAGCAACCACACGACGACAACGGCGACGTCGACGACAATCAGCATCACGATGAGCCAGCCCCAGTTCGGCATGATGCCAGTCAACCACCTCCCGACGCCGCGCAGGCACGGGGTCAGTGCACCGGATCGGCCGCCTGCGGCGTCGTCGGCACCCGGTCCGGCCGGAACGCCGGGGCAAGCAGGATCAGGGCGACCGCGAACGCGAGCGGAATCGCGAAGCCGATCCGCATGTTCGACAGCGCGGCCACCGCGCCGACGATGCCGCCGCCGATGATGGTGCCCGCATAGTTGAACAGGTTCAGCCGCGCCACCACGGCATCCGCGCGGTCCGGCGGCGCGAGCCGGCCCGCGGCGCTGAAGCAGAGCGGCGCGACGACCGGCGCGCCGAGCCCGACGATCAGGAACCCGACGATCGCCATCACCGGTCCGGTCGCGCAGACCACGACCACCAGGCCGACCGCGCCGATCGTGGCACCGACCCGGACGACGGCGATCTCCCCGTGCCGGCGCACCCAGAAGTCGCCGGTCAGCCGGGACACCAGTCCCGCGCCCTGATATGCGGCGACGGCAAGCGCGGCGGTGCTCGCGCTGGCCAGCAGCATGTCCGTCAGGTACAGCGCGGACCAGTTGCCGACCGCGAAGTCGATCGCGAAGAACAGGGCCATCGCGATGCCGAGCGCGAGGAACGGGCGCAGCGGGACCGACAGCGGTGCCGCGGCGGTCGACGGGTCCGCCGCCTCGCTTCCGGTGACCAGCAGCCGCGGACCGAGCGCGGCGGTCCCGGCGCCGACGACCACCGCCGCGATCAGCAGGCACACCCCAAGACCGACACCGAGTCCCGCGGATGCAGACACGAACAGGGCACCGACGATGGCGCCGACGCTCCACACCGCGTGGAACGACGACAGGATCGACCGCCCGTACCGACGCTGGATCGCGACCGCCTGCATGTTCGCCGCGGCGTCCACCATCCCCAACCCGATGCCGTAGCAGGCGAAACCGACGAAGAACAGGATCGTGGTGTGGGAGAACGCGATTCCCACGCCTGCCACCGCGATCACGGACAGCCCGACGCGCAGGGTGGTCCGGCTCGACGTGCGGGTCGCGACGAACTCGGCGAGCACGCTGCCGGCCCCCGCGACGAGCGAGACGGTCACGACGGCGACGACGATGGTGGTCTCGGTGAACCCGAACTTGTCCTTGAACTGGGGAAGCTGGGTCAGCAGCACCGCGAGGAAGAAGCCCTGCAGCGCAAACGCCGCCGCGGTCGCGACGCGGGCAGTGCGCTGGTCGGGCAGGGGATCGGTCATGTTGTGGTCGGTGCTTTCGCCGGGCCCGCGGGCGGGAATGGGGGAGCAGTCGGTCGTGCACGCATTGAAACACTGCTCTGGACGTGCGTCCAGGAAACCGTCAGACTCCGTCCATGACTGCAGCGCACTCCGATCCGACCTTTCCCCCCGACTTCCTGTGGGGTGTGGCCGCGGCGGCCTACCAGATCGAGGGGGCGGTCGACGCCGACGGCCGCGGCCGGTCCATCTGGGACGAGTTCTGCGACCGACCGGACACCGTGGTCGGCGGGGAGACCGCTGCGGTCGCGATCGACCACTACCACCGGTACCGCGAGGACGTCGCCCTGATGCGTGACCTCGGGGTCGGGGCGTACCGGTTGTCGGTGTCGTGGCCGCGCGTCCAGCCCACCGGCCGCGGTCCCGTCAACGCGGCGGGCTTGGACTTCTACGACCGGGTCATCGACGAGCTCTGCGCGGCGGGCATCGCGCCAGCGGTGACGCTGTTCCACTGGGATCTCCCGCAGGCATTGCAGGACACCGGCGGATGGCTCGACCGCGACACCCCTGCCCGGCTGGCCGAGTACGCGGACATCGTCGGCCGCAGGCTCGGTGACCGGGTGCGAATGTGGATGCCGCTCAACGAACCCGTGGTGCACACCCTCTACGGTCACGCGCTCGGCGTGCATGCGCCCGGCCTGCAACTCGGGTTCGGTGCGCTCCAGGCCGCACACCACCAGCTGCTCGGCCACGGCCTTGCGGTGCAGGCGCTGCGCGCCGCGGGCTGCACCAACATCGGCATCGCCTCCAACCACGCCCCCGTGCACGCCGCGAGCGACGACCCGGCCGACGTCGAGGCAGCCGACATCTACGACCACATCGTCAACTGGACGTTCGCCGACCCCGTCCTGCGCGGTGCCTACCCGGCGCCGGAACTCGCCGCCATCCTCCAGGGGCCGATCGGCGATGACCTGAAAACCATTGCGCAGCCGCTGGACTGGTTCGGCATCAACTACTACGAGCCGACGGTGATCGGTGCCCCGATCAGCGGCGAGGGCAGCAGCGGGGTGCTCGAGGTCGACCTGCCGCCCGGCATGCCGTTCCGCCCCGTCGCGATCGAGGGCTATCCGCGGACCGACTTCGGCTGGCCGATCGTGCCCGACGGGCTGCGGGAGATCGTGCAGACCTTCGGCGACCGCTACGGCGACGCGCTGCCCCCGATCTACATCACCGAGTCCGGCGCCTCCTTCCACGACGCCGACCCGGACGGGGAAGGCCGCGTCCGTGACACCCGACGGATCGACTACCACCGCGACCACCTGCACGCCCTGCGCGCGGCGCTCGACGCGGGCGTCGACGTCCGCGGCTATTTCGTGTGGTCGATCCTGGACAACTTCGAGTGGGCCGCCGGATACCGCGAGCGGTTCGGCCTAGTCCACGTCGACTACAACACCCTCACCCGCACACCCAAGGACTCCTACCATTGGTACCGGAACCTGATCCGCGCCAACCGCCCGGCGGGCGTCACGCCATGACCCAGTAGCCCGGTGTCAGGCCGTGACGGTGCGGTCCCGCGTCAGGCCGTGACGGTGCAGTCCCGCGTCAGGCCGTGACGGTGTCCAGGTCCTGCCGCCAGTCGTACACGACCACGGTGCGCAGCACGATGTCCTGAATCGACCGGCGCCGCGGGTCGACGACCACCCAGACCAGCCCGATCGGGAAGAAGACGCACGCCAGCGCCCGCAGCAGTGCGGTCGCCCAACGGACCCGCCGGTGCCTGCGCGTGGTGACCCGCAGCCCCATCGCTAGCGACCCGACGGTGCGCCCGGTCGTCGCCCAGCACCCGGTCAGGTACACCACCGACGTGCCGAGCCATGCCGTCACCGACATCAGCAGTTCGGGTGCGGGAAAGCTGAACGCCTGCGGCGAGAGGAGCAGTCGGACGAAGACCAGCGCGAGGTAGCCGAGGCCGAGCAGCGTCAGCACGACACCGAGGTCGACCGCCGCGGCGAGGCCCCGGGTGACGATCCCGGCCGGTCGGCGTTCCGGAACGGCGGGCGTCACCGGCCGGCCCCCTCGCCGGTCCTCGGGTACCCGTGATCGTGCCGGTCGCGGCCGAACAGGCGGCCGACGAAACCGGCGACCGCGTCGTCGGCCTGCATGCCCTGGCTGCGGACCCCGCGCACCGCCTCCTCGGACAGCGACCCGGTCGAGTCGCGGATGATCTGCGGCAGGTCGACGCCGTCGATGATGCGGTTCGCGAGCCCGATCAGGTCGAGGCGGGCGATGATCGCATCGATGTCGATGCGGGCGGCGACGGCGTCCACATCGATGCCCGCCGCGAGCACGTCGAGATCGAGGGTGGCGGCAATCGCGTCGAGATCGATCCGGCGCACCTGGCGTTCGAGGTCCACCGTGTCGACGATCGCGTCGAGGTCGATCCGGCGCACGATGGCAGCCACGTCCACCCGCGCGGCGATCCGGTCGACGTCGATGCCCGCGGCGATCAGGTCGAGGTCGACGTGCTCACGCACGATCCGGGTCAGGTCGACCTCGAGCAACGCGGCGGCCACCACCTCGCGGACGGCGCCGCGCAGCACCGATCGGCCCAGCTCCGTTGCGGCACCGAGTGCCGCGGCGCCGCGCTCGGCCGCCGTCGACGCCAGCGCGTCGAGGGACCGGCCAACGCCGGGGACGACGCGGGCCGCGCCGAGGACGCCGCGCGTGGACCACCGCAGCAGGTCGACCGCGCCCGCGGCGGCACCGACCGCCATCAGCATCGGGTCGGTCCGGCGCGGGGACCCGGCAGGCGGAACTCCCGGCGGCGGCGCATCGGCGGCGATGACCATGGCGGCGTCCTCTCGATGCGGCGATTGTCTGCACCAGTACATACCCGATCGGGCGGCAGGTCCGCAGATCGGCGCACCGGGACGCCGAGCAGGACCGACGACACCACGAAGGGCCCCCGGCATGCCGGGGGCCCTTCGTGTCGAACTATGGTGCGCGATACTGGGATTGAACCAGTGACCTCTTCCGTGTCAGGGAAGCGCTCTCCCGCTGAGCTAATCGCGCGGGTTTCACCTTCGTGCGAGGTGGAGACGGGAATCGAACCCGTGTGCACGGCTTTGCAGGCCGTTGCCTCACCACTCGGCCACTCCACCGCAGGGGTTGATCACCCTCTCGAGCGGATGACGGGATTCGAACCCGCGACCCTCACCTTGGCAAGGTGATGCGCTACCAGCTGCGCTACATCCGCATTGCAATCTCGGGGGCGTTGCTTCCTCCGGGCTGCGAGAAGGAACAGTAGCCCATGGAGCGCGCAGACCACAATTCGGCTGGTCAGGATGTATTTCCGGGGATTCTGTCGGCGCGCGTGCCTGGCCGCGAGGCGGGCAGAGCGCCGCTCGCGCCGGAACGGGGGAATGAAAAAAGGACCCCGGAAATCCGGGGTCCTTTCGTCGAACTATGGTGCGCGATACTGGGATTGAACCAGTGACCTCTTCCGTGTCAGGGAAGCGCTCTCCCGCTGAGCTAATCGCGCGCGTCTATCGGTCGTGCATGAGAGGTGGAGACGGGAATCGAACCCGTGTGCACGGCTTTGCAGGCCGTTGCCTCACCACTCGGCCACTCCACCGCAAGGTTGAGTCCAACCTCTCGAGCGGATGACGGGATTCGAACCCGCGACCCTCACCTTGGCAAGGTGATGCGCTACCAGCTGCGCTACATCCGCATTGCAATCCCGGGGGTGTTGTTGCCTCCGTGCTGCGAGATGAAACATTAGCCCACGGGGTCGGGGCCGACAAATCGCCTGGTCAACTCCGGTGAATGCAAACAACAGCGGTGCAATTCACCTGCCAGTGGGCGAGGGGCCGGGCCCTTCCGTCCCGGATGGAGGTGGCGGGCGGGCGGATGCGGAACCCGCGGCGAAGTGTCCCCGGCCGGGAGGGGGTCGGGAACGTCCTCGTGCGGGCGTGCAGCCGTGTGACCTGCCGGTTTTCCAACCATCACTGGACCGTGCTAGTTTTCTCCTCGTTCGGCCGCCGGAGTTGATCTCCGCGGCACGGTCCCGTGGCTCAGTGGGAGAGCGTCCGCTTCACACGCGGAAGGTCGCTGGTTCGATCCCAGCCGGGACCACAGCAGAAAAGGCGGTTGCGAGGGTTCTCGCGGCCGCCTTTTTGCTGTCTAATGGTTCGCCATGACGTTGGTTCACGGGTTCCCCGCCGTTGTCGACGACAGTTCCCACACCCTAATTCTCGGGTCCATGCCCGGCGCGCCGTCCCTCGTTGCAGGCAGGTACTACGCCAATCCCCGCAACAGCTTCTGGCCGATCATGGGCGAACTGTTCGGCGCGGGACCCGACCAGCCCTACCCGCACCGGCTGCGGACCCTGCAGGACAACGGCGTCGCGTTGTGGGACGTGCTGAAGGCGTGCCGCAGGACGGGCAGCGCGGACGCCGACATCGAGGTCCGCTCCGAGGTTCCGAACGACTTCGCCGCCCTCTATTCGCGGCACACCGCGATCGAGCGGGTGTTCTTCAACGGCGCCCGGGCGGAGATGGCCTACCGCCGGTCGGTGGTTGCGGCGGGTGCGCACCCCGCCGGCGTGACCCTCGCCCGGTTGCCGTCCACCAGCCCCGCGAACGCCGCGACGCCGGCCCGGGCGAAGGTCGACGCGTGGCGGGCCCTGCTGGAGCGGTGACGACCCGCGGCCGGGCTGCGGGTCGCTCGGTACCGTTGACCGGGTGACGGCACAGGCGCGCAGCGAGAACCGGTGGATGCGGGCACGACGGCGGATCGCCGCGAACCCGGTCCTGAACCTGAGCTACCGGATCGCGGTCGGTGTCGTCGGGACGCTCGTTCTCGCGGTCGGCATCATCGCGATCCCGTATCCGGGGCCGGGCTGGCTGATCGTGTTCGCGGGGCTGGGGATTCTCGGCTCGGAGTTCACCTGGGCGTACCGCCTGCTCCGGTTCGCGAAGGGCAAGTACGACGAGTTCATGGAGTGGTTCGGCAGGCAGTCCCCGGTGGTGAAGATCCTGGCGGGGCTCGGGACCGCGCTGGTCGTGGTCGCGACGCTGTGGGTGCTCGGCGCGATCGACATGGCGGGCGGGTGGATCGGGATCGAGCACCCCTTGCTCGAGTCCCCGCTCTGACAGTGCATACTGCCCGCAGCACTACAGGCGTTCGCGCAGGGGAAGTCCGGTCGAAGTCCGGCGCTGGCCCGCAACGGTAGGCCGCTCTCGCAGCGGTGAGCCCGATTACCTGCCGATCGTCGTGCGACTCCCCATCGTCGTGGTCCACGAGCGGAAGTCCGGTCAGTGCGCCGGCGGATCGGCCGGTGCCGTGTCGGATGCTGCGCTGGTGGACCCCCGAACCCCGAGGTCCCCGTGAACATTCACCACAAGCGACGCGGCATCGCTTCTCTCGCACTCGTCGCCACCCTCGCGCTGACCGGCTGCTCCCGGGACGCAGGCGCCGCCGAACACGCGGCGGCGCAGCCGTTCCCCACGCCCGTCACCGTCACCAACTGCGAGCGCACCACCACCTTCGACGCGCCACCGCAGCGGATCATCCCGATGAACGCCCACGTCACCGAGGTGCTGATCCTGATGGGCGTCGCCGACCGGATCGTCGGCATGGGCTACGGGGAAACCCCGAACCCGATGCCGGAGGTCGCCGACCGGTTCCGCGCCATCCCGAGCCTGGCCCGGCAGTACCCGACCGCCGAGCAGATCCGTGACCTCGAACCGGATCTGGTCGTCGGCGGGATGCGCAGCGCCTTCGACGCGAAGGAGGGCCGGGACCGCGACCTGCTCGAGGCGGCGGGCATCGACACCTTCCTGTTTTCCGAGTACTGCGGGCAGGGTTTCCCGTCGATCGGGCTGCTGGAGAAGGACTTCGCCGATCTCGGTGCCCTGCTCGGTGTCCCGGAGGCGGCCGCGACGCTGACCGCCGAGATCACCCAGCCGCTCGCCGAGATGCGCGAGCGGCTCACCGCGGCTGGCGCGGCGCCGGTGCCGACCTTCTTCTACGACGGCGGCGAGAACGAGCCGCTGACCATCGGCGGGGTCGGGATCGGCAATCTGATCGCCGAGTACGCGGGCGCACGCAACATCACTGCCGACGGTGTGAAGCCATACACCACGACCACCTGGGAGACGGTCGGCGAACGCGCGCCGGAGGCGATCGTCGTCCTCGACTACGGCAATGCGCCGGTCGAGCAGAAGCTGGCCTACCTGCGCGGGCACCCGATCATGTCGGCGACCCCCGCGGTCCGCGAGGACCGGATCGTCGTGCTGCCGTTGGGCAACTTCTTCGAGGGCCCGCGGATGGTCGACGCGGTGCGCGAGCTCGCCGGGCGGCTGCATCCGACCGTGCCGGGGGTGACCGGATGACGGTCGTCGCGGCGCCCGCCGCGTCGACCCCTGCCGCGGACGCCCCGGAAGCGGCCCGCCGGATCGCAACGCCCGCACTGATTCTCGGCCTCCTCGTCGCGTTACCGGTGGCGATCGCGCTCGCGGTGTCGTTCGGTTCGGTGCGGATCCCGGTCGGCGACGTGTGGGCGATCGTCGGCCACCGGATCAGCGGGGGAGCCTTCGACCCGTGGTGGTCGCAGGCCAGGGAACGGATCGTCCTCGACTCCCGCCTGCCCCGCGCCCTGACCGCGGCCGCGGTCGGTGCCGCGCTCGCGCTCGGCGGCGCGCTCGCGCAGGCCGTCACCCGCAACCCCCTCGCCGACCCGTACCTGCTCGGGGTGTCCTCCGGCGCGGGTTTCGGGGTCGTGCTGGTCACCGTGCTCGGCGTGGGCACCGGCCTGCTCGGGGTGTTCACGGTGCCCGCGGCCGCGTTCCTCGGCGCGCTGGTGCCGCTGGTCGCGGCCCTCGCGATCGGCGGCAGGCACCACAACGTGACCGGCGTGGTGCTGGTCGGCGTCGCGATGGCCCAGGTGTTCACCGCGCTGACGATGTTCGTGCTGCTGGTGATCGCGGACGAGCACCAGCTGTCGACGGTGCTGCGCTGGCTTGCTGGCGGATTCGGTGATGCCCGCTGGTCCACCGCGGTGTGGCCCGCGGTCGCGCTCGCCGTCATCGGCGCCGCCGCGCTGGCGTCGGCGCGCTGGCTCGACCTGCTGCACGCCGGCGACGACGGGGCAGCCGCGCTCGGCATGAACGTGCGCCGCTTCCGGGTGCTCGTCCTGCTGGGTGTCTCGGTACTCGCGGCGGCCGCCGTGTCCGTCGCGGGCGGCATCGGGTTCATCGGACTGCTGATCCCGCACGTGGCGGGCTTCCTGGTCGGGCTCGGCGCGATGCGGCTGCTTCCGGTGGCCGCGCTGCTCGGCGCGGTGGCGCTGGTGCTCGCGGACCTCGCCGCCCGCGCGGTCAGTGCGAGCACCGAGCTGCCGGTCGGTGTCGTCACCGCCCTGGTCGGTGCGCCGGTGTTCGTGGTGATGCTGTACCGCCAGTTTCGGCGGGAGGACGCATGAGCGCCGCGGTGGCCATCCACGAACTGCGCGCCGAGCTCGGCGGCCGCGAGGTGCTGGCCGGGGTGGACCTGCAGGTCGCCCCGGGGCAGGTGCTGGCGCTCGTCGGCCCGAACGGCAGCGGCAAGACCACGGTGCTGCGCTGCTGCTACCGGGCGATGCGGCCGAGCGCGGGCCTGATCGCGGTCGGGGGCAGGGACTCCGCGACGATCGGGCGGCGGGAGCTGGCGAGGGAACTCGCCGCGAGCACCCAGGAACCGCCGAGCGCGCCGGGGCTGACGGTGCGGGAATCGGTCCGGCTCGGCCGCGCCGCGCACCTGGGCTGGCTCGAACGCGCCAGCGGGCGGGACACGGCCGTCGTGGACGACGCGCTCGCCCAGGTCGGGTTGACCGCGCACGCCGACCGGGACGTGCGGGCGCTGTCCGGTGGGGAACGGCAGCGGGTCTCGATCGCCCGCGCCCTCGCCCAGCGGCCGCGGGTGCTGCTGCTGGACGAGCCGACCAACCACCTGGACCTGCGGCACCAGCTGACCGTCATGCGGCTGCTGCGGCGGCTGGCCGATGAGGGCCTCGCCGTGGTGGTGACGCTGCACGATCTGCGGCTCGCCGTCGAGTACTGCGACCGGATCGCGGTCCTGCACGACGGCGCGGTGGTCGGGGCCGGTGACCCCGCCCTGGTACTCGACGGGCCGCTGCTTGCCGATGTCTTCGGGATACTCGGATCCGTGCATACCGACCCGGCGACCGGGGCCCGGTCGCTGTCGGTGACCGGGCTGGCCGAGGAGGAGGTGGAGGCGCGATGAGGGCGACGCTGCTCACCGACGCGGACTGGCTCGACGCCCGGATCGCGGACACCGGACGCCGGTGGACCTGCCGGGACCGCAGGGTCAACGGCACCCTGTGGTGGTACTCGGCGAGTTCGACGCTGCTGGCGCCCGCGACCACCGGACTGCTGCGCGCCGGGGTCGCGCCCGACCCGGCGCTGGCGCACGCCACCGCGACGCTGCGCCCCGACGGCTACCTCGACGCGCTGCACACCGAGGCGACGGTGCGGGGACCGGAGCAGCTGGCCGCCGGCCTGCGGGACACCCTCGAGGCGATCATCGCCGCGTTGGCGCAGGCCAGCGGCGCCGGTGTGCCCGCGTTGTGGGCGATCGCCGCGGACTCGCTCGGGAACCGGGCGCTCGACGCGGGGGCCGGGCTCGGCTCGCCCGCCGCGGGCAGCGCGCTCGCGGTCCGGCTCGCGGAGCTGATCGGGCCGCCGCTCCCGGTGCCGAGGTTCGTCGACGTCGGTCCGCGCAGGTTCCTGCGCCGCACGTCGTGCTGCCTGATCTACCGCGCGCCCGCGGCGGTCGCCGGTGCCGATCCCGGTGCCGCCGACCGGGCCAAGTGCGTCAGCTGCCCGCATCAGCGGCCGGAGGTGCGTGCCGCGCGGCTGGCGGGCCTGTAGGCGCACCGGACCGGGTGTACGGGCCGAACGGTCGGCGGTGCCGATAGCATGAGGGCTCATCTGCCGTGCCGACGTCGTGTCGGCCCGTACACCGAGGAGCACATCGCCGTGACCACGCCTGCATCCGTAGCCCCAGCCGCCCGCGTCCGGGTGCCTGCCGGGACTACCGCCGGTGCGGCGGTCCGTGAGGCCGGCCTCCCGACCAAGGGCCCCGACACCGTCGTCGTCGTGCGGGACGCCGACGGAACCCTCAAGGACCTGTCCTGGACCCCGGACGTCGACGTGGAGGTCGAGGCCGTCGCCGCCGACACCGACGACGGTCGCAGCGTGATCCGGCACTCCTGCGCGCATGTCCTCGCGCAGGCGGTGCAGCAGGAGTTCCCGGACGCGAAGCTCGGCATCGGCCCGCCGATCAAGGACGGCTTCTACTACGACTTCCAGGTCGCCGAGCCGTTCACCCCCGAGGACCTCACCCGCCTCGAGAAGCGGATGAAGAAGATCGTCAAGGACGCGCAGCGGTTCTCCCGCCGCGTCGTCGACGACATCGAGGACGCCCGCGTCGAACTCGCGAACGAGCCGTTCAAGCTCGAGCTGATCAGCGACAAGTCCGGGATCGACGACCCGGAGATCATGGAGGTCGGCGGCACCGAGCTGACCATCTACGACAACCTCAACCCGCGCACCGGCGAGGTGATCTGGAAGGACCTGTGCCGCGGCCCGCACCTCCCGACCACCAAGTTCATCCCGGCGTTCAAGATCACCCGCAGCTCCGCCGCGTATTGGCGGGGCAACCAGGAGAACGCGCAGCTGCAGCGCATCTACGGCACCGCGTGGGAATCGAGCGAGGCGCTCGACGAGCACATGGAGCTGCTGGCCGAGGCCGAGCGGCGCGACCACCGCAAGGTCGGTGCGGAACTCGACCTGTTCTCCTTCCCCGACGAGCTCGGCTCCGGGCTGCCGGTGTTCCACCCCAAGGGCGGCATCATCCGGCAGGAGATGGAGGACTACTCCCGCAAGCGGCACGTCGAGGAGGGCTACGAGTTCGTCTACTCGCCGCACATCACCAAGGGACACCTGTACGAGGTCTCCGGTCACCTCGACTGGTACCGCGACGGCATGTTCCCGGCGATGCACATCGACGAGGAACTCAACGAGGACGGCACCGTGCGCAAGCCGGGCCAGGAGTACTACCTCAAGCCGATGAACTGCCCGATGCACAACCTGATCTTCCGGTCCCGCGGCCGGTCGTACCGGGAGCTGCCGCTGCGGCTGTTCGAGTTCGGGTCCGTCTACCGCTACGAGAAGTCCGGCGTCGTGCACGGACTGACCCGGGTCCGCGGCATGACGCAGGACGACGCGCACATCTACTGCACCAAGGAGCAGATGCGCGACGAGCTGACCACCACGCTGCAGTTCGTGCTCGGCCTGCTCAAGGACTACGGACTCGACGACTTCTACCTCGAGCTGTCGACGAAGAACCCGGACAAGTTCGTCGGCGACGACGCGCTGTGGGAGGAGGCCACCGCGACGCTCCGTGAGGTCGGCGAGGCCTCCGGCCTGACCCTGATCCCGGACCCGGGTGGGGCCGCGTTCTACGGTCCGAAGATCTCCGTGCAGGTGCAGGACGCGCTGGGTCGCAGCTGGCAGATGTCGACGATCCAGCTGGACTTCAACCTGCCCGAGCGGTTCGAGCTCGAATACACCGGCACCGACGGCGCCAAGCACCGCCCGGTGATGATCCACCGTGCGCTGTTCGGGTCGATTGAACGGTTCTTCGGTGTGCTCACCGAGCACTACGCGGGAGCGTTCCCGGCGTGGCTGGCCCCGCTCCAGGTGGTTGGCATCCCGGTCGCGGAGGCGTTCGAGGACCACCTGCACCACGTGGTCGGCGGCCTGCGCAAGGCGGGCATCCGCGCCGAGGTCGACGCCAGCGACGACCGGATGCAGAAGAAGATCCGCACCCACACCACGCAGAAGGTGCCGTTCATGCTGCTCGCGGGCGAGCGGGACGTCGAGTCCGGTGCGGTCAGCTTCCGTTTCCGGGACGGCACCCAGGTCAACGGTGTGCCGGTCGCGAAGGCCATCGCGGTGATCACCGACTGGATTGCCCGCCGCGACAACTCGTCGCCGACCGCGGACCTCGTCGGGGACCTCACATGAGTGGGACACCCGACCAGCCCGAGGGGTCGATGGTGGACACCGGGCCCGGCGACCCGGACCGGCTGCAGCGGCTGTGGTCGCCGCACCGGATGTCGTACATCGCCGAGTCGCCGAAGGCGGCGACGTCGGAGGAGGGACCGTTCACCGCGATCCCGAAGATGAGCGACGAGGAGGGCCTCATCGTCGCGCGCGGCGAGCACGTCTACGCGGTGCTCAACCTGTACCCGTACAACCCGGGGCACATGATGGTCGTGCCGTACCGGCGGGTCGCGGCGCTCGAGGATCTCACCGCGGGCGAGTCCGCCGAGCTGATGGCGTTCACCCAGCAGGCGATCCGCGTGATCAAGCGGGTGTCGCGACCGGACGCGTTCAACGTGGGTCTGAATCTCGGTGCGGCAGCAGGAGGGTCGCTCGCCGAGCACCTGCACCAGCACATCGTCCCGCGGTGGGGCGGGGACGCCAACTTCATCACCGTCCTCGGCGGCACCAAGGTGATGCCGCAGCTGCTGCGTGAGACCAGGGCGCTGCTGTCGGCCGCGTGGCAGGAGCCGATCACCGGCAGCGGAGGCGAATGAGATGCTGAGCATTCTCGGGCGGGCGTCGGTGTCGAAGGTGACCGCGCCGATGGGGCGGGCGCTGATCGGCACCGGGCTGACACCGGACGTGGTGACCGTGTTCGGCACCGTCGCCAGCGTGGCGGGCGCGCTGACCCTGTTCCCGTCCGGGCACCTGTTCTGGGGAACCATGCTCATCTGGTTCTTCGTGATGTTCGACATGCTGGACGGGGCGATGGCCCGGGCCCGCGGCGGCGGCACCCGGTACGGGGCGGTGCTCGACGCCACCTGTGACCGGATCGCGGACGGCGCCATCTTCGCCGGCCTCGCCTGGTGGGCGGTGTACCACGAGGGCAGCCGTTCACTGCTGGTCGCGACGCTGATCTGCCTGGTGACCTCGCAGGTGATCTCGTACGCGAAGGCGCGCGCCGAGGCGAGCGGCCTGTCCGCCGACGGCGGACTCATCGAGCGGCCGGACCGGCTGATCATCGTCCTCGTCGGGGCCGGATTGACCGGTATTGCGGGGCATTTCGGTATCGGATGGCTGGAATGGGCGGTGTACGTGGCGATGTGGCTGCTCGCCGTCGCCAGTGTCATCACCGTGTTTCAGCGGGTGCTTGCGGTGCGGAACTCGCCCGGTGCGCGTGACCTGCTGCCGATCGCCGCACCCGATGGCGAGGCACAGTGAGCCTCGGGGAACGGGCGAGCGATCTGGGGTACGCGGCGGGTTGGCGCCTGGTCCGGGCGCTGCCCGACCGCGTCGCGACCCGGCTGTTCGACCTCGGAGCCGACCTCGCCACCCGGCGCGGTGGGCCGGACCAGTTGCGGCGCAACCTCGCCCGCGTGCTCGGGGTGCCGCCGGATCGGGTGCCGGACGAGCTGATCCGGGCGTCGGTGCGGTCCTACGCCCGGTACTGGCGGGAGGCGTTCCGGCTGCCGTCGATGGACCAGGCCGAACTGGGTCGGCGGCTGGACTCGAAGATCCAGGGGCAGGAACACCTCGAGGCTGGTCTCGCCGCGGGCGCGGGTGTCGTGCTCGCGTTGCCGCACACCGGGAACTGGGACATGGCAGGGGTCTGGCTGGTCCAGAAGCACGGCCGGTTCGCAACGGTCGCCGAGCGGCTCAAGCCGGAGTCGCTGTACCAGCGGTTCGTCGCGTACCGGGAAAGCCTCGGCTTCGAGATCTTCCCGCTCAGCGGCGGGGAGGCGCCGCCGTTCGGTCAGCTCGCGGACCGGCTGCGGGACAACCGGGTGGTGTGCCTGCTCGGCGAGCGTGACCTCGCCGCGCGCGGGGTGCCGGTGACGTTCTTCGGGGAACCGACCCGGATGCCCGCCGGGCCAGCGAAACTCGCGATCGAGACCGGGGCGGCGCTGCTGCCCGTGCACTGCTGGTTCGAGGGGGACGACTGGGGGTTCTCGGTCGGCGCCCCGATCGATACCGGCGGCGGGGTGCAGGCCGCGACGCAGGCCCTCGCCGACCGGTTCGCGGTGAACATCGCCGCCCACCCCGCGGACTGGCACATGCTGCAGCCGCTGTGGCTCGCCGACCTGTCCGAGGCGCGCCTGGCCCGAATGGAGTCGTGACGTGAAGATCGGGATGGTGTGCCCGTACTCGTTCGACGTCCCAGGGGGAGTGCAGGCGCACGTCGTCGAGCTCGCGCAGGTGCTGATCGAGCGGGGACACCGGGTCAGCGTGCTCGCGCCCGCCTCGGAGGGCACCGACCTGCCCGACTTCGTGGTGTCCGCGGGCCGGGCGGTCGCGATCCCGTACAACGGGTCCGTCGCCCGTCTGACGTTCGGGCCGGTGTCGTACGCGCGGGTGCGGCGGTGGATCGCCGACAACGACTTCGACGTCCTGCACATCCACGAGCCGAACGCGCCGAGCCTGTCGATGCTCGCGATGAAGATCGCGGAGGGTCCGATCGTCGCGACCTTCCACACATCGACGACGAAATCGTTGGTGCTGAGCACGTTTCAGGGTGTCCTGCAGCCGTACCTGGAGAAGATCACCGGCCGGATCGCGGTGTCGGAGCTGGCCAGGCGCTGGCAGGTGGAGTCGCTCGGCTCGGACGCCGTCGAAATCCCGAACGGTGTCGACGTGCCCGCGTTCGCGAACGCCGCACCGCTCGACGGCTATCCGCGCCGGGGCGGGACGGTGCTGTTCCTCGGCCGCTACGACGAGCCGCGCAAGGGCATGGCCGTGCTGCTCGGGGCGCTGCCCGAGCTGGTGCAGCGACACCCCGACCTGCGGGTGCTGGTCGTCGGCCGCGGCGACGAGGACCGGCTCCGCAAGGAGGCGGGCCGGTACGCGCGGCACCTGCACCTGCTCGGGCAGGTCACCGACGAGGAGAAGGCGTCCGCCCTGCGCAGCGTCGACGTGTACTGCGCGCCGAACCTCGGCGGCGAGTCGTTCGGCATCGTCCTCGTTGAGGCGATGGCCGCGGGCGTCCCGGTGGTCGCCAGCGAACTCGACGCGTTCCGGCGCGTGCTGCGCGACGGCACCGCGGGCCTGCTGACCCCGATCGGGGACTCGGCCGCGTTGGCGGCGGCGATCGACCGGGTGCTCTCGGACCCGGACCAGCGCCGCGCACTGGTCGACGTCGCCTCCGAGGTGGTCGCCGAGTACGACTGGCCGGTGGTCGCCGAGCAGATCCTGCGGGTGTACGAGACCGTGACCGTCGGCGCCCAGCCCGTGCGGGTGGAGGCCTGATGACCCTGTCCGCCACCACGATCCTGGTCGTCGCCCTCGTCGTCGCGGTCCTCGTCGCGATCGGGGTGTGGGCGTACGGCACCGCGAATCGGCTGGACCGCCTGCACGTCCGCTCCGACCTGTCCTGGCAGGCACTCGATTCGGCGCTGGCCCGCCGGGCCGTCGTCGCACGGGCCGTCGCCGCGGCGGTGGTGCCGACCGGGTACGCGTTCGGGTCGGCGCCGCCGCCGGAGCTGGGCGGGCAGCGGCTGCGCGAGCTGGCCGACCGCGCCGAACGGGCGGACCGGGCGGACCGGGAGTCCGCCGAGAATCAGTTGTCGGCGGCGTTGGCCGCGGTGCCCGGGCAGGCCCTCGCGCCGCAGCTGGTGGCGGAGCTCGCCGACGCGGAGGCGCGGGTGCTGATCGCGCGCCGGTTCCACAACGACGCGGTCCGAGACACCCTCGCGCTGCGCACCCGGCGGCCGGTGCGCTGGCTGCATCTCGGCGGAACCGCACCGCTGCCCACCTATTTCGAGATCGCCGAACGCACCACCGCGTCGGCCGGCGCCGGGCAGGGCGTCGACGAGATGCGGACCTCGGCGCGGGTGGTGCTGGTCGACGACGACGGCCGGGTGCTGCTGCTGCGCGGGCACGACCCGCAGGTGCCGGACGTGCACTTCTGGTTCACCATCGGCGGCGGCGTCGAGTCGGGGGAGAGCCTGCGCGGCGCCGCGGTCCGCGAGGTCAGGGAGGAGACCGGGCTCGTCGTCGCCGCCGACGAACTGCGCGGCCCGATCTGGCGCCGGGTGGCGGTGTTCCCGTACGACGGCGACGTGATCCGATCCGAGGAGCTGTTCTTCGCGCTGCGCCGGACCGCGTTCACGCCGCAGCGCGGCGGCTTCACCGAGCTGGAGCGGCGCGCGATCTCCGGGCACCGGTGGTGCAGCCCGGACGACATGCGGGCGGTCGCGGCGGGCGGCGAGGTGGTCTATCCGGAGGACCTGCCCGACCTGGTCGCGGAGGTGCACGCGGTGCTCGCCCGGCCGGGTGAGCCCGAGGTCCGGTCCATTCGCTGAGGCACTAGGATCGTCTTCACGACCGGCGGGGGGCCGAGCTTCGAGCCCGCGTCCGGGACGGTTCCGAGTGAGAAGCCACTACCGATGGAGTTTGCCGTGAGCACCCCCGATACCGCCCCCACAACTGGTACCGCCCGCGTCAAGCGGGGGATGGCCGAGATGCTCAAGGGCGGCGTCATCATGGACGTCGTCACTCCCGAGCAGGCCAAGATCGCCGAGGACGCGGGCGCTGTCGCGGTGATGGCGCTCGAGCGCGTTCCGGCCGACATCCGCGCGCAGGGCGGCGTGTCCCGGATGTCGGACCCGGACATGATCGACGGCATCATCTCCGCCGTGTCGATCCCGGTGATGGCCAAGGCCCGGATCGGGCACTTCGTCGAGGCGCAGATCCTGCAGTCCCTCGGCGTCGACTACATCGATGAGTCCGAGGTGCTCACCCCGGCCGACTACGCGAACCACATCGACAAGTGGAAGTTCACCGTCCCGTTCGTGTGCGGTGCCACCAACCTCGGCGAGGCGCTGCGCCGGATCACCGAGGGCGCGGCGATGATCCGCTCCAAGGGCGAGGCGGGCACCGGCGACGTCTCCAACGCGACCACCCACATGCGCACCCTCGGCGCGGAGATCCGGCGTCTCGGGTCGCTGAGCGAGGACGAGCTGTACGTCGCGGCGAAGGAGCTGCAGGCACCGTACGAGCTGGTTGTTGAGGTCGCGAAGGAGGGCAAGCTGCCGGTCACGCTGTTCACCGCGGGCGGCATCGCGACCCCCGCGGACGCGGCGATGATGATGCAGCTCGGCGCCGAGGGCGTGTTCGTCGGCTCCGGCATCTTCAAGTCCGGCAACCCCGCCGAGCGGGCCGCGGCGATCGTGAAGGCCACCACCTTCTTCGACGACCCGGACGTGCTCGCGAAGGTCTCCCGCGGCCTCGGCGAGGCGATGGTCGGCATCAACGTCGACGAGATCCCGCAGCCGCACCGGCTCGCCGAGCGCGGTTGGTGAGCTGACTGCATTCGCAGGCCGAGGGCGGCC
Organism: Rhodococcus sp. NPDC058505; assembly: GCF_042720095.1. Lineage (NCBI taxonomy): Bacteria > Bacillati > Actinomycetota > Actinomycetes > Mycobacteriales > Nocardiaceae > Rhodococcus > Rhodococcus sp. NPDC058505. The sequence continues at coordinate 53,661 of NZ_JBHXNB010000009.1, forward strand.
CCTGACACAGCCGCACCGGCTCGCCGAGCGCGGGTGGTGAGCTGACTGCATTCGCAGGCCGAGGGCGGCCCCTGACACAGCCGCACCGGCTCGCCGAGCGCGGGTGGTGACCCACCGCTGATTCCCCACACGGCCCCGCATCGGAAGGCGAGCGCAGCGACGCGCGTCGTGCACCGATGCGGGGCCGCGTCGTTGCTAGGTTGAGCGGCATGTCGTCGATCGAAGAGATTCTCGAACTCGAGCAGCTCGAGAAGGACATCTTCCGCGGGATCGTGGCGGAGACGATGCTGACCCGCACGTTCGGCGGCCAGGTGGCCGGTCAGGCGCTGGTGTCCGCGGTCCGGACCGTGGATCCGGCGTTCCGGGTCCATTCGCTGCACGGCTACTTTCTGCGGCCGGGAAACCCGACCATTCCGGCGGTGTTCCTGGTGGACCGGGTGCGCGACGGACGGTCCTTCTGCACCCGCCGGGTCACCGGGGTGCAGGACGGTCAGGCGATCTTCACGATGTCGGCCTCGTTCCACGTCGGGGACGTGGGGATCGAGCACGGCGACACGATGCCGCCGGTGCCCGACCCCGACGAGTTGCCGGACACGGCGCTGTCCCTGGAGGAGCTGTCCTGGGAGTTCCGGGAGTGGGCCGACTGGGACCTGCGGTTCGTGCCGCAGGAGGTCATCACCCGCCGCCCCGGGGTGCCCGCCCAGCAGCAGGTGTGGTTCCGCTACCGGCGGACCCTGCCCGAGGACCCCGTCTTCCACATCTGCACCCTCGCGTACATGTCGGACATGACGCTGCTCGGGTCGGCGCAGGTGCCGCACGCCGGTGTCCGCATCCAGCAGGCGTCGCTGGACCACGCCCTGTGGTTCCTGCGCCCGTTCCGGGCGGACGAGTGGCTGCTGTACGACCAGTCGTCCCCGTCCGCCGGTTTTGGGCGGGCACTGACGCAGGGCCGTATTTTCGACCGGTCCGGCACCATCGTCGCCGCCGTCGTGCAGGAGGGCATGACCCGCCTCATGCGGGACTGATTTCGACCGCCCAGCGCCTATAGTCGAACAGGGTCCCCTGACACGACCCGATGTTTCGGCATGATGCGGACCGCGGAGCTACTTGAGCAGATCTACGCGACGATCGGGGATCCCGACCGTTGGCTCGACATCGTCACCGGGTTGCTCAGAGTCCTCGACGCGCCTGCGGGCGGGTTGGTGACAGCGTCGCTCGACGGGCGGCGCATTCGCTCTGGTGTGCTGGACCCGGAGGCGCAGGACAGCTACGACCGGCATTACGGTGGCCGCGATCCGGTCCTGCCATGGGTGGAGGCGAGCCCGGTCGGATCGATCTGGTCCGGAACCGACCTGGTCGGTAGCCGGCCAGCAGACCCCTTTCACGTCGAGTGGTCGCGACGCCACGGCATGGATGACGGGATCCTCGTCAACCTCGGCCGCCCGCATCCCGCTGCGTGCGCGACCACACTCGTTGTCACCAGACCGTTCACCGGGGACGCCTTCGCAACCCGCGATCGACTCGCGGCGGTCCGGATACTCGTCCCCCATCTGCGGCAGGCGTTGGCCGCGCAGGCGAGGATCGAGGAGGCCGACACCATCCGGGACGGTGTCGTCGAGATTCTCGAGAACACACCCCATGCGGTCCTCATCGTCTGCTCCACGGGCGAAGTGCTGCATGCGAACTCGGCTGCGCGGGACCTGCTAGACGGTAAGGGCGGGTTGCATGTCGACTCCTGGGGCATGGTGTGCGCGGACGGTCCGTCGTCGTGCCGACAGCACTTCCGGCATGCCGTTGAGAGGGCGACGAGCGGTGCAGGCAGCAGCGGGCCGTCCGGCGCGGTGGTCACTGTCCCGCACCCCACGGGCACGCGGCCCCTGGTCGTGCAGGTCGTCCCCATGCGTCGCGCTGCTGTCGGGGGCGGGCTCGCGATGATCACGGTGGTTGACGGCGAGCGCACCCCGGTGGTCAGCGCGGAAATGTTGTGCACGGTGTTCCAACTGACTCCGTCGGAGGCCAGGGTGGCGAGCCTGCTTGCGGGTGGTTATACCCTGCGCGGGATCGCCGCGGGTCTGCACGTGTCGTCGACCACGGTTCGTACTCACCTCCAACACGTCTTCACCAAGACCGGTACCGCCCGGCAGAGCGAACTGGTGCGGATCCTCGGTTCGCTGGGATGGACGGAGGGGCGCTCCGGCGATCTCATGCATTCGTAGGAGGTGCATCCCGGCGGCGGTTGCCACAGTGAGGGTCCGACCATTGTGAGGAGCACATCATGAGGCACAACAGCTTCCTGCGCATCGTGACCGCCGCCGGCGCGGTCACCGTCATCGGCCTCGGGTTCCCCGGTACCGCGGCCGCCGGTGTCGATGATCTCTCGATCTCGAAGTTCGGCAAGGCAGGAACGGGCTGCCCTTACGAGCTCACGGCCTCGCTCACGAACGTCCCGCCCGCAGCCCCGATCCTCTTTCGCGATGGCGCCACAGCCCTTGGTGCAGGTGTGAAGGCTGGCGACGTCGCAACGATCGATTGGACACCGGCAACAACCGGCGAGCACACCCTGTATGCGGGGGTGTCAGGCCCGGCTCCCGGCTGGAAGGAACTCAAAGTCGACGTCGGGCGCGGCATCGATCTGGGGAGTACATGCATGGGCATGTGAATTGGTGCCCACGGGTATCGAGCGTCGTGAGTGAGTGCATCCCTGCCGGGTAGAACTCGCTCAAGGGTGGCTGAGCCGCAGCCGCACCCGGCACACCACGGCGTCGGTGTTGCGGCGCAGCGCGCGATCGAGGTCGGCGCCGTTCCCGGTCGGCAGGATCCGCTGCCAGGCGGCTGCCGGCTCGACCTCGCCGATGACCACGACGACCCGCCGTCCGGCGAAGTGTTCGGTGATGTACCGGGTCAGCGGCGCGGCGACCCCCTCGGTGCCGCCGTCGATAAGGTCGAGGCGGACACCCGGATGCCAGGCCTCCCACGCCCGGGTGAACGCGCTCGGGGACTCACCAGCCGGGCAGACCCGGACCGCGACGACGTCGCCGCCGAACGCGAGTGCGGTGTCGATCGACTCGCGGCTCAGTTCCGAGACCTCCGCGACGGGGACGACCACGATCGTGCCCGCCCGGCGGGTGGGCGGGCCCGGGACCTCGCCGCGATGCAGCCGCACGCCGAGGGCCGTGTAGGCGGCCCGCACCCGGCCCATCGCCAGGACCAGCGCGGGCAGCGCGACCACGATCAGCCAGGCGCCCTCGGTGAACTTCATCGCGGTGGTGACGAGCGCGGCGGCGGCGGTGGTCGTTGCGCCGAGCCCGTTGAGGGCCGCCCGCCACCGCCAGCCGCTGCTGCGCACGGTCACCCAGTGCCGGACCAGCCCGGCCTGGGCCAGGGTGAACCCGACGAACACCCCGATCGCGAACAGCGGAACGAGGGCGTTCATGTTGCCGCGGGCAGCGACGACGAGCACCGCGGCGCAGCCGCCGAGCGCAAGCACCCCGTACCGGTACACCTCGCGGGCCGAGCGGACCGCGAACCGGTGCGGCAGGTAGTGGTCGTCGGCGAGCAGCCGGAGCAGGGTGGGCAGGCCGCCGTAGGAGGTGTTGGCGGCGAGGGCGAGCAGCACGACGGTGGCGAACTGCACCACGTAGTAGCCGATCCCGCGGCCGAGTGCGGCCTCGGTGAGCTGCGCGAGCACCGTGCTGCCCTCGACCGGGTGCAGGGAGAACTTGCCGATCAGGACGGCGAGGCCGATCAGCATGGTGCCCAACAGGATTCCCAAGGCGACCTCGGTTCGCTGCGCGGTCCGCACCCGCGGCTCGCGGAAGCTGGGCACCGCGTTGGCGATCGCCTCGACACCGGTCAGTGCGGCGCAGCCGCTGGAGAACGCCTTGAGCAGCAGCAGCACGCCCACCGCCTGGACATTGGTGGCGACGGCCTCGCCCTCGGCGACGCTCAGCGGCTCCGTGCGCAGCAGGCCCGCCACGATGACGACGGCGATGCTCGCGACGAACACCACGGTCGGGAGCATGAACGCGCGGGCGCTGTCGGCGATGCCGCGCAGGTTCAGCGCGGTGACGGCGACGACGACGGCCAGGCAGATCCACACGGTGTGGGGGAGCAGGGCGGGCACCGCGGAGGTCAGTGCGGCGACGCCCGCCGCGACCGACACCGCGACGTTGAGCACGTAGTCGATCACCAGCGACGACGCGGCCACCAGCGCGGAGCGGTCGCCGAGCCGGGCCCTGGCCACCGCGTAGGCGCCGCCGCCGTTCGGGAACGCGGCAATCAGCTGCCGGTAGGACGCCACCAGCAGCGCGAGCAGCGCGGCGATCGCGAGCGTCACCGGGAGGGTGAACCCGAGCCCGACCCCGCCCGCGGCGGCGAGCACCAGCACGATTGCCTCCGGCCCATAGGACACCGACGCCATCGCGTCCAGGGACAGGCCCGCGAGGCCGGTGGGCACCGACAGCCGGTGCCGTTCGGGCGGCTTCGCGGCGGGGTCGCGGGGCTTCCGGATCAGCAGCGTGGAGGTCATGCGGCGAGTCTCGGCCGGTCCGCCGCGGATCCCGACGATCTTGACGATGACCTGACGGCGGTGGCCGCGGTGTTGACGGGACCGGTCGATCGGGGGATCAGCCGCCGGTCCTGCTCCGGCCGTCACCGCACGCATCGCGGCGCGCGGGCCGAGCATCGACCGACATGCCCGTCGGTATCGCCAACACCGGTCCGTATTCTCGACCCGTGCAGACGAGCCTCGACACCGCCGACCGACCCGCCGCCCCCGCCCCCACCGCGCCGCGGGTCGGCGTGCTCGCCCTGCAGGGGGACGTGCGCGAACACCTGGCCGCGCTGCGGGCCTCCGGGGCCGAGGCCATCACCGTCCGGCGCGCCGAGGAACTCGCGGGCGTGGACGGGCTGGTTATCCCCGGCGGCGAGTCGACGACGATGAGCCGTCTGCTCGTGGTGTTCGACCTGCTCGAACCGCTGCGGGCCCGGCTCCGCGCTGGCATGCCCGCCTACGGGTCGTGCGCTGGCATGATCCTGCTCGCGTCGGAGGTGCTCGACACCCGCCCCGACGCGCACTGCCTGGCCGGGCTCGACATCACGGTGCGCCGCAACGCCTTCGGCCGTCAGGTCGACTCGTTCGAGGAGGACCTCGACGTCGCGGGCGTGGCGGGGGAGCCGATGCGGGCGGTGTTCATCCGCGCGCCGTGGGTGGAGCGGGTCGGGGCGGGGGTCGAGGTGCTCGCCACCGTCCCCGACGGACCGGCCGCGGGCCGGGTGGTCGCGGTGCGGCAGGGTCCGGTGCTGGCGACGTCGTTCCACCCCGAGGTGACCGGAGACCGCCGCATCCACGAACTGTTCGTCGGCATGGTTCGCCAGGCCAGGGTGGACCGCGGGTAAACTGGCGCTACTGTGTGCTTCCCGCCGTGGCCGCCGCGCCGCCGCGGGCGCACCCACACACCCCGCACCACGACAACCAACGGGAAGAGGGAATTCACGTATGAGCGGCCATTCCAAATGGGCCACCACCAAGCACAAGAAGGCCGTGATCGACGCCAAGCGCGGCAAGGCCTTCGCGAAGCTGATCAAGAACATCGAGGTTGCCGCGCGCACCGGCGGTGGTGACCCGGCCGGAAACCCGACGCTGTACGACGCCATCCAGAAGGCGAAGAAGACCTCGGTCCCCAACGACAACATCGAGCGGGCCCGCAAGCGTGGCGCAGGCGAAGAGGCCGGCGGCGCCGACTGGCAGACGATCATGTACGAGGGCTACGGCCCGAACGGTGTCGCGGTGCTGATCGAGTGCCTGACCGACAACCGCAACCGCGCCGCTGGCGAGGTGCGCACCGCGATGACCCGCAACGGCGGCAACATGGCCGACCCGGGTTCGGTGTCGTACCTGTTCAGCCGCAAGGGTGTCGTCGTCCTCGACAAGGCCGGGCGGTCCGAGGACGACATCCTGGAGATCGTGCTGGAGGCCGGTGCCGAGGAGATCAACGACCTCGGTGAGCAGTTCGAGATCGTGTCCGAGGCCGGTGACCTGATCGCGGTCCGCACCGCCCTGGTCGACGCGGGCATCGACTACGACTCCGCCGACCCGGACTTCCGCGCCTCCGTCGAGGTCCCGGTCGACGCCGACGGGGCCCGCAAGGTGTTCAAGCTCGTCGACGCGCTCGAGGAGTCCGACGACGTGCAGAACGTCTACACCAATGTCGACGTCTCGGACGAGGTGCTCGCCGAACTCGACGCCTGAGTCGGGCCGTCCCGGCCGGGGTCGTGTTGGTCCCGGCCGGTGTCGGTGCCCGCGCCTATACTCTCGAACAGCTGTTCGCAGCGGCTGTGAGTCTTGTCGAGAGGTGGGCGCGTGCGGGTGATGGGTGTCGACCCGGGTCTGACGCGGTGCGGTATCGCACTGGTCGAGTCCGGGCGCGGGCGGCAGGTGACCGCGCTCGACGTCGACGTGGTGCGTACTCCCGCGGACATGGACCTGGCGATCCGGCTGAACGCCGTCTACGACGCGGCCTGTCACTGGATGGACGTGCACAGCCCCGAGGTCGTGGCGATCGAGCGCGTCTTCGCGCAGCATCAGGTGTCGACCGCGATGGGGACCGCCCAGGCCGGCGGTGTCATCGCGTTGGCCGCCAGCCAGCGCGGCGTGCCCGTCCGGTTCCACACCCCCTCGGAGGTCAAGGCGGCGGTGACCGGCAACGGGCGCGCGGACAAGGCGCAGGTCACCGCGATGGTGACCCGGATTCTCGGTCTCCAGCAGGCGCCCCGGCCCGCGGACGCCGCCGATGCGCTCGCGCTGGCCATCTGCCACTGTTGGCGGGCGCCGATGATCGAGCGGATGGCACGTGCCGAGGCGGCCGCCGCCGACCAGAAGCGACGGTACGAGGCGCGCCTCGCGGAACTGAACAGGTCCAGGGTGAAGAAGGCAGGTACACGATGATCGCGTCCGTCCGTGGTGAGGTGCTCGAGATCGCCCTCGACCACGTGGTCCTCGAGGCGTCCGGTGTCGGGTACCGGCTGAACGCCACCCCGGCGACCATCGCGACGCTGCAGCGCGGCACCGAGGCGCGACTGGTCACCGCGATGATCGTCCGCGAGGACTCGATGACCCTGTACGGATTCCACGACACCGAGTCGCGGGACCTGTTCGGGCTGCTGCAGACGGTGTCCGGTGTCGGCCCGCGGCTGGCGATGGCGATCCTCGCGGTCCTCGAACCGGAGGCGCTGCGCAAGGCGCTCGCCGAGGGCAATGTGTCGGCGCTGACCCGGGTTCCGGGGATCGGGAAGCGGGGCGCCGAGCGGATGGTCGTCGAACTGCGGGACAAGGTCGAGGCGGTCCCGGTGGCCCCCGGATCCCCCACCTCCGCGCCCGCGGCAGGCCCGATCCGGGACCAGATCGTCGAGGCCCTCGTCGGGCTCGGATTCCCGCTGAAGCAGGCCGAACCGGCGACCGATTCGGTCCTTGCCGCGGACCCCGACGCCGACACGTCGCGGGCGCTGCGCTCCGCGCTCGCGATGCTGGGTAAGACCCGGTGACCGGGTTCCCCGACGACGCGGGCTACCCCGACGACGACACCTCCCCGGTCACCGCCGAACTCGTTGCAGGCGACGGGGACGTCGAGGCGAGCCTGCGCCCGACGTCGCTGACCGACTTCATCGGCCAGCCGCGGGTCCGAGAGCAGCTGCAGCTGGTGCTGGCCGGCGCGAAGCTGCGCGGCGGCACCCCGGATCACGTCCTGCTGTCCGGTCCGCCCGGACTCGGCAAGACATCGATGGCGATGATCATCGCCGCCGAGCTGGGCACCTCGCTGCGCCTGACGTCCGGCCCCGCGCTGGAACGGGCGGGGGACCTGGCCGCGATGCTGAGCAACCTCGTCGAGGGCGACGTGCTGTTCATCGACGAGATTCACCGCATCGCTCGGCCCGCGGAGGAGATGCTGTACCTGGCGATGGAGGACTTCCGCGTCGACGTCGTCGTCGGCAAGGGCCCCGGCGCCACCTCCATCCCGCTTGAGGTCGCCCCCTTCACGCTCGTCGGTGCGACCACCCGGTCCGGCGCGCTGACCGGACCGCTGCGGGACCGGTTCGGGTTCACCGCACACATGGACTTCTACGATCCGCCCGAGCTGCAGCGAATCCTGTTGCGCTCGGCCGGGATTCTCGGTGTCCGGCTCGGTGAGGAGGCGAGCGCGGAAATCGCGGGCCGATCCCGCGGCACGCCGCGCATCGCGAACCGACTGCTGCGCCGGGTCCGCGACTTCGCGGACGTCCGCGCGGACGGGGTCATCACCAGGGACGTCGCGCGGGCCGCGCTCGCCGTCTACGACGTCGACCAACTCGGCCTCGACCGGCTCGACCGCTCGGTGCTCAGCGCCCTGGTCCGCAGCTTCGGCGGCGGACCGGTCGGGGTGTCGACGCTGGCGGTCGCGGTCGGGGAGGAACCCGGCACCGTCGAGGAGGTGTGCGAACCGTTCCTGGTACGCGCCGGTCTCGTCGCCCGGACCCCGCGGGGCCGGGTCGCGACGGCAGCGGCCTGGGAGCAGCTCGGATTGACGCCGCCCCCGGAGGCGGCGACCGGCGGAATAGAGGTGCGTGTGAACGAACCACAGCAGGCGCCGTGGGAGTAATGGCACACTGGTGTACTGCGCCGGTCCGCACGGGACCGGTCGCGCCGACAAACCTCAAGGACTGACTTCAACGATGGAATTGCTGTTCCCGCTCCTCATCCTCGTCCTGCTGGTGCCGATGTTCCTCGGCATCCGCCGCCAGAAGAAGGAGATGGCGAAGACCGCAGAACTGCAGGATTCGCTGAACGTCGGTGACCGCATCATGACCACCGCGGGCCTCTACGGCACCGTCGCCGCACTGGGTGAGACGACCGTCGACCTCGAGATCGCGCCGGGCGTCGTGACCACCTGGGCGCGCATGGTGATCCGGGAACTCGTCACCGAGGACCAGGACAACGCCGCCGCCGACACCGACGACTCGACGGTCGAGGAGACTCCCGAGCAGACTCAGCGCCGCCTCGATCAGGAATGATCTGATCGTCCCCGCTGCCGAGTGACCGCACTCGGCAGCGGTCGCGTGCGAGGCGGGCAGTCCGCACCCAGCTACTAGGAGAACTACGGATCGTGGCATCACCCAGCGGAGCCGTCCGGCCTGCGCGTTCGCTCGTGATCTTCGGGCTGATCGTCGCCGTGCTGTATGCGCTCGTCTTCTTCACCGGGGACAAGTCCCCGACCCCGAAGCTCGGCATCGACCTGCAGGGCGGGACCCGGGTCACCCTCACCGCACGCACCCCGGACGGCAGCACGCCGAGCCAGGACAGCCTGCGGCGGGCCCAGGAGATCATCGAGACCCGCGTCAACGGGCTCGGTGTTTCCGGCTCCGAGGTGGTCATCGACGGTGACAACCTGGTGATCACGGTGCCCGGTGACGACAGCGCCCAGGCCCGCACGCTCGGTCAGACGGCCCGCCTGTACATCCGCCCGGTGCTCGGTTCGCAGGTGTCGGCGAACACCCAGGCGCAGTCCGGTCAGGCCCCCGCGGCGGAGTCCCCGGCCCCGGCGCCCGCTCCGGCCACCGATGACCCGGCCACCGATGTCCCGGCCCCGCAGAACCGCCCGTTCCCCGCGCAGGAGCCCGACGTCCCCGCGACGGACACCCCGGAGCCCGAGGCGCCGGCACCCGCCGCCGAGACCCCGGTCGCGGACGAGGCCGACGAGGCCGCCGCGGAGATCGCGGCAGCGAAGGCGACCCGGCAGAGCACCGACCCGGCCGTGCAGCAGCAGGCGATGGCGTCGCTGGACTGCTCCGCCGCCGACCCGCTGCAGGGCAACGACGACCCGGCGCTGCCGCTGGTCGCCTGCTCCACCGACGGCACCACCGTGTACCTGCTCGGCCCGAGCATCATCGACGGCCAGGAGATCTCGGACGCCACCTCGCAGTTCAACACCCAGCAGGCCCGGCACGAGGTCAGCCTCACCTTCAAGTCCGGTGGCAGCTCCACCTGGGCGCAGTTCACCGCGGCCAACATCGGCAAGCAGGCCGCGTTCACCCTCGACTCGAAGGTCGTCAGCGCACCCGTCGTGCAGGGCGCGACCCCGGCGGGCAGCGCCACCTCGATCACCGGTGATTTCACCGCAACCACCGCGAAGGAACTCGCGAACACCCTCAAGTACGGTTCGCTGCCGCTCTCGTTCCAGGCGTCGGAGGCCGAGACGGTGTCGGCGACCCTCGGACTGGCCTCGCTGCAGGCCGGCCTGATCGCGGGCGCGATCGGTCTGATCCTGGTGCTGCTGTACTGCCTGATCTACTACCGCATGCTCGGCATCCTGACCGCGCTGTCGCTGGTCCTGTCCGGGCTGCTGGTCTACGCGATCATGGTGCTGCTCGGCCGCTACATCGGGTTCACCCTCGACCTCGCGGGCATCGCCGGTCTGATCATCGGCATCGGCATGACGGCCGACTCGTTCGTCGTCTACTTCGAACGCATCAAGGACGAGATCCGGGAGGGTCGCAGCTTCCGGTCCGCGGTGCCGCGCGGCTGGGCACGGGCCCGCAGGACCATCCTGTCCGGCAACGCGGTCAGCTTCATCGCGGCGGCGGTGCTGTACGTGCTCGCCGTCGGTCAGGTGCGCGGCTTCGCGTTCACCCTCGGCCTGACGACCATCCTCGACGTCATCGTGGTGTTCCTGGTGACCCATCCGCTGGTGCACCTGGCGTCGAAGTCGGCGTTCTGGTCGAAGCCGAGCGTCAACGGCCTCGGTGCCGTCAGCCAGGTGGCACGCGAACGTAAGACGGCGGTCGCCGCCTCGCAGGCGAAGGAGTCCTGAACATGAGCAACAACACGGACATCTCCGACGGCGCCGTCGACGAGGCGACCCTGCCCCGGCACGGTCTGCTGTCCCGGCTCTACACCGGCACCGGCGCGTTCGAGGTGGTCGGCAAGCGCCGGGTCTACTACGCACTGGTCGCCGCCGTGGTGGCCATCTCGCTGCTGAGCATGATCTTCCGCGGATTCTCGCTCGGCATCGACTTCGAGGGCGGGTCCCGCATCCAGTTCCCGGCGGCGACGGGGGCGACGACCGAACAGGTCGAGGCGGTGTACTCGGAGGCGCTCGGCCAGGATCCGGTGTCGGTGCAGACCGTCGGCGCCGGGGACAGCGCCACCATTCAGATCCGGTCGGACGCGCTCGACGCGCGGCAGACCGTTGAACTGCAGAACGCCCTGTTCGACGCCTTCCAGCCGGAGGACAAGAACGGCGAACCGAGCAAGAACGCGATCAGCGTCGCCGACGTCAGCGAGACCTGGGGCAGCCAGATCACCAAGAAGGCGCTGATCGCGCTGCTGGTGTTCCTGGTGATCGTCAGCATCTACATCGCGATCCGATTCGAGCGGGACATGGCGATCGCGGCGATCATCGCGCTGTTCTTCGACATGGTGGTCACCGCGGGCGTGTACTCGCTGATCGGTCTTGAGGTGACCCCGGCGACCGTCATCGGCCTGCTCACCATCCTCGGCTTCTCCCTGTACGACACCGTCGTCGTCTTCGACAAGGTGGAGGAGAACACCCGGGGCGTTCTGCACACCACCCGCCGCACCTACGGGGAGCAGGCGAACCTCGCCGTCAACCAGACGCTGATGCGCTCGATCAACACCACCGTGATCAGTGTGCTGCCGGTGATCGGTCTGCTGGTCGTCGCGGTCTGGCTGCTCGGCGTCGGCACGCTCAAGGACCTCGCGGTCGTGCAGCTGGTCGGCATCGTGGTCGGCGCCTTCTCGTCGATCTTCTTCGCGACGCCGCTGCTGGTGTCGATCAAGGAGCGGTGGGGGCCGGTTGCCGCGCACACCAGGAAGGTGCACGCGCGCCGGGCGGAACGATCCGGCGGGTCGGCCCCGGTTTCGGGGGCGGCACTGGCAGGCTCGACCGGGGTGCTGCCGACGCCGCGGCCCACCGGCGCTGCCCCGAGGCCGGGTGCACGGCCGACCGGGAAGCGCGACAAGAAGAGGTAGAGCGACATGCGCAGCAGTGCCGTCCGGAACCGGATCGCGGTGGCCGCCGCCTGCGCGCTGGTCGGGGCCAGCGCCGCGTGTTCGACGCAGGAGGACCAGGTCCCCTCGATCGGGTATGCCGTCGACAACGTCGTCAGCACGTACAACGCGAACACCGTCGCCGGCGCCGCCGACGGTGCGCGGCAGGCGTTCGTGCGGGTGCTGACCGGCTTCAGCTACCTCGGCCCGGAGGGCACCGCCCTGTCCGACGGTGACGTCGGCTCGATGCTGACCGCGCCCGGCGACACCCTGACCGTCGCCTACCGGATCAATCCGGACGCCGTCTACTCCGACGGTGTCCCGGTGACCTGCGACGACATGGTGTTGGCCTGGGCTGCGGGCAGTGGACGGTACCCGCAGTTCCACGCGGCAAGCCGGGCAGGCTACGCGGACATCGACCGGGTCGACTGCGCGCCGGGCGGCAAGGACGCGACGGTCGTGTTCAAGCCGGGCCGCGCGTTCGCCGACTGGCGCGGGCTGTTCGGGGCGACCGCACTGATGCCCGCGCACGTGGCGGGACGGGTCGCGAACGTGCCCGACGTCGTCGGCGCACTCAACGGCGGCGACACCGAAGCGATCGGCAGGCTCGCCGAATTCTGGAACACCGGCTGGGCCCTCACCCCGGGACCGGCGGACCCGGCGCTGTTCCCGTCGTCGGGGCCGTACCGGTTGGACTCTGTCGGCCCGGACGGCGAGGTGGTCCTCGTCGCCAACGACAAGTGGTGGGGGAACAAGCCGGGCACCGACCGGATCGTGGTGTGGCCGAAGAACTCCGACCTTCCCGCGCGGCTGTCCGCCGGTGAACTCGACGTGATCGACGTCGGCGCGGGCTCGATCGACGGGCTGGCCCCGGGGGACGGCTTCACCACGACCACCGCGCCGTCGCGCAGCAGCGAGCAGTTCGTGCTCGCGACCGGCGGGGTGTTCGGGTCGGCGGACGCGCGGCGCGCGTTCGCGTCGTGCGTGCCGCGGCAGAGCCTGTTCGACGAGTACGGCCACCCCGGCTTCGACATCGCGTCCGGGCTGGGATCGGGTGTGCTGAACTCGCGGATCGCGCAGCCGGACATGCTGATCTATCCGACCGCGGCGGGCGTGGTCGGAGACCGCTACCTGCAGCCCGACGTCGACGCCGCGCGGTCCGCCCTCGCGGCGTCGGGTCAGGGGCCGATCACCGTCCGGGTCGGCTATCTCGCCCCGGATGCGCGCCGCGCGCAGATCGTCGCCGACGTCGCCGCGGCGTGCGCGCCTGCCGGGATCACCGTCGAGGACGCGGGATCGCCGGACTACACGCCGGGCGCGCTCGGCGCGGGACAGGTCGACGCCGTGCTCGGCGGGACCGGGTCCGCGCAGGGCGCGGCGGGACTGGACTCGGTGGTGCCGCCCGCGTATTCGCTCGCGGCGGGGAACGGCACCAACATCGGCGACTTCCGCAACGGCCGGGTCACCGAGATCGCCGACCAGTTGGCGGTCGACACCGCCGAGGGCAGCCGGCTGAACCTCACCACGGAGGCCGAGAACATTCTGTGGACCGAGATGCCGTCGCTCCCGCTGTTCGCGGCGCCGCGCGCCACCTCGATCGCCGCGGGGATGCACGCGGCGGTACCGAACGCGACCGTCGCCGGGGCCGGGTGGAACATGGACCGGTGGATACTTCTCCGGTGAGCACCGACCGAACCGACCTGGCGTCCGCCGACGTCGCCCGCCTGATCCGCTGGGTGGATGACTTCCCCGAGCCAGGGGTGCGGTTCGCGGACCTGACCCCGGTGTTCGCCGACGCCGCCGCGTTCCGGGACGTGGTCGATGCGATGGCCGCGCTCGCGGACGGCGTCGACCTGGTCGCCGGCATCGACGCCCGCGGCTTCCTGCTCGGCGCAGGCGTCGCCCGGGCACTCGACGCCGGGGTGCTCGCGGTCCGGAAGGCGGGCAAGCTGCCGCCGCCGGTGCTGTCGCAGTCCTACGGGCTCGAGTACGGCACCGCGACGCTGGAGATCCCGGCGGACGGCATCGACCTGCGCGGGCGCCGGGTGCTGGTGATCGACGACGTCCTCGCGACCGGCGGCACCCTCGGTGCCGCGGCGGAGCTTCTCGAGGCGGCGGGTGCCGTCGTCGTCGCGATCGCGGTGGTCCTCGAGATCGAGGGGCTTCGCGGACGCGGTCGCCTGCCGGACCGCCCGCTGACCTCGTTGCTGCGGGTCTGAGGGCTAAAGTTGGTGCGGGTGAGCAGTTCGAATCGGTAGGGAGGTGACGGATGTGACGCAGAACCTCGACAGGTCCGGGTCCGGGGGTACGACGCCGAACGACGCGTCCGCGCAGGCGGTTCCGACCTCGGCGTCGCGTCGCGTCCGGGCCCGGCTGGCCCGCCGGATCACGGCACAGCGCAACACCACGATCAGGCCGGTGCTCGAACCGCTCGTCGCGATCCACCGCGAGCTGTACCCGAAGGCGAACCTCGCCACGCTGCAGCGCGCCTACGACGTCGCCGAGGAACGGCACGCGCACCAGAAGCGCAAGTCCGGCGACCCGTACATCACCCACCCGCTCGCCGTCGCGACGATCCTCGCCGAACTCGGCATGGACACCACCACCTTGATCGCGGCGCTGCTGCACGACACCGTCGAGGACACCGGCTACTCGCTCGAGCAGCTCACCGGCGACTTCGGGGAGGAGGTCGCGCACCTCGTCGACGGGGTCACCAAGCTGGACAAGGTGGTGCTCGGTCACGCCGCCGAGGCGGAGACCATCCGCAAGATGATCATCGCGATGGCCCGCGATCCGCGGGTGCTGGTGATCAAGGTCGCCGACCGCCTGCACAACATGCGCACGATGCGGTTCCTGCCGCCGGAGAAGCAGGCCCGCAAGGCTCGCGAAACACTGGAAGTGATTGCGCCGCTTGCGCATCGGCTGGGTATGGCGACCGTCAAGTGGGAGCTGGAGGACCTGTCCTTCGCGATCCTGCACCCGAAGAAGTACGAGGAGATCGTGCGGCTGGTCGCGGACCGCGCGCCGTCCCGGGACACCTATCTGGCGAAGGTGCGGGCCGAGATCAACGCGACCCTGTCCGCGTCCCGGATCAGCGCGACCGTCGAGGGCAGGCCCAAGCACTACTGGTCGATCTACCAGAAGATGATCGTCAAGGGCCGCGACTTCGACGACATCCACGACCTGGTCGGCGTCCGGATCCTGTGCGACGAGATCCGGGACTGCTACGCGGCGGTCGGTGTCGTGCACTCGCTGTGGCAGCCGATGGCGGGCCGGTTCAAGGACTACATCGCCCAGCCCAGGTACGGGGTGTACCAGTCGCTACACACCACCGTCATCGGCCCGGAGGGCAAGCCCCTTGAGGTGCAGATCCGCACCCGCGAGATGCACCGGACCGCGGAGTTCGGCATCGCCGCGCACTGGCGGTACAAGGAGACGCGCGGCAAGCACGGCTCCGACACCGCCGAGGTCGACGACATGGCGTGGATGCGTCAGCTGCTGGACTGGCAGCGGGAGGCCGCCGACCCGGGCGAGTTCCTCGAATCGCTGCGCTACGACCTCGCGGTCAAGGAGATCTTCGTCTTCACCCCGAAGGGCGAGGTGATCACGCTGCCCGCCGGGTCGACCCCGGTCGACTTCGCGTACGCGGTGCACACCGAGGTCGGGCACCGGTGCATTGGCGCCCGCGTCAACGGCCGCCTCGTCGCGCTCGAACGGACCCTGGAGAACGGTGAGGTCGTCGAGGTGTTCACCTCGAAGGCCGCGAACGCCGGACCGAGCCGGGATTGGCAGACGTTCGTGGTGTCACCGCGGGCGAAGGCGAAGATCCGGCAGTGGTTCGCGAAGGAACGCAGGGAGGAGGCCCTCGAGGCGGGCAAGGAGGCCATCGCCAAGGAGGTCCGGCGGGGCGGGCTGCCGCTGCAGCGGCTGCTCAGCGCCGAGTCGATGACCGCGATCGCGCATGAACTGCGGTACGCCGACGTGTCCGCGCTGTACACGGCGGTCGGCGAGCACAACGTCTCCGCGCAGCACGTCGTGCAGCGCCTCGTCGCGCAGCTCGGCGGCGTCGGCGCGGTGGAGGAGGAACTCGCCGAACGGTCCACGCCGTCGACGATGCCGATGCGGCCGCGGCGCGGCACCGACTCCGGTGTCCTGGTTCCCGGCGCGGAGGGCACCGTTGCGAAGCTCGCGAAGTGCTGCACCCCGGTGCCCGGCGACGAGATCATGGGGTTCGTCACCCGCGGCGGCGCGGTCAGCGTGCACCGTACCGACTGCACCAACGCGTCGTCGCTGCGCGGGCAGTCGGAGCGGATCATCGAGGTGCAGTGGGCGCCGTCGGCGTCGTCGGTGTTCCTGGTCGCGATCCAGATCGAGGCGCTCGACCGGCACCGGCTGCTCTCGGACGTGACGAAGGCCCTCGCCGACGAGAAGGTGAACATCCTGTCGGCGTC
The DNA here is from genome assembly GCF_042720095.1 of Rhodococcus sp. NPDC058505. Classification (NCBI taxonomy): domain Bacteria; kingdom Bacillati; phylum Actinomycetota; class Actinomycetes; order Mycobacteriales; family Nocardiaceae; genus Rhodococcus; species Rhodococcus sp. NPDC058505. Next base: position 70,152 of record NZ_JBHXNB010000009.1, read on the forward strand.
GGTGACCACCTCGGGGGACCGGGTCGCGATCAGCCGGTTCACCTTCGAGATGGGCGACCCGAAGCACCTCGGGCACGTGCTCAACGTGGTCCGCAACGTCGAGGGCGTGTACGACGTCTACCGGATGACCAGCGCGGCCTGAACGCGATCGGCTCGGTTCAGGCCGCGCGGCGTCACTCAGCCGACGGTGGCCGTCTCGATCTGCACCGGGGTGTTCGGCTTGCCGCCGCCCGCGGACATCGACCCGTCGTCGCCGGCCGCGGCGACCTTCTCGACGGTGGCGAGGCCCTCGTCGGAGATGGTGCCGAAGACGGTGTACTGCGGCGGCAACACCGAGTCCGCGTACACCAGGAAGAACTGGCTGCCGTTGCTGCCCGGCTGCCCGGAGTTCGCCATCGCCACCGTGCCGCGCGGGTACCGCATCGGCTGCTGCCCGGCCGGGTCGTCCGCGCCGTACACGGTGGTCGGGTACTCGTTGTCGAAGCCGTAGCCGGGTCCGCCGGTGCCCTGCCCGGTCGGGTCACCGCACTGCAGCACCTGCAGCCCGGGGCTGGTGACCAGCCGGTGGCACGGGGTGTCGTCGAAGTAGCCCTGCTCGGCAAGCGACACGAACGAGTTGACCGTGCACGGGGCCTCCGCGCGGTCCAGGGTCAACCCGATCGGGCCCTGCGAGGTGGTCAGGGTGACCGCGGCCGTCCCCACGGTCGAGACGTCCGTCGTCGCGGGCGGCTGCACCGGCTTCGCGGCCTGCCGCGACGTCGACGGGTACTCGCAGGACACCGTCGACGCTGCCGCCGCCGGGACCGCGGGCAGCGCCGGGTACACCGACATGTCCACCTCCGGCTGCGCCGTCCGGGCCGCGGCCGACGTCGTCGACGCGGCGGCGTCGGTTCCGGTGTCGTCGGACGAACAGGCGACGGCGGTCAGCGCGAGGCCGACGCCGGCCGTCGCGGCGAGGGTGCGGATCAACGGGGTACGCATCATGCGGCCACCGTAGCCGTCTGGATCTGCACGGGGGTGTTGGGCTTGCCGCCGCCCGCGGACATCGAGCCGTCGTCACCGGCGGCGGCGATCTTCTCGACGGTGGCGAGGCCCTCGTCGGAGATGGTGCCGAAGACGGTGTACATCGGCGGCAGCGGGGAGTCGTCGTACACCAGGAAGAACTGGCTGCCGTTGCTGCCGGGCTGGCCGGTGTTGGCCATCGCGATCGTGCCGCGCGGGTAGGTCACCGGCTGGTCGATCGTCGGATCCTCCGGGCTGTACTGGTCGGTGGGGAACTCGTTGACGAAGCCGTAGCCCGGCCCGCCGGTGCCCTGCCCGGTCGGGTCGCCGCACTGCAGGATCTTCAGGCCGACGGTGGACAGTCGGTGGCAGGGGGTGTCGTTGAAGTAGCCCTGCTCCGCCAGCGAGACCATGCTGTTGACCGTGCACGGTGCCTTCGCCCGATCCAGGTTCAGGCCGATCGGCCCCTGGTCGGTGGCCAGGTCCACGGTGACGGTGCCCTCGGTGGAGACCGCCGTCGCGTTCGGCACGGTCGCCTGCTTGGCCGGGGTTTGCCCGTCGGGAATGTAGGTGCAGTCGACGGTGGCGGGCAGCGCCTCCGCGCGGGCGGTGGGCAGCGCGCCCGGCGTTGGCTGCTCGGTGGGTTCCTGACCGGCGTCGGCGGCGGTGTCGACGGAGTCGTCGGAGCGGGTCAGCCCGAACACCACCGCACCCGCCGCGACCACGACGACGGCGCCGAGGACGGACACCGCGATCGTCATCCGCTTGCGTTTGCGTTCCCGCTCCGCCCGTCGCTCGAGCTGTCGCTCCAGCTTGCGTTTCGCTGCCTGGCGACGCTGCTCATTGCTTGGCACTGCTGGCTACCTCCGGATCTGGACCCACACGTGCGGCGCCGGTTTCGGCGCCGAATTTGTCGGTGACCGAGTCTGCCACCCGAACCTGTGAAACGGCGCCGCTGTCGTAACACATAGGCTGTGCGGCGGACCTGTCCCATCACCTCGAGGAGCGATTGCCGTGCTCGTCACCGGATTCCCGGCCGGCGCCTTCCAGACGAACTGCTACATCCTCGCGCAGGACGGCGCGAGCGAGTGCCTCGTCGTCGACCCCGGACAGAACGCGGCGGAACCGCTGATCGAGTTCCTCGGCAAGCAGTCCCTGACCCCCGCAGCGGTGCTGCTCACGCACGGGCACCTCGACCACACCTGGTCGGTGCAGCCGGTGTGCGAGAAGTTCGGGATCCCCGCCTACATCCATCCCGAGGACCGCTACATGCTGTCCGACCCGCTGCGCGGCACCGGTGCAGCGCTGTCCGCGATGATCGGGGACGCCGAGTTCCGGGAGCCGTCCGAGGTGATCGACCTCGCGGACGGCGACGTCCTCGACCTCGCGGGCATCACGATCACCGTCGACCACACCCCCGGCCACACCCAGGGCTCGGTGGTGCTCCGCACGACGGTCGGCACCGAGCACGGCGTTGTCCCGCTGGCCTTGACCGGCGACACCCTGTTCGCCGGGTCGATCGGCCGCTCCGACCTGCCCGGCGGCAACCACGAGCAGCTGCTCGCGTCGATCGCCGCCAAGCTGCTGATCCTCGACGACGCGACCGCGGTGCTCCCCGGCCACGGCGGCGCGACATCGATCGGGCAGGAGCGGGCGTCGAACCCGTTTCTGGTTGGACTGTCCGGGTAGCGGTAGGGAAAAGTAGGCATCGTGAGCAAGTCCAGAAACAGCGCGTTCTCCGCCCCCAAGGGCGTCCCCGACTACGTGCCGCCGGTGTCGGCGGAGTTCGTCGCCGTCCGCGACGGGCTGACCCGGCCCGCCCGGCTCGCCGGGTACGGCCACATCGAGCTGCCGATCTTCGAGGACACCGGCCTGTTCGCGCGCGGTGTCGGCGAATCCACCGACGTGGTCAGCAAGGAGATGTACACCTTCGCCGACCGCGGTGACCGGTCGGTGACGTTGCGGCCGGAGGGCACCGCGGGCGTGATGCGCGCCGTCATCGAGCACGGACTCGATCGCGGGCAGCTGCCGGTGAAGCTGAGCTACGCGGGCCCCTTCTTTCGGTACGAGCGCCCGCAGGCGGGCCGCTACCGGCAGCTGCAGCAGGTGGGGGTCGAGGCGATCGGTGTCGACGACCCGGCCCTCGACGCCGAGGTGATCGCGATCGCCGACGCCGGCTTCCGCGGGCTCGGGCTCGACGGGTTTCGGCTCGAGATCACCTCGCTCGGCGACGACACCTGCCGCCCGCAGTATCGGGAGCTGCTGCAGGAGTTCCTGTTCGGGCTCGACCTCGACGAGGACACCCGGCGGCGCGCGGAGATCAACCCGCTGCGGGTCCTCGACGACAAGCGCCCGCACATCAAGGAGCTGACCGCCGACGCACCACTGATGCTCGACCACCTGTCGCAGGAGGCGAAGGCGCACTTCGACGAGGTGCTGGCGCACCTGGACGCGCTGGGCGTGCCGTACACGATCAACCCGCGGATGGTGCGCGGACTCGACTACTACACGAAGACGACGTTCGAGTTCGTGCACGAGGGCCTCGGCGCGCAGTCCGGGATCGGTGGCGGCGGACGCTACGACGGCCTGATGGCGCAGCTCGGCGGACAATCGTTGTCCGGCATCGGGTTCGGACTCGGTGTCGACCGCACGATCCTCGCGTTGCAGGCGGAGGGCAAGACGGCGGCGACGCCCGCCCGCTGCGAGGTGTTCGGCGTGCCCCTCGGCGCCGAGGCGAAGGGCACGCTGGTGGTCATCGCCGCGCAGCTGCGGTCTGCGGGCATCCGCGTCGACCTCGCCTACGGTGGGCGCGGCGTCAAGGGCGCGATGAAGGCCGCGGACCGTTCCGGCGCGAAGCTTGCCCTCGTCCTTGGCGAGCGGGACATCGAGGATGGGGTGATCGGCGTCAAGGACCTGGCGACCGGGGACCAGCGTCAGGTGTCGCTCGATGCCGTTGTCGCCGAGGTGGGTTCGGTCCTTGCCGGCAGCTGACGGCGGGTCGGTCGACCTGGACCTGGTGCCAGCGCGCCTGATCACGCCGCGGCTGCGCCGGCTGGCGGTGTTCGCGTTCCTGCTGGGGGTGGTGGTCGGTGCGATCGTCGGTGTGTTCACCTCGGTCGCCGTCGGCGCCCTCGTCGGGTCGCTGCTCGGTGTTCCGACCGCGCTGTCCGCGTTGGCCGCGACCCGGCGCCGAACATCGATGACCGACACGGTGATTCATGCCCACTCCGGTCTCCGCGCGGTGTCCGTCGACGTCGCGCGGGCGGTGAGCGCGGAACTGCTGGTGCGCAGCGGCCGGGTGTCACAGGTCGCGCTGCGGGTAGGGGACGGCGACCGCCGGGTCACCGTCCCGCTGGCGCTGTACACCGCCGACGGCGGCCGCGAGCTCGAGGTGCTGCCGCTGCGCGCGCTGGCCGACGGGCTGGTGTCGGGGGAGCTGGCGCCCGCGGTCGCGATGTCCACGGTGCTGATCGCGCAGCTGCGGGCCGAGGCCCGCGGGGCTGGCCTGGAGGAGCGGCCGCTGTACCGGGCCGTGCAACTCGCCAGGGAAGCGAACCGCGTCCCGCAGACCGTCCTCACCGACGAGGAGGTCGTGCGGCTCACCGACTGATCGGTGTGCAGCACGAGCTCTCGTCGGTGGGCGGCGGCAGGGTCAGAGCGCGATCAGCGCCGTGCTGAAGAACAGTGACTGCGTGAACAGAACCCAGTCGTTGATGATGTGGGCACCGATCGACACCGTCAAGTTCTTGGTGCGAATGTAGGCCAGCGTCAACACCAGTCGGGCGCCGCCGATGACGATGAGCGCCTGGGCGAAGTTCCAGTCGTAGGTCGGCAGGTGCGCGGCTCCAAACCACACCGCGCTGATCAGCCACGCGAGCACGATGGCCGTCGTGCGCGGCAGCTTCCCCTTCGTGACGAGGAAGTACAGCAGCGCGAGGAACGGGATGATCGTGAACAGTTCCTCGCCGACCAGCTGGATGCCGGTGCCCGCGTAGAACGCAACGTAGTCGAGGGCGCCCCAGCCGTCGGAGCCGTCGACGGCGGGATTCTCGGCGGTCCCGAACAGGGCCTTGACGATCAGGGCGAGGATCGAGGTGACGACCAGGTTGAGGACGGCGAACCCGATCATCGTGCGCACGTCGGCGCCGTTCACCTTCCGGAACAGCGCCTTCCACTGGTCGCGAGCCAGGTACGCCAGTGTGCCCAGCGGGATCGCGACGAACAGGATCCGCGGTAGCAGGGCGACGAGGGGAGTCGACTGGGGGAGGGTGACCAGGGCAGCGAACCCGACGGCGACCGAGATCCACAGCAGGATCCACTGCTGCACGGTGAAGCCGACCGGGACGCCGGTGTAGTAGGGGAAGTCCTTGCCGTCGCGGCGCTCCACAAATTTGCCGAACCGGTCGCTCGGGGCGGCGTGGCGGACGGGTGCGGGGCGAGCACTCGATGGGTCGCTCACGGATGTGCCTCTCGTCCAAGGGATGTGTCGGCTACATCATCACGGCTCACGCCTCATAATCGGGTGACCGTCCCGCCGTGTCCGCCACCGCGTCGGGCGCGGCGAGCCGGTCGAGCACCGCGGACAGCCGGTGCATTGCCTGGAGTGTGCTAGCCAGCTCGTCCGGGTCGAGCTCCCGCGTCAGCCGCCGCGCGAATGCGCGGTGTGCCGGGTCGATCCGGCGCACCGCCCGGCGGCCCTCCTCGGTGGCCGCCACCAGTTTGGCGCGGCGATGGGCCGGGTTTGGCCGGTACTCGGCGAGACCGCGGTCCACGAGCAGGTTCGCGATCCGCTGCACCGCCTGGCGGGTGATGCCCATGTCGCGGGCGATGTCGGCCACCGGCTGGGGCCGCGGCAGTACCGCGCCGAGGACCTGCCACCAGGCGGCGGTGAGGCCGACCGGTCGCGTCAGGTCCTCGGCGACGGCAAGGAACTGCCCGTTGAGGCGGAACGACGCCAGCGCGAGGCCACTGAGGAGCTGTTGGTGGGGGAGCTCAGTCACCGGTTGGCCAGCGCGTAGAAGCCTGCCGGGTCGCGCAGGCCGTATAGGGCGAACCAGGCGTCGAGCACGTCGGGCTCGTACAGGTCGAGGCGGCGGAAGATCTCCCGCGCGAAGTGGACCGGTGCGATGCCCGACGCGGTGATCAGGTCGCGGTCGGTGACCGCGGGTTCGTCTCGGTAGCGGGATCCGCCCGCGTAGCCGACGCCGTCGAGGAATTCGGCCGCGTTGCTGGTGTGGGCGTGCTCGTCGAGGAGTCCGGCGAGGGCGAGGCCGCCCGTTGCGCCGCAGATCGCCGCGACGGGGACGCCCGCCCGCAGGAACTCGCCCGCCTTCTCCGCGAACGGCGTGAACGTGTCGGTGTTCCAGATGTTGTTGCCCGCGAGGATCAGCATCGCGCTGCCGCGCGGGTCGAGGTCGTCGAGGGTGGTGTCGGGCAGCATCCGCAGGCCGCCGGTGGAGGTCACCGGTGCGGTGGTCGCGCCGACGGTGGCGACGGCGTACCGGCCGGGGGTCTTCTGCCATTCCGGATTGTTGATGTGGTCGATGGCGTAGCCGATCTCCCAGTCGACGAACGTGTCGTAGAGGGCGACGTGCACGGTGTCAGTCATGACAACAGACTGTCAATATGACAAGGCGTTGTCAAGGGTGTTGGGTGTTGGGTGCTGGTCGGGTCAGAACGGTGCCGGCTCCTCGCGGGCGGTGGGCCGGGTCGGGTCCGTGAGGTCGACCTCGATCGGCGTCGCCGGGACGACGACGGACGGGCCGGGTCGCGGGTGGGCGTCGATGACGTAGCGGAGGTCGGCCTCCACCCCGCGGCCGTGGTGCGGGTCGAAGAGTCGGTCGAGGGTGAGCGGGTCGGTGAGGGTCAGGCCGTACGACTCGGCGAGGTTGCGGTCGGCGGCGCCCACGGTCGCGGTGTCGTCGCTGAAGGCGCCCGCGGGGTCCGTGGTCGCGAATTCCCCGGTCGGGGCGGTCCATTCGAGCCGGCCGCCGCCAAGTTGTCGAACCGTCCAGAGTCCGCTCGTCTTGAGGCGGTGGTGGCGCCGGCACAGGCAGGCGAGGTTCTGCTCGACGGTGCGGCCGCCGCGCCCGGGGTCGGCATGGTCGAAGGGGACGGTGTGGTCGAGGTCGCAGGTAGCGGCGCGGGCGCTGCAGCCGGGGAACCGGCAGGTGCCGTCGCGGGTCCGCACGATCTCGGCGAGGCGCGCCGAGGGGCGATAGGTCAGCTGCTCGCGGCGGTGCGCGGTGCGTTCGCGAATCGCGGTCGGGGTGATTCCGGCGGCGCGCAGGGCGCGCCCGATCCCGACGACGGCACCGTGCGGGAGGCTGCCCGCGCGGCGGCGGGCGAGCCAGGCATCATCGGAAACCGGTTCGGGCGCAGGGGTGTCCGGCGGGTGGAATGGCTCGCCGCGGTCGGGTGCGGGTTCCGGCGTCGGTTCGGTCCCGGTGTGTCCGCAGAGGGCGTCGAGGATCGCCTCGCGGTCGGCGTCGGTCAGGGTGAGGACCCGCCGCCAGGTGCCGTCGGCGGACAGCTCGCGTGCGAGGTCCGCGTCGATCCAGCCGTGCCCGGCCAGATACCCGGGGAGATCGTCGAGGCTGAGGAGGGTGGTCAGGTTCACGCCGACATGGACGGTGGTCGGGGGCAGCGGCCGCGCCGTGAACGACGGTGCTGCGGCGTGATGCGTCGGTGTGGTGCACTCGCTGCTCGTTCGGCCGGCGGCGGTGCAGTCGGTGCGGCCGCAGCGGCAGTCTAGGTACGGACTGTCGGTGGCGAGGGCGAGCAGGGCGTCGGCGCGGCGCTGCGCGAAGCTGCGGGGATCGTCGGCGCAGACGTCGAAGCACATCGACCGCAGTCGCATTGCGATGATCTGCCCGGCGGGGCCGGGGAGGGTGCCGTCGACGGTGCACGTCCCGTCCTCATTGGCGTGGAACCGGATGTCGCGATCGGCCTCGGCCTGCTGCCTGCGGCGTGTTGCCGCATCGGGATCGTGGCGGGCGATCAGGCGGCGCGCCTTGGCCCGCAGCTTCGTGGTGTTCAGGGTGTCCGACCCATCGAGGAGTAGTCGCTCGATGTGGTCCACCCGGTCCGGGGAGACGTTGGTGAGGGCGTCGGAGATGGTCTGCGCGCGGGCCTGGTCGATGGCTCCCGCTGCGAATGCGGCTGAGGTGGCGTGCAGTCGCCAACGCAGGTCGACCCCGAGGCCGATCACCCGGTGCGCGGTCGGCTCGGTCCACCGATAGACCAGGCCGACCTCCGCGGCGGCGAACTCGCCCTGGAATGCGTCATTGCAGCCCCGCTTCGCATCGGCCGCGCACCGCGCCAGGTAGACGGTGGCGACGGCGTCGACCTCGAGGAACTGTGCCCGCGCGATCGCCGCGTGCTGCTCGCGGAGTACCGCCGACCACTCGACCTCGGGAACGCCGGCCAGAACCCCCGACGCCGGTGCCGAGTCTCGCGGTGTCGCGTCGTCCCGCGGTGTCGAGTCTCGCTGTGTCGAATCCCCCGAATCGAACATGCGTACGAGTGTAACGGGGGGTGGGCCTCGGGTCGAGGATGCTTCGCCAGCCGTACCATGTGGTCCCGCTGCCGCCCGCGATGGTGGTCAGCTGAGTGCCCTTCTGATCCGGTCCGCGACGGCGCTCGCCTCGGCATGGTCGACATATCTCGTTCGGGGCCAGAAGAAGCCGCGCAGGCCGTCCCCCGTGGTGCGGGGCACGATGTGCACGTGCAGGTGCGGCACCGACTGCGACACCGTGTTGTTGATCGCGACGAACGATCCCTGTGCGCCCAGGCCAGCGACCATTGCCGCGGACAGCCGTTGTGCGGCGGTGAACACCGGCGAAATCAGGTCGGCGGGCAGATCGGCCAGCACCGGGACGTGGGTGCGCGGCACCAGCAGGACGTGGCCCGCGAACACCGGCCTGTGGTCGAGGAACGCCACCGTGTCCGCGTCCCGGTGGACGATGTGCGCGTCGATTCGGCCGTCGGCGATCCCGCAGAACAGGCAGTCGCCCGGCGCTGTTCGCGCCCCCGGCGGATCGGTGATCATGGGTCCATCCTGCGCCCCGGAGATGGTGGCTGTGGCTACTCGCCGGCCGGCACTCGACGTGGCTGCCCGCTGCTGCCATCGTTGAGGGAGGGAGTTGAGGAGGCGACCATCATGGATGCGAAGACGTGGTCGGTGACCATGGAGATCGACGAGCACGACGGACGGACGCGCGCGAAGGCGCGGCTGCACGCGGAGGGGAGGCCGGACCTGGTCGGCGTCGGCTTGGCCCGGCTCAACCCGGCCGACCGCGACGTGCCCGCGATCGGTGACGAGCTCGCGACCGCGCGTGCGCTTGCGGACCTGTCGCATCAGCTGATCGATGCGACCGCGGCCGACATCGAGAGCATCACCCACCGGAAGGCGCTGCTGTACGCGTAGCTGCCCGGGAAGCGAATTCCCTGCCAGGCTTGACTCGACCTAGAACGAATGTTCGACTATGGGTCATGCGGTGGCAGGGACAGACGCTGGAGGCCGTCGAATCGGACGTCGAGGACGGCGCCCTCCCCGGTCTGGCGCGGGCCGGGCTGGTGCGCAGCGTGCAGACCCCCGAGTTTGACGGCGTCACCTTCCATGAGGTCCTGTGCAAGTCCGCGCTGAACCGGGTGCCGGACGGGTCGCCACTGCCGTTCCGGTTCACCGTCAACACCTTTCGCGGCTGCACCCATGCGTGTCGCTACTGCTTCGCCCGGCCGACCCACGAGTACCTCGACCTCGACGCGGGTGCGGACTTCGACACCCAGCTGGTCGTCAAGGTCAACGTCGCCGCGGTGCTGCGCCGCGAACTCGCGCGCCGATCCTGGAAGGGGGAACCGGTCGCGCTCGGCACCAATACCGACCCCTACCAGCGCGCCGAGGGCCGCTACCGGCTGATGCCCGGCGTCATCACCGCGCTCGCTGAGTCGGGGACACCGTTCTCGATCCTCACCAAGGGCACCCTGCTGCGGCGCGACCTGCCACTGCTCACCCTCGCAGCCCGTCAGGTCCCGGTCTCACTCGCGGTGTCGCTGGCAATCGGCGACGCGGACCTGCAGCGGGCGATCGAACCGGGCACCCCGTCGCCGCGGGCCCGGCTCGACCTGATCCGGGCGATCACCGATGCGGGCTTCGACTGCACGGTCATGGTCGCGCCGGTCATGCCGTATCTCACCGACTCGACCACGCACCTGGACGGCCTGCTCGGTGCGATCGCGGAGGCAGGCGCGACCGGTGTCACGGTCATCCCGATGCACCTGAGGGGCAGCACTCGCGGGTGGTTCCTGAACTGGGTGGCCGACCACCATCCGGCGCTGATCCGCCGATACCGGCAGCTCTACGGGCGCGGCGCCACCGTCACCCCCGAGTATCGGGCATGGCTGCGAGACCGGGTGACGCCCCTCGTCGAGCGGTACGGACTCGGTGGCGCGGCCCCGCGTCCGCCGGCGCCTGCCGCGCAGCCACCGGAACCGGTCGGCGCTGGCGCGCAGGCGCTGACACTGTTCTGAGCGCGGGGTAGATTCCGGACACCGGCACGAACCATCCGACGGCGGAGGGTGCGATGAGCGAGGACCGTGCGGCGGGTCGGCGGGCGAATCTCCGCTGGCTCCGGCTCGCGATCGTCTACGTTCTCCTCGCGATCGCCGCCTATCAGATGTCGGGCTGGCTGTTCCACAATCTGCGCGGATTCCTCGGTCTGCTGTTCCTGGCGTGGCTCGCGAGCGTCACCATCGAACCGGTCGTCGACTGGTTCGAACGGAAGGGGCTGCGGCGCGGCGCGGGCACCGGCATCGTGCTGGTCGCGGTGATCCTGTTCGCGATCGGATTCGTCGCGGTCTTCGGTGCCCTCCTCGCTGAACAGTTGGCGCAGCTACTGACCGCGCTGCCCGACGCGCTGTCTCGGGTGACCGACTGGGCCAACCGCACGTTCGGAACCGACTTCGCGACCGGCAAGGATCTGATCAAGATCACCCCGGAGACGGTCCGGGACCTCGCCCAGAAGTACACCCCCAGCGTCCTCGGGGTGGTGTCGTCGCTGGTCGGCGTCGTGTTCCAGGGACTGACTCTGCTGCTGTTCGTGTTCTACATGTCCGCGGAGGGCCCGCAACTGAGGCGGACCATCTCCAGTTGGTTCCCGGCGCGGCAGCAGGAGATCATCTCCACGGTGTGGTCGATCTCGGTCGACAAGGCGGGCGGCTACGTGGTGTCGCGGCTGATCCTTGCCGCCGTCAGCACGGTCGCCACCGGGATCTTCCTGATGCTGATCGGGGTGCCCTACTGGCTGCCGTTGGCGATCTGGACGGGGGTCGTCTCCCAGTTCATCCCGACCCTCGGCACCTACCTGGCGATCGCGTTGCCCGCGATCATCGCGGCGGCCCAGCAGCCGATGGACGGGGTGTGGGTGGTGGTGTTCGGGACCGCGTACCAGCAGGTGGAGAACTACCTCCTGCATCCCCGGATCACGTCGAGGACGGTGTCGATCCATCCGGCAGTGGCCTTCGGCTCGGTGATCGTCGGGGCGTCGCTGTTCGGCGCCGTCGGCGCGCTGGTGTCGGTCCCAGTGGTCGCCGTCATCCAGGCGATCGTCGAAACCTACGGGCGCCGTTACGAACTCGTTCATGAGCGGCCGGACGGCGCGGATTCGACCTGACGCCGAGCGTGGGGACGACTGCTTCCACCTTCAACCTATAGCGCACCCGGGGGCTTGCCGCAAGGCCCGGGGTGCGGCGCAGAATCGTCCGCCGAAGCCGCAACCAGCGGACTTCTCGACGCCGAGGGGGCGCATGTCACAGCACGGGTACGAGGACGAACTCCGGTCCGAGCAGGACTACGTTGCGGGATTGCACGCGCGGCTGGACGCGGAGCGGGCCCGGGTGCAGCAACGGCACGGCGCCGCGCTGCGCAGCCCGGTCGACGCCGAGAACGGCGGCACCCTGGTCGAGCGCGACGTTGCGGTGCGGACGTTGGCAGCCGAGGTGGCGCGCCTGAACGTCGCCGACAGCGGGCTGTGCTTCGGCCGGCTGGACGCGATCTCCGGGGAGCGGTCGTACATCGGCCGCATCGGCCTCCTCGACGACGCGAACGATCGCGAACCGCTGCTGCTCGACTGGCGGGCGCCCGCGTCGCGTGCCTTCTACACCGCCACCGGTGCGCACCCGGAGGGCATGCGGCGGCGCAGGCAGTTCCACGGACGCGGCCGTGCGGTGGTCGGGTACACCGACGAGGTGCTCGGCAGTCCGGACGGCGACGCGGCGGGCGATGATGCGCTGCTCGCGGCGGTGAACGCGCCCCGCGGCGACGGCATGCGGGACATCGTGGCGACGATCCAGGCCGAGCAGGACCGGATCATCCGGCTCGAGCATCCCGGCGTGCTCGTCATCGAGGGCGGACCCGGCACCGGGAAGACGGTGGTCGCCCTGCACCGCGTCGCCTACCTGCTGTACACGCAGCGGGAGCAGATCGCCCGCCACGGCGTCCTCGTCGTCGGGCCGAATCGGGCGTTCCTGACCCACATCGACCGGGTGCTGCCGTCGCTGGGGGAGACCGACGTCGTGTTCACGACCACCGGCGACCTGGTTCCGGGCCTGCACGTCACCGCGGTGGATCCGCCCGAGACGGCCCGGATCAAGGGATCGCTGCGGATGCTGGACGTGCTCGCGGCGGCGATCGCCGACCGGCAGCGACTGCCGGAGGATCCCGTGACGCTCGACCTCGCCGACGTGACGGTGCGCATCGACGCCGAGACCGCGGCGTGGGCCAGGGAGGAGGCGCGGGGAAGCGGCCTGCCGCACAACGCCGCCCGCGCAATCTTCACCGACATCGTCACGTACGTGCTCACCGAGCGGGCGATCGGGCGGATCGGTCGCGGCTGGCTGAGCCGGACCGACCGTGAGGCATGGGAGCAGCTGCGCGCGGACCTGCGCGCCGAGCTGGCGGAGCACGCCGCCTTCACCGCGGCGCTCGACGAACTGTGGCCGATGCTCGCGCCGGAAACACTGCTGGCGCAGCTGTATTCGTCACCGAGCCGGCTCGCTGCCGCGGGAGCGGACCCGGTGTTGCTGCGGGAGGAAGGCGACGCCTGGACGGTGTCGGACGTGCCGCTGCTCGACGAATTGGTCGACCTGCTCGGGACCGACCCGGCCGCGGAGCGGGCCGCCGACCGGCGCCGGAGGGCCGAAGCCGACGCGGCGGCGACCTACGCGGCGGGGGTGCTCGATCTGATGGTCGGTCGCGCCGACCACATGGACGACGACGATCACCTGTTTGCGACCGACCTGCTCGACGCGGGAGAGTTGGCGGACCGTTTCGTCGAACGGGACACCAGGGACCTCGCGGACCGCGCTGCGGCGGATCGGGACTGGACCTACCGGCACGTGGTGGTCGACGAGGCGCAGGAGCTCTCGGAGATGGACTGGCGGGTACTGATGCGGCGCTGCCCGAGCCGGTCGTTCACGGTCGTCGGCGACCTGGCGCAACGGCGATCGGCGGCCGGGGCGTCGTCCTGGGCCGCGCTGTTCGACCGGCATGTGCCGGGCCGGTGGGTGTACCGGCCGCTGTCGGTCAACTACCGCACCCCGGCCGAGATCATGGCGGTCGCGGGCGCGCTGCTCGGTGAGTTCGCGCCCGATGTCGTGCCGCCGGAATCGGTGCGCGCGTGCGGGGTCCGGCCGTGGGCCAGGCGGGTCGACGGGGACGGTGACCTCGGGGTCGCCATCGACGAGTTCGTCCGTGCCGAGTCGGGAAGGGCGGGGACGAGCGTGGTCATCGGGCCGGACGGCGTCCCCGGTGCGGTGCCGCCGTCGCAGACGAAGGGTCTTGAGTTCGACGCGGTGCTGGTCGTCCTTCCGGAACGGATCCTCGCCGACGGCCCCCGCGGTGCGGCCGATCTGTACGTCGCCCTCACCCGAGCGACCCAACGGCTCGGCGTCCTGCACCGCGCCCCGCTGCCGCGGGCGCTGGCCGGGCTCACCGGTGACGGCCCGCACGGCGTCGACGGCGGCGCCCGGTAGCGCCGTTCGTCAGCTGCCCGTCAGCGCGGACGGGTTGTCGAGGTCGCGGGCGGCGTAGGTGTTGCAGTCCGACACCTGGCCGGTCTGGTAGCCGGTGAGGAACCACTTCTGCCGCTGTTCGGCGGACCCGTGGGTCCAGCCCTCGGGGTTCACCCGGCCGGTCGCCGCCCGCTGGATCCGGTCGTCGCCGACCGAGGACGCGGCGGACAGTGCATCCCGGATGTCGTTCTTGCTCAACGGCTCCAGGAACGGTGCTCCGCCGTCGGGGCCGGCCTGGTTGTCGGCGTAGTGCGCCCAGATCCCGGCGTAGCAGTCGGCCTGCAGCTCGGTGCGCACCGCGCCGGACTCGGGTCCGCGGGGGTCGGCCTGGGCGCGTCCGATGTCGCCGAGCTGGTTCTGGATGTGGTGGCCCACCTCGTGCGCGACCACGTACTCCTGCGCGAGGGGTCCGCCCGACGAGCCGTATTGGTCGACGAGCAGCTGGAAGAAGCTGGTGTCGAAGTAGCCGGTCGAGTCGGCCGGGCAGTAGAACGGCCCGACGTCGCTGGTCGCGTTGCCGCAGCCGGTGTTGATCGCGCCGGAGAACAGGGTGATGCCCGGCTCGACGTATCGGGTCCCGGTCTGCTCCTCGAGCTCCGCGCCCCACACCGAGTCCAGGCTCGCTGCGGTGAACGCGACGCGGCAGTTCACGTCGCGGTTGGCGTCGGCGCCGGTCTCGCAGTTCTCCAGGGTGCCGCCCGCGGCGCCGGGCTGCGGTTCGGTGCCGGACTGCCCGCCGCCGAGCAGGCTTGCGGGGTCGCCGCCGAGCAGCAGGGCCAGCACCAGCACCACGATGCCGCCGAGACCGCCGCCGAGCGCGACCTTGCCGCCGGGGCCGCGGCGCCCGCCGCCGCCCCCGCCGACCCGCACCCGGCCACCGTCCATCCGCGCGCCCTCGTTGAAGGTCATCGTCCACCCCTCGCTCTCCGCGTCCGATCCGTGCGCATCAGCTTGGCACGAAGGCTGCTGGTCGTGATGGTCCGCCGCATTGTGTCTTCGGATCGGGACCTCCGTAGGATCACAGGGCAACCACTCCCAGACATCTCGTGCTGGACGCGTGAAAGGAACCCCGTGCTGCGCACCCATCTCGCCGGCTCGTTGCGAGCCGAGCAGGCCGATCAGACCGTCACCCTCACCGGCTGGGTAGCGCGGCGGCGCGACCACGGCGGCGTCATCTTCATCGACCTGCGGGACGCGTCCGGCGTCGCGCAGGTGGTCTTCCGCAGCGATGACGTGCTCGAGCAGGCGCACCGGCTGCGCGCCGAGTACTGCGTGAAGGTCACCGGTGCCGTCGAGGTCCGGCCCGAGGGCAACCAGAACTTCGAGATCCCGACCGGCGCGATCGAGGTCAATGCGACGCAGCTCGAGGTCCTCAACGAGAGCGCCCCGCTGCCGTTCCAGCTCGACGACCAGCCCGGCGAGGAGGCCCGCCTCAAGCACCGCTACCTGGACCTGCGTCGCGAGGGCCCGGCCCACGCGATCCGGCTGCGGTCGAAGGTCAATGCGGCGGCCCGCGAGGTGCTCGCCCACCACCAGTTCGTGGAGGTCGAGACCCCGACCCTGACCCGGTCCACCCCGGAGGGTGCGCGCGACTTCCTGGTTCCCGCCCGCCTGCAGCCGGGCAACTTCTACGCGCTGCCGCAGTCGCCGCAGCTGTTCAAGCAGCTGCTGATGGTCGGCGGCATCGAGCGGTACTACCAGATCGCGCGCTGCTACCGCGACGAGGACTTCCGCGCCGACCGGCAGCCGGAGTTCACCCAGCTCGACATCGAGATGAGCTTCGTCAACCAGGACGACGTGATCCTCCTCGCGGAGGAGATCCTGACCAACCTGTGGAAGCTGATCGGGCACGAGATCACCACCCCGATCGCCCGGATGACCTACGCCGAGGCGATGCGCCGCTACGGCTCCGACAAGCCGGACCTGCGGTTCGGCATCGAACTCGTCGAGTGCATGGAGTTCTTCTCCGACACCACCTTCCGGGTGTTCCAGGCCGAGTATGTCGGCGCGGTGGTGATGCCCGGCGGCGCGAGCCAGCCGCGGCGCCAGCTCGATGCCTGGCAGGAGTGGGCGAAGCAGCGCGGCGCCAAGGGGCTGGCCTACGTGCTCATCGGCGAGGACGGGGAGCTGACCGGTCCGGTCGCGAAGAACCTCACCGACGCCGAGCGTGCGGGCCTCGCCGCGCACGTCGGCGCGCAGCCCGGCGACTGCATCTTCTTCGCGGCAGGCGCCACCAAGGCGATGCGGGGACTGCTCGGCGCCGCCCGCGGCGAGATCGCCCGCAAGCAGGACCTGATCGACCCGAACGAGTGGGCGTTCGTGTGGATCGTCGACGCGCCGCTGTTCGAGCCCACCTCCGACGCCGTCGCGGGCGGCGACGTTGCCCTCGGCTACAGCGCCTGGACCGCCGTGCATCACGCGTTCACCTCGCCGAAGCCGGAGTCGATCGACTCCTTCGACACCGACCCCGGCTCGGCGCTGGCCTACGCCTACGACATCGTCTGCAACGGCAATGAGATCGGCGGCGGGTCGATCCGCATCCACCGCAAGGACATTCAGGAACGCGTCTTCAAGGTGATGGGTATCTCGCACGAGGAGGCGGAGGAGAAGTTCGGCTTCCTGCTCGACGCCTTCGCGTTTGGCGCCCCGCCGCACGGCGGCATCGCGTTCGGCTGGGACCGGATCACCGCGCTGCTCGCCGGGATGGACTCGATCCGTGAGGTGATCGCGTTCCCGAAGTCCGGCGGCGGCGTCGACCCGCTCACCGAGGCGCCTGCCCCGATCACCGAACTGCAGCGCACGGAGTCGGGTATCGACTTCACGCCGGAGCCGGACGAGGCCTGACCTGCCGCTCCCGGGCCGCACCGGCGCGGGCCGTGACCGTTTCGTTACGCAACGGACGGATCGGTCCGTTGTCGCTGGTCGGCTCGGGAGCAGTCCGGGAACCACCCTTCCCCGCCGCGCGGAGTGCCCCCGCGATGTCACCTCGGGCAGGTAGGTTGTTGGGCGCTATGACCGCACTCTTGGCTGATCCAGTATCCGAAGTGGTTGCCGCCGCCGAACGGCTGCTCGAGCGCCGCACCGGCGCGCCGGTGACCCTCGTCGATCCCGTCGATCTCGGGGGCAGTGGCCGCACCGTCGTCCTCCGCGTTCGGTGCGCGGCGAACCCGTTCTCGCTGCCCCGCACCCTGGTGATCAAGCAGGTCCGGGAACTGTCCGAGGTCGCGCACGCCCGCAGTGTCGCCGGGTACCCGGGCGGCACCGCCGGGGACGGCACGTTCGAGGGCGACCTGCTCGGCCGCGGCGGAGCGGCAGGCGGGGAGGTGGCCGAGACCGCGTTCCTGCGGGAGGCCGTCTCCTACCAGTTCGCCACCGCGCTCGCGACGGACAGCCGTCCCGGTCCCTCGCTGATCGCGTACGACCTGTCCGCGCGGTTGCTGATCCTCACCGACCTCGGTGACGCCGACCCGCTGGCTCGGCTCCTCGTCCGCCAGGACGAGGCGGCGGTCACCAATTCCCTGATGGCCCTTGCCCAGTCGCTGGGGCGCATGCACGCCGCCACCGTCGGTCGGGAGGAGGACTTCGCCGCGCTGCTGCGCCGCTCCGGTGTCGCGCACCTCGGGAACGCGGTGTCCGGTCAGGTCGCGACGACGATTCCGAAGCTGCCCGGCATGCTCGACCGGGACCTCGGCGCCGCGCCTGCGTCGGAGGTGATCGAGATGGCGCAGCGCGCGACCGCCCTGTTCGACGGCGGACGGCACCGCGCGTTCAGCCCGTCCGACCTGTGCCCGGACAACATCATCGTCAACGACGAGGGTGTCCGATTCCTCGACTACGAGTGGGGTGGCTTCCGGGACGCCACCCTCGACCTCGCCTACGCGCTCATCTCCTTCCCCGGCTGCCTGTGCAGCTTCGAGCTGTCCACGCAGCGCTCGCTGGCGATGGTCGAGGCCTGGCGGGCCGAGGTTGTCGGCATGTGGCCGCACCTCGCCGACGATCGGACCCTGTACGCCCGGCTCCTCGAGGCTCAGCTGGTGTGGGTGTGGCTGTCCACCTACTGGTTCCTCCCGGAGGACCACGCCCGGATCGCCGCGGTGCGCGAACACCAGCTGTCGGCGCCGCGCTCCAAGGCGCTGACCGCGCGGTGGCGCGCGCTCGGCGAGTTCGCCGAGCACGCGCAGGTCGCGGTCGTCGCCGACCATGCCAGGGACGTCGCCGACCGGCTCGCCGACGTCTGGACCTGAGCCAGCGCTTGGACCTGAGCCAGCGCCTGGACCTGAGCCGACGGGACGCGACCCGGATCACCCGATCCGCGCCGCCCCGTCCCAGCCGCCCGCCGGGGCGGACATGCCGAACAGCGCCGCGACGGTCGGTGCCACGTCGACCGTCCGCACCGGGATCCGGTCGATCCGCGGCGGCCCGACAACGCGGTGACCACCGGCGACGAAGAACGGGATCGGCAGCGTCGCGGCGTGCCCGTGGTTGCCGGGGATCGGGTTGGACATCGGGGTTGGGTCGCTGAACCGCCACCCGGGCAGGCAGAACACCGCGACGTCCCCAGCGCGGTCCCCGAGCGCGGTGTCTGCGACCGCCCACGCCGACTCGACACCCTCGACCGCGGCGGCGATCCGCCGGATCCGGGTGATCGCGGCGGCCCGCTCGTCGTCGCCGCCGGTGAAGTAGACCAGGTCGGCGCCGCCGTTCTGCGCGATCCGCACCCGACCCCGGAGCAGCGGATCCGCGGCCAATGGCGCGGTCAGGCCGACCAGCCTGGTCGGCACCGACCAGTCCATTGAATGGTCGGCGAGCACGATCAGCACACTGCGGTCCCACCGCCCGGACTCGTGCAGGAACGCGGTGAACCGGCGCACCAGTTCGTCGGTGCCGCGCAGTGACTGCGTCCTGGCCAGCCGCAGCGACGGCCCGGACAGGTCGAGGTGCCCGACCCGGTCCACGTCGCCCAGGTTGACGAACGTCAGCCGCGGGGAATGCTCGGCGACGATCTGCGTCAGCGCCGTCGTGGTGAACAGGTCCGGGGCGTGCTCGGTTCCCGGGATCTGCGGCACCGGATCCCACGCCACCGATGCCCGCCCGCCGAACAGGCCATGCAGATAGCGTTTCGACAGCACCGACGCCGTCACCCACCCGCGCTCGGCGCGCACCCGGTCGAGCATCGTCGGCGCCAGCAGGTCACCCGGCCGATCCAGTTCGCGGGTGCCGCCCTCGGCGCGGTCGTGGATCGTGTTGGCGGGCACCCCGTTCCGGTTCGGGAGCACCCCGGTCATCATCGCCGCGTGATTGGGCAGGGTCTCGGCCACGGTGATCGCCGACGCGTTCGGGAACCGGACGCCGGACTCGGCCAGCGCGGTGAGGGCCGGGGTGCGGTCCGGCGTCAGCTCGTCGGGACGCATCCCGTCGACCACCAGGACGTACACGTCCGCGTCCGGGGCGGCGGCCCGCCTGCCTGCCGCCGTCGCGCGGGCGGGGGCGGTGCCCAGCACGGTGAGCCCGGTCAGGGCGGCCGCGCCGGCGAGGACGGTGCGCCGGGACGGCCCGGACGGGTTGGTGCGGTGGGTGTGGGTGGGGTGCACGGTCACCTCGTCGTTCGCGGCGGTCACGGCAGCGGGGTGGCGGGGGAGAGTCGCTGGCTGCCGTCCGCGACCGCGAGGCTCGCGCCGACCCGGGCGCCCGCCGCCGGATCGGTCGGGTCGGTCAGATACCACCAGTCCATCTGGGCGCGGTCGGCGGTCACCTCGAACACCCCGAACCCGTGCGAGTCCAGTTCGACGTGCCGCAGGTGACGGTTCGTCGCCCGCAGCGCGGCCTCGACCGCCGGGGAGGCCGAGCGGGATGGGACGCCGAGCAGGTCGTCGATGTTGGGGGAGGTCACCGACGGGACGACGAACTCGGTGCCCACGGTGCCGCCCGCGGGCTGCTGCGCGGCGTCGAGGGGCAGTTCCGCCGCCCACGACGAGTGGATGTCGCCGGTGAGGAAGACGGTGTTCGGGGCGGCGGCCGCGGCGATCGCGTCGAAGAGACGGCGCCGGTCGCTGGTGTAGCCGTCCCACTGGTCGGCGTTGTACGACAGCCCGGCCCGGGGCACGCCGACCGCACGGGTGAGCGCCTCCGTCGTGCGAACATCCAGGGGCGGCAACAGGATCGGCGCGATCATCACGGGATTGCCGACCAGCCGCCATCGGGTCGGCGCGGTGACGATGCCCGCGGTCAGCCAGTCGAGTTGGCGCGCGCCGGTGATCGTCCGGTCGGTCGCGTCGACCGCGGCCGAGGCGGCCGACACCTGCTCGGAGCGGTGACTGCGCAGGTCCAGCATCGACAGTTCCGCCAACCGGCCGAACCGCAACCGCCGGTACAGCGGCTGGTCGGGGCGGGTCACGCGGAGCGGCATCCATTCCAGGTAGGCGCGCCTGCCGTCGGCGTACCGTCGCGCCCAGGCGCCCTCGAGCCCGGGGGTGTGGTTCTCGGCGCCGTCCCGCCAGGCGTTGTCGGCGGTCTCGTGGTCGTCCCAGGTGACGATGAACGGTTGCCTGGCGTGCAGGGCCTGCAGGTCCGGGTCGGTCTTGTACTGCGCGTGCCGGATTCGGTAGTCGGCGAGCGTCACGATCTCGTGCGCCGGGTCGTGCAGTCGGACCGGGCCGCCGCGGGCGCCGTACTCGCCGCGCCCGTACTCGTAGAGGTAGTCGCCGAGGTGGACGATCGCGTCGAGGTCGTCGCGGGCGGCGAGATGCCGGTATGCGGCGAAGTACCCGGCCTCCCAGTTCGAGCAGGACACCACCCCGAACCGCAGGCGGGCGACGTCGGCGTCCACGTGCGGTGCGGTGCGGGTGCGGCCGGGGCGGGACCGCTGGCCGTCGGGTGCGGTGAACCGGTAGTGGTAGGTCGTCGCGGGTGCGAGGCCCGTCACGTCCACCTTCACGGTGTGGTCGGTGTCGGCGGTCGCGGTGACGGCGCCCGCCCGGACCACGGCGGCGAATCCGGGGTCGGTCGCGACCTCCCAGCGCACCCGGGTCGGCGCCCCCGCGCCGGATCCGGGGGTGGCGTCCGGGGTCGGGGTGATGCGCGTCCAGATGATCACCCGGTCGGGCAGCGGATCCCCGGATGCGACCCCGTTGGCGAATGCCGTGCCCGGCTCGGTGGCGGTCGCGGTCCGGGCCGCGAGCACGGCGGCGCCCGCCGCGAGGGTCGAACCCAGCAACACGGTGCGGCGGGTGAGGCGGGGCGAGTCGTCGGTGGACATGCCTGCATGACAACCGAAACTGGACGAGTGTTCAATCGGTGGCGCTGGGTCCGAACCGATGTTCACGAAGAGTTCCGACGGCCGTCGCCCACCGGCCGCCGGGCCGGCCGGGCCCGGTAGGTTCGAGCACGTGAGCGATTGGCTGGGACCGTCCGACAGCGCGGCCGAGGAGAACGGTCTGTTCGAGGCGCCGGGCGCGGTGGACCGGGAACCCGCACCCGGCGGCGTCACCGGGGGTCTCGCGCCGACCCGCCCCGACGCGCCGCTGGCCGTCCGGATGCGCCCGGAGACCCTCGAGGAGGTGCTCGGCCAGGACCATCTCCTCGGGTCGGGTGCCCCGCTGCGCCGCCTCGTCGAGGGATCCGGCGCCGCCTCGGTGCTGCTGTACGGTCCGCCCGGCACCGGCAAGACGACCCTCGCGTCGCTGATCTCCCGGGCCACCGGACGCCGGTTCGAGGCGCTGTCCGCGCTGTCCGCCGGGGTCAAGGATGTGCGCGCCGTCATCGACCTGGCCCGCAGGCGACTCGCGGCGGGGACCTCGGGTCGTTCCGTGGGCTCCACTCCCGGCGAACAGACCGTGCTGTTCATCGACGAGGTACACCGCTTCTCCAAGACCCAGCAGGACGCGCTGCTCGCCGCCGTGGAGAACCGGATCGTGCTGCTCGTCGCCGCGACCACCGAGAACCCGTCGTTCTCCGTCGTCTCGCCGCTGCTGTCCCGGTCGCTGGTGCTGCAGCTGAAGTCGCTGACGGACGGGGACATTCGTGAACTTCTCGACCGTGCGGTGACCGATCCGCGGGGGTTCGGCGGTGCCGTCACGCTGGCGGACGAGGCGATCGACCACCTGGTCCGGCTTTCCGGCGGCGACGCGCGGCGGGCGCTGACCGCGCTCGAGGCGGCGGTCGAGGCCGTGCAGGACCGCGACGGTGGTGCCGTCGTCGACCTCGCCGCGGTCGAGGCAAGCGTCGACCGGGCCGCGGTCCGCTACGACCGGGACGGCGACCAGCATTACGACATCATCAGCGCGTTTATCAAGTCGCTGCGCGGATCCGACGTCGACGCCGCGCTGCACTACCTCGCACGGATGATCGTCGCGGGGGAGGACCCGCGGTTCATTGCCCGGCGGTTGATGATCCATGCCAGCGAGGATGTCGGGATGGCCGACCCGACGGCGCTGCAGACCGCGACCGCAGCCGCGCAGGTGGTGCAGCTCGTCGGGATGCCGGAGGCGCAGCTCGCGCTGGCGCAGGCCACCATCCACATCGCCACCGCGCCCAAGTCCGGTGCGGTCACCGCCGCGATCGGGGCCGCGATCGCCGACATCCGGGCGGGCAAGGTCGGGGCCGTTCCGCCGCACCTGCGGGACGGGCACTACGCGGGCGCGCAGCCCCTCGGCAATGCGGTCGGCTACCGGTACCCGCACGACACGTCCGACGGGGTGCTGGCGCAGCAGTACCCGCCGGACGACCTCGTCGGGGTCGACTACTACGACCCGACCACGCACGGCTCCGAGCGCGAGATCGGCGCGCGGGTCGGCAAATTGCGGCGTATCGTCCGCGGCTGACGCGCCTGTGCGTGCTGTGCACCCCGATCGGGGTGCACAGCACGCACCGTTCGACGGACGAGGGGAGCCGACATGACGGGCACTCGGGAACCGGACTGGCAGCCCCGGTCCGACGCGGTCCAATCCGACCAGCTCGCGTCCTACGACGCGATGCGGGCCCGCTGCCCGATCGCATACGACGGCAACGACAGCTGGACGGTATTCGGGCACGCGGACACCGTCGCGATCGCCGACGACCCCGGCACCTACTCGAACGAGGTGTCCCGGCACCTGCAGATCCCGAACGGTCTCGACGGCGAGCGGCACCGCAGCCTCCGGCGGATCGTGGACGGCTACTTCACCGGGGACCGGATCGCCGCGTTCGAGCCAATGCTGCGGACCATCTGCGCCGGGCTGGTCTCGGCCCTGCCGAGGGGCGTCGACGTCGACGCGATGGCGGACCTGGCCGAACCCTTCGCGAACGACGCGACCTGTGCGTTCATGGGCTGGCCGGACACGCTGCGTGCCCCGATGCGGGACTGGACGGAGAAGAACCGGCGCGCAACGCTCGCCGTGGATCGGGCCGCGATGGCGGCGATCGCGGTCGAGTTCGACGGTCACATCCGGGAACAGTTGGACCGGCGCAGGGGACGCCCCGCCGCCGACCCGACCGGGGAGTTGCTCACCGAACGCGTCGACGGCAGGCCCCTCACCGACGAGGAGATCGTCTCCATCATCCGGAACTGGACGGTGGCGGAACTGTCCACGATCGCGGCCAGCGCCGGTGTCGTCGCCGAGTTCCTCGCCCGACACCCGGACGTCCAGGCGGTGCTGCGCGCCGACCCGGCGCTGCTCGACGCCGCCACCGACGAGATCCAGCGGATCAACTCGCCGTTCGTGGCGAGCAGACGCCGGGTGACCCGGCCTGCCGACGTGGCGGGGACCCCGGTCAATGCCGGGGACCGGGTGTACGTGGTGTGGGCTTCGGCAAACCGCGACCCGCGGGTGTTCGGCGACCCCGACGAGTTCCGCCTCGACCGGGACCGGGCCGACAACCTGGTCTACGGTCGCGGCGTCCACTACTGTCCCGGCGCGCCGCTCGCGCGGCTGGAGTTGCGGGTGCTGTTCGAGGAACTGCTGGCGGCGACGACCGCGATCGCGCCGGGCGGCGGGGCGACCGTCACCGCGCGCTATCCGACCGGCGGGTTCACCCGGCTGTCCCTGCGTCTTCGGTGATCGCGCCACTGCCCGCGGAACTCGCCTGACACGGACGTTAAGCTTGTGAAGGGTCGATGTCGTCGTGCACGGCGACGGTCGACGGCAGATTCAGTTCAGACGCGAAGGGCAACCAGGTGCAGACCCACGAGATCCGCAGGCGATTCCTCGACCACTTCGTCACGGCGGGTCACACCGAGGTGGCCAGCGCCTCACTGATCTTCGACGACCCGAACCTGCTGTTCGTGAACGCGGGCATGGTGCAGTTCAAGCCGTACTTCCTCGGCCAGCAGACCCCGCCGTACTCGACCGCGACCAGCGTCCAGAAGTGCGTGCGTACCGGCGACATCGAGAACGTCGGCGTCACCACCCGGCACAACACCTTCTTCCAGATGGCCGGGAACTTCTCCTTCGGCGACTACTTCAAGGAAGGTGCGATCACCCTCGCCTGGGAGCTGATCACGAAGCCGCAGGAGGAGGGCGGCTACGGCTTCGATCCCGAGCGCATCTGGGTGACCGCGTACAACCAGGATCCGGAGGCGGCCGAGATCTGGCGGCGGGTAGCCGGGATGCCCGAGGAGCGGATCCAGTTCCGTGACGGCGAGGACAACTACTGGGATATGGGCGTGCCGGGCCCGGGTGGGCCGTGCTCGGAGATCTACTACGACCGTGGACCTGAATACGGCAAGGAGGGCGGGCCCGTCGTCGACGAGGACCGCTACATCGAGATCTGGAACCTGGTCTTCATGCAGGACGTGCGGGGTGAGCTCAGCCCGAAGAAGGGGCACCCCCCGGTCGGTGTGCTGCCGAAGAAGAACATCGACACCGGCATGGGCGTCGAGCGCGTCGCGTTCCTGCTGCAGGACGTCGACAACGTCTACGAGACCGACCTGGTACGCCCGGTGATCACCAAGGCGGAGGAGCTGACCGGCGCCGCCTACGGCGTCGACAACGAGTCCGACATCCGCTTCCGCGTCATCGCCGACCACGCCCGCACCGCGGTGATGCTGATCGCGGATGGCGTCAACCCCGGCAACGAGGGTCGCGGCTACGTGCTGCGCCGGCTGCTGCGCCGCATCGTCCGCTCCGCGAAGCTGCTCGGCGCGGACCAGCCCAGCATGAGCGAGTTCGTCACCGTCGTCCGGGACACGATGGCCCCGTCGTACCCCGTCCTCGAGACCGACTTCGACCGCATCCTCGGCGTCGCGGTCGGCGAGGAGACCGCGTTCCTGCGGACCCTGGCGTCCGGCTCGAAGATGTTCGAGGCTGAGGCAGACGAGATCAAGTCGTCGGGCAAGAAGGTCTTCGGCGGCAGCGAGGCGTTCGTCCTGCACGACACGTACGGGTTCCCGATCGACCTGACCCTCGAGATGGCGTCCGAGGCGGGCCTGTCCGTCGACGAGGACGGCTTCCGGTCGCTGATGGCCGAGCAGCGCAAGCGCGCCAAGGAGGACGCACAGTCCCGCAAGCACGCGCACGCTGACCTGAGCATCTACAAGGAGTTCGTCGACCGCGGCGAGACCGAGTTCACCGGCTTCGCGGAACTGACAACGGAGGCAACGGTTCTCGCGCTGATCTCCGGTGGCGTTCGGGTGCCGACGGCGACCGTGGGGCAGGAGGTCGAGGTGATCCTCGACCGCACCCCGCTGTATGCCGAGTCCGGCGGCCAGATCGCCGACATCGGTGTCCTCACCGGCCCCGGCATGCGGGTGCGGGTCCGGGACGTGCAGAAGATCGCGAAGAAGCTGTGGGTGCACAAGGTCACCGTCGAGGACGGGCAGATCACCGAGGGTGATGCGATCCTCGCGCAGGTCGACCCGTCCTGGCGGTCCGGTGCCACCCAAGGCCACTCCGGCACGCACATGGTGCACGCCGCGCTGCGGCAGGTGCTCGGCCCGAACACCACCCAGAAGGGGTCGTTGAACAAGCCCGGCTACCTGCGATTCGACTTCGCCGCGCAGAACCAGCTGTCGGCGCAGCAGCTCGCCGACATCGAGGCCGTCGCCAACGAGGCGGTCGCCGCGAACCACCCCGTCAACACGTTCGTCACCGATCTCGACAAGGCCAAGTCGATGGGCGCGATGGCGCTGTTCGGCGAGAACTACGGCGACGAGGTGCGGGTCGTGGAGATCGGCGGCCCGTTCTCGATGGAACTGTGCGGCGGCACCCACGTGCAGGCGTCGGCGCAGATCGGCCAGATCACCATTCTCGGTGAGTCGTCCGTCGGCTCCGGAGCCCGCCGCGTCGAGGCGTTCGTCGGCCTCGACTCGTACCGCTACCTCGCCAAGGAGCGGGCCCTGCTCGCCGGTGTCGCGACCGCGCTGAAGGTGCCCTCCGAGGAGGTGCCCGGCCGGGTCGAGCAGCTCGTCGAGCGGCTCAAGGTCGCGGAGAAGGAACTCGAGGCAACGAAGGCGGCGGCGGTGCTCGCGTCGGCGGCCGGATTCGTCGAGAAGGCCGAGCGGATCGGTGGGCTGCTGCTGGTGGCCGCGCAGGCGCCGGACGGGGTGTCCGGCGGGGACCTGCGCACCCTCGCCACCGACATCCGGGGCCGCTTCGGCACCGAGGCCGCGGTCGTCGTGCTGCTCGGTGCCACCGACGGCAAGGTGCCGTTCGTCGTCACCGCCAGCAAGGCCGCGCAGGACCTCGGCGTCAAGTCCGGCGACCTGGTCGGCGCGTTCGGCCCGCTGATCGGCGGGCGTGGCGGCGGCAAGCCGGAGATGGCGCAGGGATCCGGCGCCGACCCGTCCGGCATCCCGGCCGCCCTCGCCGCGGTCCGCGCCCGCGTCACCGAGATCGCCGGGTGAGTTCGGGCCCGCCGCCGGCGGCTGACCAGCCCGGTGCGGACGACCCCGGCAGGGGGCGGCGCATCGCCATCGACGTGGGCAGCGTCCGGATCGGGGTCGCGGCGAGCGACCCCGACGGCATTCTCGCCACGCCGGTCGAGACCGTTGCCCGGGCCAAGAGCAGGGCGGACACCTCCGACCTGACGCGCCTGGTCGCGATCGTCGAGGAGTACGAGGCGGTGGAGGTTATCGTCGGTCTGCCGCAGACCCTGCGCGGGGAGCGCGGCGCCGCCGCCGGTCTCGCCGTGGCGTTCGCGGATCGGCTCCGGGAACGGATCGCCCCGATCCCGGTCCGGATGACCGACGAACGCTTCACGACGGTCACCGCGTCGCGGGCCCTGCGGGAGAGCGGGGTCAAGGCGAAGGGGCAGCGGTCGGTGATCGACCAGGCCGCGGCCGTCGCGATCCTGCAGGGATGGCTCGATCAGCGAAGCGCGGTGCTGCGGTCGGCGCACACCGCGGACGTGTCGACGGAGGAGGAGTGATCGACGAGCATCGGCAGTACCAGAGCCGTGCGGAGGCCCGCCGAGCCAGGGAGGCAAGGGAATCCGCCGTTTCCCGCCGTAAACGCGGCCGTACGGTGGGGGTTGTCGCCGCCGCGGTCGCCGGCGTCGGCGTGCTCGCGGGTGGTGGCTACCTCGCGCTGGGTCTGCTCGGGGACGACGCCCCCGCCGACTACGCGGCGGGGGACGCCGGACCGGAGGTGGTCGTCGAGGTGCGCCCCGGCGACACCGCGACCGAGATCGGCGCGCAGATGGTCGAGAAGGACGTCGTCGCCAGCAGCGCCGCGTTCTACACCGCCGCCGTGCAGAACGCGTCGATGAACTCGCTGCAGCCCGGGTACTACCACCTGGAATCCCGGTTGCCCGCCGCCACCGCGGTCAGCACGCTGGTCGACCCGTCGTCGCGGGTCGGATCGCTGGTGATCTCCGAGGGCAGGCAACTGCACGACACCACGGACGTGAAGACCGGCGCAACCAAGCGGGGCATCTACACCCTGATCTCCGAGGCCAGCTGCCTGCCCGCGGCGTCGGGTGCGCTGGACTGCGTCAGCGTCGAGGAACTCGACGCGGCAGGCGCGGGACCCGACCTCGCCGCGCTCGGGGTTCCCGACTGGGCGGCCGCGCGGGTCCAGGGGGTGCCCGACCGCACCCGCCAGCTCGAGGGGCTCATCGCCGCGGGCAGCTGGGACTTCGACCCGGGCGCCGACGCCACCGAGATCCTCCGTGGACTGGTCAGCGGAAGCGCCGCCAAGTACGAGGCGACGGGCATCACGTCCGCGGGCGCCAGCATCGGGCTGGACGGGTATCAGGTGCTGATCGCCGCATCCCTCGTCGAACGGGAGGCCCTGCCCGCCGATTTCGGCAAGGTCGCGCGGGTCATCATCAACCGGCTCGCGGTTCCGCAGCGCCTCGAGTTCGACTCGACCGTCAACTACGCCCTCGACACCACGGAGCTGGCGACCACCGACGCCGACAGGGCGACGGTCACGCCGTGGAACACCTACGCGATGGAGGGGCTGCCCGCAACACCGATCTCGTCGCCGAGCATCAAGGCCGTGCAGGCGGTCGAGACCGCGCCGCCCGGCGACTGGCTGTACTTCGTCACCATCGACGACAGGGGCACCACCCTGTTCACCAAGAGCTACGCCGAGCACCTCGAGAACAGCAAGAAGGCTGTGCAGAGCGGGATTCTGAGCAGTGGACGCTGACCACACGAGCGGGCCGCGGCGGGCGGCCGTCCTTGGGAAGCCGATCGAACACTCCCGGTCCCCGCAGCTGCACCTCGCGGCGTACCGGGCGCTCGGCCTCACCGACTGGACCTATGAGCGCATCGAATGCACCGGCGAGCAGCTGCCCGGCCTCGTCGACGGACTCGGACCCGAATGGGTCGGGCTGTCGGTGACGATGCCCGGCAAGGTCGCCGCCCTCGGGTATGCGGTCGAGCGGACCGAGCGGGCCGTGCAGGTCGGGTCGGCGAACACGCTGGTCCGGATAGACGGAGGCTGGCGCGCCGACTGCACCGACGTCGACGGTGTCGCCGGTGCGCTCGCCGAGGTCGGGGTGGTGGACCTCGCCGGTGCGAGCGCCGTGCTGATCGGTGCGGGCGGCACCTCACGCCCGGCCCTGCGCGCGCTCGCCGACCTCGGTGTCGCGGAGGTGTCCGTCGTCGCCCGGTCCGCGGACCGCGCCGCCGACACCCTGGCCTGCGCGGGCACGATGGGGCTGCGGGCCCGCCATCAGGGCTTCGAGCAGGTCGCGCTGGCCGCCGCGTGCCGGGACGCCGCGGTCGTGATCAGCACCGTCCCCGCCGACGCCGTCGCGCCGTACGCGTCCGCGGTCGCGCACGCGCCGGTGGTCTTCGACGCCATCTACGACCCCTGGCCGACGCCGCTCGCGTCGGCGGTGCTGGCGGCGGGTGGCACCGTCGTCGACGGGCTGCGGATGCTGCTGAACCAGGCGTTCGGGCAGGTCGAGCAGTTCACCGGGCGGCAGGCGCCGCGAGCCGCGATGGCCGCAGCGCTCCGCGCCCGTGCGTGATCTTCACCCGCATTGGGGTAAAAATCACGCACGGTCGGCGGCGCCGAATTCATCCACAGGACGGCGATAGCCCCAGGTCGCCGGTCGGGGAGGACTGACGGCGCGTGCGACGCTGCCCGGATGGGGGACATCGGGGGACTACTACCGCTCGCGGCCTGGTGCGGCTGGCTCGGACTGATCGACCTGCGGACGCGGCGGCTGCCGAACCTGCTGACGCTGCCGGGGGCTGCGGCGATCCTCGCGGTCGCCGCCGCGACCGGCGGGCTGCGCCAGGCCCTCGTCGGCGCCGCCCTGCTCGGGGGCGGGTACCTGCTGATGCGCCTCGCCGCCCCCACCTCGATGGGCGGCGGGGACGTCAAACTCGCGGTCGGGCTCGGCGCCGCCACCGGGATGGGCGGGGCGCAGGTGTGGCTGGCGGCGGCGGTCGGGGCGTTCGCGCTCACCGCCGCAGCCGGGGTGACGCTGCGCATCGCCGGGCGGGGCGGGGCGAGTCTGCCGCACGGACCGTCGATGTGCGCGGCCTCGCTCGTGGCGCTCGCCGTCCTCGCGTGACCGGTGTGACGAGCGGGAACAGTCCCGTGGAATGATGGGCGGCGTGCTGCGCTGGATAACTGCCGGAGAATCCCACGGACCCGCCCTCGTCGCGATGCTCGACGGCATGGTCGCCGGGGTCGAGGTCACCTCGGACGAGATCGCTTCCCAATTGGCCCGCCGCCGCCTCGGTTACGGGCGCGGCGCCCGGATGAGCTTCGAGAAGGACGTCGTCACCGTCGTCGGCGGCGTCCGGCACGGCCGCACCATGGGCGGACCGATCGCCGTCGAGGTCGCCAACAGTGAATGGCCCAAGTGGGAGACCGTGATGGCCTCCGACCCGGTCGACGAGGCGCTCCTCAAGGACCTGGCCCGCAACGCGCCGCTGACCCGTCCGCGGCCCGGCCACGCCGACTTCTCCGGGATGCTCAAGTACGGATTCGACGACGCCCGTCCCGTGCTCGAACGGGCCAGCGCCAGGGAGACCGCGGCCCGGGTCGCCGCGGGCACCATCGCCCGCAACTTCCTGCGCCAGGTGTTCGGTGTCGAGGTGCTCTCGCATGTCATCTCCATCGGCGCGTCCGAACCCTACGTCGGCCCCGGGCCGCGGCCCGACGATCTCGATGCCGTCGATGCCAGCCCGGTGCGCGCCTTCGACAAGGCAGCCGAGGAGTCGATGATCACCGAGATCGAGGCCGCGAAGAAGGACGGCGACACCCTCGGCGGTGTCGTCGAGGTGATCGTCGAAGGCCTGCCCGTCGGGCTCGGCTCATTCATCAGCGGCGAGAACCGCCTCGACGCACGACTGGCCGCCGCTCTCATGGGAATTCAGGCGATCAAGGGTGTCGAGGTCGGGGACGGCTTCGAGACCGCCCGCCGCCGCGGAAGTGCCGCGCACGACGAGATGACGCCCGGCCCCGACGGGGTGCTGCGCTCGACCAACCGGGCGGGTGGCCTCGAGGGCGGCATGACCAACGGCGAGGCGCTGCGGGTGCGTGCCGCGATGAAGCCGATCTCCACCGTTCCGCGCGCGCTGGCCACCGTCGACATGGCCACCGGCGAGGAAGCGGTCGCGATCCACCAGCGCAGCGACGTGTGTGCGGTCCCCGCGGCCGGTGTCGTCGCGGAGTCCATGGTCGCGCTCGTCGTCGCGCAGGCGGCGCTGGAGAAGTTCGGTGGCGACTCCGTCGCCGAGACCCAGCGCAACGTCGAGGGCTACCTCGCGGCCGTGCGGGAGCGGCTGGCGAGGTGAGCCCGCGCGCGGTCCTGATCGGGCCGCCCGGTGCCGGGAAGTCGACCATCGGGAGGCGGCTGGCCCGGGCGCTCGACCTCGACGTCTACGACACCGACGTGGCAATCGAGCAGGAGACCGGCCGGACCATCCCGGCGATCTTCGCCGAGGACGGCGAGGCGGGGTTCCGGACAATCGAGGAGGACGTCGTCCGCCGCGCCCTCGGGGAGCAGGACGGCATCGTCTCCCTCGGCGGCGGCGCGATCCTCTCCGACACCACCCGGCGCAGGCTGGCCGGGCACACCGTCGTCTACCTCGAGATCAGCGTCGCCGAGGGCCTCAAACGGACCGGCGCCAACACCGGTCGCCCGCTGCTCACCGGCGGCGACCCGCGACAGAAGTACCGCGATCTGATGCGCCGCCGCCGACCCCTCTACCGGGAGGTCGCGACCATTCGGTTGCGCACCGACGGCCGCAGCCCCGCCCGGGTCGTCGAGCAGTTGCTCGCGAAGCTTGACCCGACGAAGACCGACCCGGCGCCGCTCGACCCGCGGCCCGGTGACACGCAGAAGGAAGAAGGCAGGCAGTGACCGAACCCGTACGCGTCCAGGTCGAGACGGCCAACCCGTATCCGGTGATCATCGGCCGCGGTCTGCTCGACGACATCGTCGGCGAACTTGCGGGCATCCGGACCATCGCGATCATCCACCAGCCGACGCTGCTGCAGACCGCGGACGTGCTCAAGGCGGCGCTCGCCGCGAAGGGGATCGACGCGCACAGCATCGAGATCCCGGACGCCGAGGACGGCAAGGATCTCGCGGTCGCCGGATTCTGCTGGGAGGTGCTCGGCCGGATCGGCCTGACCCGCAGCGACGCGGTGGTCAGCCTCGGCGGCGGCGCGGCAACCGACCTCGCCGGGTTCGTCGCGGCGACCTGGATGCGCGGGGTGAAGGTCGTGCACGTGCCGACCACGTTGCTGGCGATGGTCGATGCCGCGGTCGGCGGCAAGACCGGCATCAACACCGACGCGGGGAAGAACCTCGTCGGGTCGTTCCATGAACCGTCCGCCGTCCTGATCGACCTCGCGACCCTGGAAACGGTGCCGCGCAACGAGATCGTTGCCGGCATGGCCGAGGTGATCAAGACCGGCTTCATTGCCGACCCGGTGATCCTCGACCTGATCGAGGCGGACCCGGAGGCCGCCCTCGACCCGACCGGGGAGGTCCTGCCCGAACTGATCCGCCGCTCTGTCGAGGTGAAGGCGACGGTCGTCGCCGCGGACCTCAAGGAGTCGAGCCTGCGGGAGATCCTCAACTACGGGCACACCCTCGGCCACGCGATCGAGCGGCGCGAGAAGTACCGCTGGCGGCACGGTGCCGCGGTGTCCGTCGGGCTGGTCTTCGCCGCCGAACTCGGTCGGCTCGCGGGCCGCCTCGACGATGCCACCGCCGATCGGCACAAGTCGATCCTCGAGTCGATCGGGCTGCCCACCGGCTACGACGCGGACGCCTTCGCCGACCTGATGAAGGGCATGCAGACCGACAAGAAGAACCGCGCGGGCATGTTGCGGTTCGTGGTCCTGGACGGCCTGGCGAAGCCGAGCCGACTGGAGGGCCCGGACCCGACGCTGCTCGCCGCGGCCTACTCCGCGATCTCCCGTGACCCGGGCGCGACCGCCGGTACGGTACTGCTGTGACGATCCAGATCATCAACGGGCCGAACCTGGGGCGGCTCGGACGCCGTCAGCCCGAGGTGTACGGCGCGACCACACACGCCGACCTGGTGGCCCTGTGCGACCGCACCGCCGCGGAACTCGGTGTGCAGGTGCAGGTCCGGCAGTCCGATCACGAGGGCGAGCTGCTCGGCTGGATCCACGACGCCGCGGACGCGGGGGAGCCGGTGATCCTCAATGCGGGTGGTCTGACGCACACCTCGGTGGTCCTGCGGGATGCCTGCGCGGAGCTGACCGCGGGGCTCGTCGAGGTGCACATCTCGAACGTGCACGCCCGCGAGGAGTTCCGGCAGCATTCGTACCTGAGCCCGCTCGCGACCGCTGTCATCGTCGGTGCCGGGGTGCAGGGCTACGCTCTCGCGATGCGGTTCCTCGCCGAGCGCTGACCATCGGCGGCCGCGCCGCCCCGGGAAGCCGGAACTGTGAGTGATTTTCACCCCGACCGGGGTGAAAATCACTCACGGGCAGCGGAGCTGCATTCAGTCCTTCGGCGGCTGGACCGCGCGGAACACCTCGGTGGGGGCGTCGTCGGCGGGACCGGTGTCGTCGGAGGGTTCGGAGTAGGGGCCCTCGGCGAACCCGTACGATCCACCGTCCTCCTCGTGTGACCACTGCTCGGTCGTCTCGGGGTCACCCGCGATTGCTGCCGCCACCGGGACCGGCGCGGCGACCGCGGCCTGCTTGTCCGCCTTGTTCGCGTCCCGATGCGCGAGGAACCGCCCGACCGCGACCGCGAGCATCGCGGGAACGAACACCAGCAGCAGGGTGAAGGCGGCGCCGGAGGTCAGTTCGAAGAACAGCGGGTTCTCGCCGAGCGCGATGTCGGACACCGCGCCGATCAGCCAGCACACCGCACCCGAGAGCAGGCCGGCGACGGCGCCCGCCTTGAGCCAGGTCATCGTCAGGTCCGCCTCCTCCCGCTCGGACGGATGCGCGCGGGCGTCACGGATGCCGTCGACTCCCGCCCACAACAGTGCCGCGAGGACGACGACGATGATGCCGAGCCAGCGCATCAGCGACCCGTGCAGGGGCCACGCGGTGATGGCGATTCCGAGCACGACACGGGTGATGACGTGGACGAATGTCATGCCGAGACCGCGAACAATCCAGGGTTTCATGCGGACAGCGTAACGAGCGTCACGTCGGGGCTGTGACCCAACCGACACCGCCGGCCGCGGATACTCGGCCAATCGGACGGCGACCGCGCCCGACCGGGCGGGTCACTGTCGTACGTTGGACCCATGTTCACTGCCGATCACGGCGCACGCCGCGCCGCCCTGCGCCGACTGCTCGCCGAGCATGACCTCGACGTCCTGCTGGTCACCGACCTGCTCAACATCCGCTACCTCACCGGATTCACCGGGTCGAACGCGGCGCTGATCGTCGACGCGGGCGACGGCCCGGACACTGAGGACCGGACGGTCATCTGCACCGACGGCCGCTACGTCACCCAGGTCGGTGCGCAGGTGCCGGACCTGCGGGCGGTGATCGACCGGTCGAGCGCGGCGGCCCTGGTCGGGCGGCTCGCGGACCGTGCGGGCGTGCGGGTGGGGTTCGAGAGTCATGTGGTGACGGTCGACGCGCTGGCCGCGTGGCGGTCCGCGGCGCCGGACCTTGCCCTGACCCGTGCCCCGCGACTGGTGGAGCGGCTGCGGGAGGTCAAGGACGAGCACGAGGTCGGTCTGCTCCGGCGGGCTTGTGCGGCTGCGGATCTGGCGCTGGCCGTGCTGATCGAGCGGGGCGGGCTGCGGCCGGGCCGGACCGAGCGGGAGGTCGGGCGGGACCTTGAGTTCCTGATGCTCGAGCACGGCGGCGACGGCGTCTCGTTCGAGACGATCGTGGCGGCGGGCGCGAACTCGGCGATCCCGCATCACCGGCCGACGGACGCGGTGTTGGCGTCCGGGGACTTCGTCAAGCTCGACTTCGGAGCCACCGTCGCCGGCTACCACTCCGATATGACCCGCACCTATGTGCTCGGGTCGGCTGCGGCCTGGCAGCGGGACGTGTACGACCTGGTGCTGCGGTCGCAGGCGGCGGGGCGGGCGGCGCTGGCACCCGGGGTCGCGGTCGGCGAGGTGGACGCGGCGTCCCGTTCGGTGATCGAGGACGCGGGTCACGGCGACCTGTTCCTGCACGGTCTCGGGCACGGTGTCGGCCTGGAGATCCATGAAGCGCCGGGGATCGGGAAGGGCGGCACCGGTACACTGCTAGCCGGTGCTGCGGTGACCGTCGAGCCGGGGGTGTACTTCTCCGGGCGCGGAGGCGTCCGGATCGAGGACACCCTCGTGGTCCGCGAGCAGGGGCCCGAGCTCCTCACGCTCACCAGCAAGGATTTGACAATCGTCTAAAAGGAGACGCGAAGCCAGTGGCGGACACCAGTGATTTCAAGAACGGGCTCGTACTGAAGATCGAGGGCCAGCTCTGGCAGATCGTCGAGTTCCAGCACGTCAAGCCGGGCAAGGGTCCCGCGTTCGTGCGGACGAAGCTGAAGAATGTGCTCTCGGGCAAGAACGTGGACAAGACGTTCAACGCCGGGGTGAAGGTCGAGACCGCGACCGTCGACCGCCGCGACATGACGTACCTGTACCACGACGGCAGCGACTACGTCTTCATGGACGGCGACACCTACGACCAGATCTCCATCCCGGAGGCCACCGTCGGGGACGGCCACCGCTTCCTGCTGGAGAACATGCAGGTCCAGGTCGCCACGCACGAGGATGCCCCGCTGTTCGTGGAGCTGCCGGTCACCGTCGAGCTGCTGGTCCAGCACACCGATCCGGGCCTGCAGGGTGACCGCTCCACCGGCGGCACCAAGCCCGCGACCCTGGAGACCGGCGCCGAGGTGCAGGTCCCGCTGTTCATCAACACCGGTGACAAGCTGAAGATCGACTCGCGTGACGGCAACTACCTGGGCCGCGTGAACTCGTAGCGTGTCCGGTAGCCAGAAGAAGCTCGGGGCCAGGCACAAGGCCCGCAAGCGTGCCGTCGACTTCCTGTTTGAGGCGGAGGCGCGTGACCTCGACCCGGTGAACCTTGCGGATGAGCGGGTCGAGCTGTCCAGCAGGGACGACACCGTCGCGCCGGTGAACCCGTACACGGTCACGGTGGTGACCGGTGTCGCGGAGAACCTGGACCGGCTGGACCGGGTGATCGCCGACCATCTGCAGGACTGGACGCTCGACCGGCTGCCCGCCGTCGACCGGGCCATCCTGCGGATCGCGGTGTGGGAACTGTTCCACGCCACGGACGTGCCGCCGGTCGTCGCGGTCGACGAGGCCGTCGAACTTGCGAAGGAACTGTCCACCGACGAGTCGCCCGCGTTCGTCAACGGCATCCTCGGGCAGGTCGTCCTCGTCGCGCCCCAGGTGCGGGCCGCCGCCGCCGCGACCGCGCAGTCTCAGCAGCAGGCCGCGGAGTCGTCCGACGACTGACTCGCCGCCACGGGTGAAGGGCACCCTCGACCGGTTGGACCGGGCGAGGGTGCCCTTCACCCGTATCCGGGCTGTGGTCAGGCCCACGTCGCGCGGGTGCGGGTGACGGGTGCCCGCGCTGCTAGGCTGAGCGGCGTCAGACATCCTTTAACGATCCGTCCCGAGAGGCGGAGAAGGAGGTCCAGCTTGTCGAACACACCCACCGGTAGGGAGTTGCTCTCCGCTGCCGACGTCGGTCGCACGGTCGCCCGGATCGCGCACCAGATCATCGAGAAGACCGCGCTGGACGCGGAGAACGATCCACCCCGTGTGGTGTTGATCGGTATCCCGACCCGCGGCACCACCCTCGCCCACCGCCTCGCCGCGAAGATCGAGGAATTCTCCGGCATCCGGCCCCCCGTCGGATCCCTGGACATCACCCTCTACCGCGACGACCTGCGGACCAAGCCGCACCGCCCGCTCGAGCGGACCTCGGTGCCGGACGGCGGGGTCGACAGCGCGCTGGTGATCCTCGTCGACGACGTCCTGTTCTCGGGCCGCTCGGTGCGGTCGGCGCTGGACGCGCTGCGGGACCTCGGCAGGCCCCGTGCCGTGCAGCTGGCGGTCCTCGTCGACCGCGGCCACCGGGAGCTTCCGCTGCGCGCGGACTACGTCGGTAAGAACGTCCCCACCGCGCGCAGCGAGGACGTCCAGGTGCTGCTGGTCGAGCACGACGGCGTCGACGCCGTGACGCTCAGCAGCGGAGAGAACGAGGGAACCGCCCAGTGAAGCATCTGCTCTCGGTCACCGACCTGACCGCGGAGTCGGCCACCGCACTGCTCGACGAGGCCGAACGATTCCAGCAGGCGCTGCTCGGCCGCGAGGTCCGCAAGCTGCCGACCCTGCGCGGGCGCACCGTGATGACCGTCTTCTTCGAGAACTCGACCCGCACCCGCGTCTCCTTCGAGGTCGCCGGGAAGTGGATGAGCGCGGACGTGATCAACGTCAGCGCGTCGAGTTCATCGGTGAGCAAGGGCGAGTCGCTGCGGGACACCGCGCTGACCCTGCACGCCGCTGGCGCGGACGCGCTGATCGTGCGGCATCCCGCGTCGGGCGCCGCGCACCGGATCGCCGAGTGGACCGGCGACGGTAACGGCGGCGGGCCCGCCGTCATCAACGCGGGCGACGGCACCCACGAGCATCCGACGCAGGCGTTGCTGGATGCGCTCACCCTGCGGCAGCGGCTCGGCGACATCGCGGGCAAACGGATCGCGATCGTCGGCGACATCCTGCACAGTCGGGTCGCGCGGTCCAACGCGTTCCTGCTGTCGATGCTCGGCGCGGAGGTGGTGCTGGTCGCGCCCCCGACGCTGCTGCCGGTGGGGGTGTCGAGCTGGCCGGTCACCGTCTCGCATTCGATCGACGCCGAACTGCCGGGCCTGGACGCGGTGCTGATGCTGCGGGTGCAGGCGGAGCGGATGAACGGCGGGTTCTTCCCGTCGCCGCGCGAGTACTCGATCACCTACGGCCTCAACGAGAGGCGCCTCGCGCTGCTGCCGGAGCATGCGGTGGTGCTGCACCCGGGGCCGATGCTGCGCGGTATGGAGATCGCGTCCGCCGTTGCCGATTCACCGAAAACTGCTGTGCTGCAGCAGGTCACGAATGGAGTTCACATCCGCATGGCTGTCCTGTTCGGGTTGTTGGTCGGTACCGGGGAAGGGGTGGCGCTGTGAGCGGCGGCGAGGTGCTGATCACCGGAACGCGGATCTACGGCGAGGGTGACCCGGTCGACGTGCTGATCCGCGGCGGCGAGATCGCCGAGATCGGGGCGGGACTCGCCGCGGCGGACGACGCCACCGTGATCGACGCCGCGGGCCAGATCCTGCTGCCCGGCTTCGTCGACCTGCACACCCACCTGCGGGAACCTGGCCGCGAGGACACCGAGACCATCGAAACCGGCTCCGCGGCAGCGGCTCTCGGTGGATTCACCGCGGTCTTCGCGATGGCCAACACCAGCCCGGTCGCCGACTCGGTGGTCATCACCGACCACGTGTGGCGCCGCGGCCAGGAGGTCGGGCTCGTCGACGTGCACCCGGTCGGGGCGGTCACCGTCGGGCTGGCGGGCAAGCAGCTCGCCGAGATGGCGACGATGGCCGCCGGCGTCGGGCAGGTCAAGCTGTTCTCCGACGACGGCCACTGCGTTGACGACCCGCTGGTCATGCGCCGCGCCCTGGAATACTCCAGCGCGCTCGGTGTGCTGATCGCGCAGCACGCGGAGGAGCCGCGGTTGACCGTCGGCGCCGTCGCCCACGAGGGCCCGACCGCCGCCCGGCTCGGGCTCGGTGGCTGGCCGCGGGCGGCGGAGGAGTCGATCGTCGCCCGCGACGCCCTCCTTGCCCGCGACGCCGGAGCCCGCGTGCACATCTGCCACGCCTCCACCGCAGGCACCGTCGAACTGCTGAAGTGGGCCAAGGGGCAGGGCATCTCGATCACCGCCGAGGTCACCCCGCATCACCTGCTGCTCGACGACTCCCGGCTGGAGACCTACGACGGGGTGAACCGGGTGAACCCGCCGCTGCGGGAACGTTCCGACGTGGAGGCGCTGCGCGCGGCGCTGGCCGACGGCACGATCGACTGCGTCGGCACCGACCACGCCCCGCACGCCGAGCAGGACAAGTGCTGCGAGTTCTCGCAGGCCCGCCCCGGCATGCTCGGGTTGGAGACGGCGCTGGCGATCATCGCGCAGACCATGGTCGAGCCCGGGCTGCTGGACTGGCGCGGCGTCGCGAAGGTGATGAGCGAGCGGCCCGCGGAGATCGTCGGGCTGCCCGACCAGGGCCGCCCGATCGCGGTCGGCGAGCCGGCAAACCTGACGCTGGTCGACCCGGCCCGGGAGTGGACGGTCCGCGGACCCGAGCTCGCGTCGATCGCGAACAACACCCCCTACGAGGCGATGACCTTCGGTGCGAAGGTCACCACCACCCTGCTGCGGGGCACGCCGACGGTGCTCGAGGGGCGGGTGCGGTGATGGACCGGGTCCTGATCACCGCCGGCTTCGCGGCCCTGTGGGTGGTGCTGGTTGCGTTGATGTTCTGGGGCTGGCGGGGCCGGGCGAAGCGGCAGCGGGAGCGCGTCGGCGACCTGCCCGCCGTCCCCGCCGAGCGGGGGGCGCAGCTGATCCCGCCGAGCACCGGACTGTATGTGGGCAGCACCCTCGCCCCGAGTTGGCAGGACCGGATCGCGGTCGGCGACCTCGGCCACCGGGCCACCGGCGAACTGAGCCGCCACGAGCTGGGTGTGCTGCTCGAACGCGACGGGGCGTCGCCGATCTGGATCCCGCAGGAGTCGATCCGCGCGATCCGGACCGAACGCGGGCTCGCGGGCAAGGTCATGAGCAAGGACGGGGTCCTGGTGATCCGGTGGGAGCTGCCCACCGGAACGGAGATCGACACCGGATTCCGTGGAGACGACAAGAGCGTGTACCCGACCTGGGTGGATGGAGAGAAAGAGTGAGCATCGTGAAGTCAGGGCCCGCGGCCCTCGTCCTGGAGGACGGCCGGATCTTCCGCGGCGTCGAGTTCGGCGCCACCGGGCAGACCCTGGGTGAGGCGGTGTTCTCCACCGGCATGACCGGCTACCAGGAGACCCTGACCGACCCCAGCTACCACCGCCAGATCGTGGTGGCCACCGCCCCGCAGATCGGCAACACCGGCTGGAACGACGAGGACAACGAGTCCGTCGGCCCGACCGGAAAGTCGTCGGAGTCGCGAATCTGGGTGGCCGGTTTCGTGGTCCGTGATCCGTCGCGCCGCACGTCGAGCTGGCGGGCCACCGGGTCGCTGCAGGATGAGCTGGAGCGGCAGGGCGTCGTCGGCATCGCAGGCATCGACACCCGCGCCCTGGTCCGGCACCTGCGCACCCGCGGATCGATGCGCGCCGGCGTGTTCTCCGGCGCCGCGCTCGCCGACGACGCCAGCATGCTCGCCGCGGTGCAGGGGCAGCCCGCGATGCTCGGCGCTGACCTGGCCGGTGAGGTGTCCACCAGCAGCGGCTACGTCGTCGAGCCGGTCGGCGGCAAGGCCCGCTTCACGGTCGCCGCGATCGACCTCGGCATCAAGACCAACACGCCGCGGATGTTCGCGCAGCGCGGGATCCGGGTGCATGTGCTGCCCTCGACCGCGAGCCTCGAGCAGATCCTCGACCTGAACGCGGACGGCGTGTTCCTGTCCAACGGCCCCGGCGACCCGGCGACCGCGGACGGCGCGGTGCACCTGACGAAGGAGGTCCTCGGCCAGGGTCTGCCGCTGTTCGGCATCTGCTTCGGCAACCAGATCCTCGGTCGCGCCCTCGGCCTGGACACCTACAAGATGAAGTTCGGGCACCGCGGCATCAACATCCCGGTGGTCGAGCACGGCACCGGCCGGATCGCGATCACCGCGCAGAACCACGGGTTCGCGCTCGAGGGCGAAGCGGGCCAGGAGTTCGACACCCCGTTCGGTCGCGCCCAGGTCTCCCACACCTGCGCCAACGACGGTGCCGTCGAGGGCGTCCGCCTGCTCGACGACTCCGCGTTCTCCGTGCAGTACCACCCGGAGGCCGCGGCGGGCCCGCACGACGCCGCCTACCTGTTCGACCGTTTCACCAGCCTGCTCGAGGGAGCCAAGAAGTAATGCCGAAGCGCACAGATCTCAAGCACATCCTGGTGATCGGTTCCGGTCCGATCGTCATCGGCCAGGCCTGCGAGTTCGACTACTCCGGCACCCAGGCGTGCCGCGTGCTCCGGGAGGAGGGCCTGCGGGTCTCGCTGGTCAACTCCA
Organism: Rhodococcus sp. NPDC058505; assembly: GCF_042720095.1. NCBI lineage: Bacteria > Bacillati > Actinomycetota > Actinomycetes > Mycobacteriales > Nocardiaceae > Rhodococcus > Rhodococcus sp. NPDC058505. The sequence goes on from NZ_JBHXNB010000009.1 coordinate 111,342, forward strand.
ACCCGGCCACGATCATGACCGACCCGGAGTTCGCCGACTCCACCTACGTCGAGCCGATCACCGCGGAGTTCGTCGAGAAGGTCTTCGCCCGCGAGGCCGCGAAGGGCACCCCGATCGACGCCGTCCTGGCGACCCTCGGCGGCCAGACCGCACTGAACACCGCCGTCGCGCTGCACGAGCAGGGCCTGCTCACCAAGTACGGCGTCGAGCTGATCGGCGCCGACTTCGACGCCATCCAGCGGGGCGAGGACCGGCAGAAGTTCAAGGACATCGTCACCAAGTGCGGCGGCGAGTCGGCGCGCTCGCGGGTGTGCTTCACGATGGACGAGGTGAAGGACACCGTCGCCGAGCTCGGCTACCCGGTCGTGGTGCGGCCGTCGTTCACGATGGGCGGCCTCGGGTCCGGGATGGCCTACGACGAGACCGACCTGGAGCGGATCGCCGGCGGCGGCCTCGCCGCGTCGCCGACGGCGAACGTCCTGATCGAGGAGTCCATCCTCGGCTGGAAGGAGTACGAGCTCGAGCTGATGCGCGACGGCCGCGACAACGTGGTCATCGTCTGCTCGATCGAGAACGTCGACCCGGTCGGCGTGCACACCGGTGACTCGGTCACCGTCGCGCCCGCGATGACGCTCACCGACCGCGAATACCAGGAGATGCGTGACCTCTCCATCGCGATCCTGCGCGAGGTCGGCGTCGACACCGGCGGCTGCAACATCCAGTTCGCGATGGACCCGAAGGATGGCCGCCTGGTCGTCATCGAGATGAACCCGCGGGTGTCCCGCTCGTCGGCGCTGGCGTCGAAGGCGACCGGCTACCCGATCGCGAAGATGGCCGCCAAGCTGGCGATCGGCTACACCCTCGACGAGATCGTCAACGACATCACGAAGGAGACGCCGGCCTGCTTCGAGCCGACGCTCGACTACGTCGTCGTCAAGGCGCCGCGGTTCGCGTTCGAGAAGTTCCCGGGCGCCGACGGCACCCTGACCACCACGATGAAGTCCGTCGGTGAGGCCATGTCCATCGGCCGCAACTTCACCGAGGCGTTCGGCAAGGTGATGCGCTCGCTGGAGACCAAGCGGGCGGGCTGGTGGACCGGCCCCGAGGTGGAGGGGGACGACCTCGACGCGCTGCTCGAGGAGCTGAAGGTCCCGCACGACGGCCGCATGTACGGCATCGCGAAGGCGTTCGCGCTCGGTGCGACCGTCGAGCAGCTGTTCGACGCCACCGCGATCGACCCGTGGTTCCTCGACCAGTTCGAGCAGATCCACGAGCTGGGCGAGCACCTGCGTGCCGCCGAGCACCTCGACGAGGTGACGCTGCGGCAGGCCAAGTACCACGGCCTGTCGGATCGGCAGATCGCCGCGCTGCGGCCCGAGTTCGGCGACCACCGGGTGGGGGAGGACGCGGTCCGCGCGCTGCGCGACGAGCTGAGCATCCACCCGGTGTACAAGACCGTCGACACCTGCGCCGCCGAGTTCGAGGCCAAGACGCCGTACCACTACTCGACGTACGAGCTCGATCCGAACGCCGAGACCGAGGTCGCCGAGCAGCGGGAGAAGCAGAAGGTGCTGATCCTCGGCTCCGGTCCGAACCGCATCGGTCAGGGCATCGAGTTCGACTACTCGTGCGTGCACGCGGCGCTGACCCTGTCCGAGGCCGGGTACGAGACGGTGATGGTCAACTGCAACCCGGAGACCGTCTCCACCGACTACGACACCGCCGACCGGCTGTACTTCGAGCCGCTGACCTTCGAGGACGTGCTCGAGGTGTACCGCGCGGAGTCGGCGTCGGGCACCGTCGCCGGCGTCATCGTGCAGCTCGGCGGTCAGACGCCGCTGGGTCTGGCGCGGCGGCTGAAGGAGGCCGGTGTCCCGATCGTCGGCACCAGCCCCGAGGCCATCGACCTGGCCGAGGACCGCGGCGAGTTCGGCCGCGTCCTCACCGAGGCCGGGCTGCCCGCGCCGAAGTTCGGCACCGCCACCACCTTCGACGGCGCCCGGGACATCGCGTCCGGGATCGGCTACCCGGTGCTGGTGCGGCCGTCCTACGTGCTCGGCGGGCGCGGCATGGAGATCGTGTACGACGAGAAGTCGCTGCAGGACTACATCGCCCGCGCCACCGAGATCTCCGACGACCGGCCCGTGCTGGTCGACCGGTTCCTCGAGGACGCCGTCGAGATCGACGTCGACGCGCTGTGCGACGGCACCGAGGTGTACCTCGGCGGCGTGATGGAGCACATCGAGGAGGCGGGCATCCACTCCGGTGACTCCGCCTGCGCGTTGCCGCCGATCACCCTCGGCCGGGCCGACCTGGAGAACGTGCGCCGCTCCACCGAGGCGCTCGCGAAGGGCATCGGCGTCAAGGGCCTGCTCAACGTGCAGTACGCGCTCAAGGACGACATCCTCTACGTCCTTGAGGCGAACCCGCGGGCGTCCCGCACGGTGCCGTTCGTGTCGAAGGCGACCGCGGTGCAGCTGGCGAAGGCGTGCGCGCGGGTGATGCTCGGTGAGTCGATCGCCGAGCTGCGCAGCAAGGGCATTCTGCCCGCGAGCGGGGACGGCGGCGAGACGCCGGCGACCGCGCCGATCGCGGTCAAGGAGGCGGTGCTGCCGTTCAACCGGTTCCGCCGCGCCGACGGCACCGGCGTCGACACCCTGCTCAGCCCGGAGATGAAGTCCACCGGCGAGGTGATGGGCATCGACAAGGACTTCGGCACCGCGTTCGCGAAGAGCCAGACCGCGTCGTACGGATCGCTGCCCACCTCCGGCACCGTCTTCGTCTCCGTCGCGAACAAGGACAAGCGGTCGCTGATCTTCCCGGTCAAGCGGCTCGCGGACCTCGGCTTCGCGATCCTCGCGACCGCGGGCACCGCGGACGTGCTGCGCCGCAACGGCATCGTCTGCGAGCAGGTGCACAAGCAGTCCGGTGAGGAGCTCGACGAGGGCGCCGTCACCATCGTCGACCGGATCCGGGCCGGCGAGGTCGACATGGTGATCAACACGCCGTACGGGAACTCCGGACCGCGTGTCGACGGCTACGAGATCCGGAGCGCGGCCGTGTCGGCGACGATCCCGTGCATCACCACCGTGCAGGGCGCGTCGGCCGCGGTCCAGGGCATCGAGGCCGCGATCCGCGGCGACATCGGGGTCCAGTCGCTGCAGGACCTGCACGCGACGTTGCGCGGATGAGCACCGAGGCCGCTGGGCTCATGAGCACCGACAGTTGGGGCTCCCGGCTCCGGACCGCGGTCCGGAGCCGGGGGCGGCTGTGCGTTGGCATCGACCCGCACCCGCCGCTGCTGCGGGCCTGGGGTCTGCCGGAGACCGCGGACGGGCTCGCGCGGTTCGCCGAGGTGTGCACCACGGCGTTCGCGGGTGAGGTGGCCCTGGTCAAGCCGCAGGTGGCGTTCTTCGAGGCGTACGGCACCGCCGGGTACGCGGTCCTCGAACGGACGATCGCGGCACTGCGGGAGTCCGGCACGCTGGTCGTCGCCGACGCCAAACGCGGCGACATCGGCTCGACGATGTCGGCGTACGCGCAGGCCTGGCTCGGGGAGGGCGCCCCGCTGGCGTCGGATGCGCTCACCGTCTCGCCCTACCTGGGGTTCGGGGCGCTTGAGCCTGCGGTGACGCTGGCGACGGCGACCGGGCGGGGCCTGTTCGCGTTGGCCCGCACCTCCAATCCGGAGGGTGGCGGGTTGCAGGGGGCCAGGACCGCCGGTGACGACGGTTCCGCCGGGTCCGGGCCGTCGGTGGCGCAGTCGATGGTGGACGCAGCGGTGGCGCACAACAGGGACGGCCGGGACACGATGGGCCTGGTCATCGGCGCGACGCGCGATCATGGTCTGGACCTGTCGGCGTTCACCGGTCCGATCCTGGCGCCCGGGCTCGGCGCTCAGGGCGCGACCGTGACGGATCTCGCAGAGATTTTCGAAGGGTCGCGAGAGTTGTTGTTGCCCAACACGTCTCGGGACGTGCTTCGGTGTGGTCCGTCGGTAGCCGCGCTGCGGGACGCCGCACTGCGGGTTCGTGACGAGGTCGAGACCGCCCTCGCATAGCCCACCCGATTTGCCCCCGCAGTTTCGGGGGTGGGTTAGCAATCGGCGCCGAGCGTGAGTACGGTCGCTATCGCCCCTGGTTATCCGGGGGTTGCGAACACCCCCGGGCCACCCGGGAGCTGTTTGACACTGCACACGACGAGACGGAGGAACCGTGGCCCTTCCCCAGTTGACCGACGAGCAGCGTGCTGCTGCTTTGGAGAAGGCAGCTGCCGCCCGTAAGGCCCGGGCTGAGCTCAAGGAGCGCCTCAAGCGCGGCGGCACCGACCTCAAGCAGGTCCTCAAGGATGCCGAAGACGACGAGATCCTCGGCAAGATGAAGGTCTCGGCCCTGCTCGAGGCCCTGCCCAAGGTGGGCAAGGTCAAGGCGCAGGAGATCATGACCGAGCTGGAGATCGCCCCGACCCGCCGCCTGCGTGGCCTCGGCGATCGTCAGCGCAAGGCCCTGCTGACCAGGTTCGATTTCGAGGCCTGAGTTCACAGGTGGCTGACGCACACAACGTGTCAGACCGCGAGAACGCAGTGCGGAGGGGCCGGCTGGTGGTACTGGCCGGCCCCTCCGCCGTCGGCAAGTCGAGTGTCGTGCGCAAGCTGCACGACCGGCTTCCCGACCTGGTTTTCAGCGTGTCTGCAACGACAAGAGACCCCCGCCCCGGCGAGGTGGACGGACGCGACTACCGGTTCGTCACCGCGGCCGAGTTCGAGCGGATGATCGCCGCGGGCGAACTGCTCGAATGGGCCGAGATCCATGGCGGACTGCAACGGTCCGGCACTCCCGCCGCGCCCGTGCAGGCCGCGCTGGCGGCCGGACATCCGGTGCTCGTCGAGGTCGACCTTGCCGGTGCCCGCGCCGTCCGGGCCGCGATGCCCGAGGCGGTGCTGGTGTTCATGGCGCCGCCGAGCTGGGAGGAACTGGTCGCGCGGCTGACCGGCCGCGGGACCGAATCCGAGGAGAAGATCGCCCGACGGCTTGAGACCGCGCGCGTCGAACTCGACGCCAAGGACGAGTTCGACGAAGTCATCGTCAACCACGACGTCGACCGTGCGTGCGAGGAGTTGGTATCCTTGTTGGTCGGTACCACGCAGTAACACCGATTCCGCTGATCTCAACCTTCTTCGCACCACCGAATCCGCACCACAGGAGACCCAGTGAGCGCAACCACCGTCGCGACCGACCGCCACGGCATCCCGGCCTACGACACCCCGCTCGGCATCACCAACCCGCCGATCGACGAGCTGCTCGAGCGCACCTCCTCGAAGTACGCCCTGGTGATCTACGCGGCCAAGCGGGCCCGACAGATCAACGACTACTACAACCAGCTCGGCGACGGCATCCTCGAGTACGTCGGCCCGCTGGTCGAGCCGGGTCTGCAGGAGAAGCCGCTGTCCATCGCGATGCGCGAGATCCACTCCGACCTGCTCGAGCACACCGAAGGCGAGTGACCCGCTCCCGTCCTGGCGTCGCCGAACGGATACTGTGACGTCCGTGACGGATTCGCATTCCGATACCGCCGGTTCACCACGACGCATCGTCGTCGGGGTGGGCGGCGGTATCGCCGCATACAAGGCCTGTTCGATCATCCGCAGCTTCACCGAGGCAGGCCATCACGTTCGGGTGGTCCCGACCGAGTCGGCGCTCGAGTTCGTCGGCCGCGCCACCTTCGAGGCCCTGTCCGGGAACCGGGTCGACACCGGGGTGTTCGACGACGTGCCGCAGGTGCCGCACGTGCGACTCGGTCAGGAGGCCGACCTGGTGGTCATCGCGCCCGCCACCGCGGACCTGATGGCCCGCGCCGCGCACGGCCGCGCCGACGACCTGCTCACCGGGACCCTGCTCACCGCCCGCTGCCCGGTGGTGTTCGCCCCGGCGATGCACACCGAGATGTGGGAGCACCCCGCGACCGTCGACAACGTCGCCACCCTCCGGTCCCGCGGGACCGTGGTGATCGAACCGGCCTCCGGGCGGCTCACCGGCAAGGACACCGGCGCGGGCAGGCTGCCCGACCCCGACGAGATCGTCGCGCTCGCGAACCTGCTGCTGGAGCGGCCGGACGGGCTGCCGCGCGACCTTGAGGGACGGCGGATCGTGGTGTCCGCGGGCGGCACCCGCGAGCCCCTCGACCCGGTCCGCTTCCTCGGCAACCGCAGTTCCGGCAAGCAGGGCTACGCGATCGCGCGGCTCGCCGCCCAGCGCGGCGCGCGGGTGACGCTGATCGCCGGGTACACCGCCGACCTGGCCGACCCCGCCGCGGTCGACGTGATCCGGGTGAAGACCGCGCAGGAGATGAAGGTCGCCGTCGACAGGGCTGCCGGGGTCGGCGCCGCCGACGGTGTCGCGCCCACCGCGGACGCGGTGGTGATGGCCGCGGCGGTCGCCGATTTCCGGCCCGCGACCGTCGCGACCGCGAAGATCAAGAAGGGCGCCGACGAACCCGACACCATCGGCCTGACCCGCAACGACGACATCCTCGCCGGGCTGGTGCAGGCCCGCCGGGACGGTGCGGTGCCAGCGACGACCCGGATCGTCGGGTTCGCGGCGGAGACCGGTGACGCCAACGGCGACGTCCTCGATCACGCCCGGTCCAAGCTGGCCCGCAAGGGCTGTGACCTGCTCGTCGTGAACGCGGTCGGGGACGGGAAGGCCTTCGAGGTGGACAGCAACGACGGGTGGCTGCTCGCCGCCGACGGCGCCGAGCGCGCGCTCGCGCACGGGTCGAAGGCGCTGATGGCCAGCCGGGTCCTCGACGCGGTGGCGGCGCTGCTGCCCACCAGGCAGTAGGGTCGGGGGCGGAACACGTGTCAGTATTTTGACGACCATTTGTCAGTTGGTGAGAGGGAGATCTGTGAGCAAGTCCGGAAGTCGGCTATTCACCAGTGAGTCCGTGACCGAGGGTCATCCGGACAAGATCTGTGACGCGATCAGCGACTCCGTCCTCGACGCACTGCTTGCCCAGGATCCGCGCAGCCGCGTCGCCGTCGAGACGCTGGTCACGACCGGGCAGGTGCACGTCGCGGGCGAGGTCACCACCTCCGCGTACGCCGACATCCCGAAGATCGTGCGCGACAAGGTGCTCGAGATCGGGTACGACTCGTCCGCCAAGGGATTCGACGGCAACTCCTGCGGTGTGAACATCGCGATCGGCGCGCAGTCGCCGGAGATCGCGCAGGGCGTCGACCACTCGCACGAGGCCCGTGTCGAGGGCAGCTCCGACGACGACATCGACCGTCAGGGCGCGGGCGACCAGGGCCTGATGTTCGGCTACGCCTGCACCGACACCCCCGAACTGATGCCGCTGCCGATCGCGCTCGCGCACCGGCTCTCGCGCAGGCTGACCGAGGTCCGCAAGACCGGTGTCCTCCCGTACCTGCGGCCGGACGGCAAGACCCAGGTCACCATCGAGTACGACGGCGACCGGGCGGTCCGGCTTGACACGGTCGTCGTGTCCACCCAGCACGCCGCCGACATCGACCTCGACAACCTGCTCACCCCGGACATCCGCGAGAAGGTGCTCGGGTCGGTGCTCGCCGAGATCGACGTGCCGTCCCTGGACACCTCCGAGGTCCGCCTGCTGGTCAACCCGACCGGCAAGTTCGTCCTCGGCGGCCCGATGGGTGACGCGGGCCTGACCGGCCGCAAGATCATCGTCGACACCTACGGCGGCATGGCCCGCCACGGTGGCGGCGCGTTCTCCGGCAAGGACCCGTCGAAGGTCGACCGCTCCGCCGCGTACGCGATGCGCTGGGTCGCGAAGAACGCGGTCGCGGCGGGCCTCGCGGACCGGATCGAGGTGCAGGTCGCGTACGCGATCGGCAAGGCGGCCCCGGTCGGGCTGTTCGTCGAGACCTTCGGCACCGAGAAGACCGACCCGGCCCGCATCCAGTCCGCGATCTCGGAGATCTTCGACCTGCGGCCCGGCGCGATCATCCGCGACCTGGACCTGCTGCGCCCGATCTACGCGCAGACCGCGGCGTACGGCCACTTCGGCCGCACCGACGTCGACCTGCCGTGGGAGCACACCGACCGCGCCGAGAAGCTGCGCGCGGCCGCCGGTCTGTAGATGACTGCTGATCCGAGCCGCCCACCGCTGTCGGTGGGCGGCTCGCGTCGTTCGTGCCGGTGGGACGGGTGACCGCGGAGCGCGAACCGGCCACGACGCTGCCGGTCGCGCGGGTGCTGCCGATGCTGCCGCTGCCGCACCTGGACCGGGTGTTCGACTACCTGATCCCGATCGAACTGGACGAGCAGGCCCGGCCGGGTGTCCGGGTCCGGGTCCGCTTCGCGGGCCGCCTGGTGGACGGCTTCCTCCTTGACCGGATCGCGGCCAGCGAGCATCCGGGGAAGCTGGGGTGGCTGGACCGGGTGGTGTCGGCCGAACCGGTGCTCACCCCGGAGATCGGGCGGCTCGTCGACGCGGTCGCCGCCCGCTACGCGGGGACCCGCCCGGACGTGCTGCGGCTGGCGGTGCCGCCGCGGCACGCGCGGGTCGAGGGCGAACCGGTCCCGGAGCGGGCGCCGCTGCCCGAGGGGCCGGTGCACACGGCGCCGTGGGCGGTGTACCGGCACGGGGAGAGCTTCCTCGCCGCGCTGGCGGCGCGGCGGGGTCCGCGGGCGGTCTGGCAGGCGACGCCGGGGGAGAACTGGCCGCGCAGGCTCGCCGAACTCGCCGCCGTCGTCGCCAGGGCGGGCCGGTCGGTGGTGCTCGTGGTGCCCGACCAGAAGGACCTCGACCGGGTCGCGACGGCGTGCGTCGACGTGCTCGGTGACGGTCCGGTGGTGCCCCTCGCCGCCGGTCTCGGGCCAGCAGTGCGGTACCGCCGGTGGCTGGCGGCGTTGCGGGGCACCGGCCGGGTGGTGGTGGGCACCCGCAGCGCGGTGTTCGCGCCGGTGCCCGACCTCGGCCTGATCGTGATCTGGGATGACGGAGACGATCTGCACTCCGAACCCCGCGCCCCGTACCCGCACGCGCGCGAGGTGGCGCTGCTGCGCGCGCACTCCGCCGGCTGCGCCGTGGTGGTCGGCGCGCACTCGCGGACCGTGGAGGCGCAGGCCCTCGTCGACTCCGGGTGGGCCAACGACCTCGTCGCCGACCGCGCCGTCGTCCGGGCCCGCGCCCCGCACGTGGTCGCGCTCGCCGACAGTGACCATGCCCTCGAACGTGACCCCGGCGCGCGGGCGGCGCGCCTGCCCGCGATCGCCTTCGCCGCGGCCAGGGACGCCTTGGCAGCGGATTCCGGTGTGCTGGTGCAGGTTCCGCGCCGCGGCTACGTGCCGTCGCTGGCCTGCGGGAAGTGTCGCGCCCCTGCCCGATGCCGGCACTGCAACGGCCCGCTGGCGCTGCCCGCCGCGGCAGGCCCGGACGGTGCGGGCACCCCCGGCTGCCGGTGGTGCGGCGTCGCCGACGCCACCCACCGGTGCGGGGCGTGCGGATCCCGGCAGCTGCGGGCGGTGGTCGTCGGTGCGGGCCGGACCGCGGAGGAACTGGGCCGGGCGTTCCCGGGTGTTCCGGTCCGCACCTCCGGTGGGGGTGAGGTGCTGACGAGCGTGAAACCCGGTGCCGCCCTGGTGGTCTCGACTGTCGGCGCCGAGCCGGTGATGCCGGGGGGCTACGGTGCGGCGCTGCTGCTCGACGGGTGGGCGCTGCTCGGCCGCGCGGACCTGCGGGCCGAGGAGGAGACCCTGCGGAGGTGGATGACCGCCGGTGCGCTGGTGCGGTCCGCGTCCGACGGCGGGAGGGTCGTGGTCGTCGCGGACGCGTCCATCCCGGTGGTGCAGGCGCTGGTGCGGTGGGACCCGGTCGGCGCGGCGCGGGCCCAGCTGGAACAGCGGGCCGAGGTTCGCTTTCCGCCGACCGTGCACATGGCCGCGGTCGACGGCGGGCACGCGGCCGTGGAGTCGCTGCTCGCGGCGGCCGCGTTGCCGGACGGGGTGGAGCTGCTCGGCCCGGTCCCGCTGCCGCCGGGCGAGCGGTTGCCGTTCGCTGGGGATGATCCCGAGCCCGACGAGGTTGAGCGGATGCTGCTGCGGGTGCCGCGCGGTGCGGGCGGGGCGTTGGCGCGTGCGCTGGCGCAGGCGCAGTCGGCCCGCGGCGCGCGCCGGGAATCGGGCTCGGTGCGGGTGCAGATCGACCCGCTGCGCATCGGCTGATCGCAGGCAGAAGGAGGCCGCACCGCTACTGTGTGCAGCCATGACCGCCCTGCTTGAGCGTGACGACCCCGCCGACGCCGCCGCGCCCCCGACCGGTGGCCTGCGCGCCCGGCTGCGCCGCTATGCACGCCGCCTGCACCCGGTCGGCCTCGCGGTGGCCCTGCTGTTCTTCACCTGGTCGATGAGTCCGTCGCTGCTGCCGCGGGCCTGGTATCTGCAGGGGCTGGCGACTGGCATCTCGATCGCGCTCGGGTACGGATTGGGCTGCCTTGCCGCCTGGCTGGTGCGGGCGTGCGGCGTCACCCCGACCTGGTCGGCGCGGACCCGCCGGATCGGCTGGTGGCTGCTCGCCGCGTCGGCCGCGATCCTCGTTCCGGTACTGCTCGTGCTCGGCGGGGTGTGGCAAAACTACGTCCGCGACCTGGTCTCCGTCCCGCGGACCCATCAGGCGAACGTGCTGCTGGTGTTCGTGATCGCGGTCGCGGTGTGGTTCGTGCTGCTGTCGGCGGCGCGGGGCATCCGCTCCGGCACCCGCCGGTGCAGTGCCTTCGCGCGCCGGTTCGTGCCCCGGCCCGCCGCGAACGTTGCCGGGCTGGCCGCAGCAATCGTGCTCGGTGTCCTGCTGGTCAACGGCGCCCTCTACAACGGCCTGATCGCGTTCGCCAACTGGAGTTTCTCCGGTGCGGACACCGACACCGCGGCAGGCGTCGACCAGCCGGTGGCGCCGGAGCGCAGCGGGTCGCCCGCCTCGGCCCAGGCCTGGTCCACACTCGGCCAGGAGGGGCGGACCTTCGTCGGCCGCGGACCCGACGCCGCCGCGATCACCGCGGTCACCGGCAGGCCAGCACTCGAGCCGATCCGCGTCTACGCGGGCCGGGAATCCGCCGAATCGGTGGCCGGGGTCGCCGACCTGGTGATCGCCGAACTCGATCGAACACACGCGTGGGACCGGAAGGTCCTCGCCGTCAACACCACCACCGGCCGGGGCTGGGTGAACCAGAACGTTGCGTCATCGCTCGAGTACCTCGAGGGCGGCGACACCGCGATCGCGTCGATGCAGTACTCGTTCCTGCCGAGTCCGTTGGCCTTCATCGCGGACCGGCAGACGCCGCAGGTCGCCGGGCGGGCGCTGTTCAACGCCGTGTTCGCGCGCTGGATCGACCTGCCCGTCGACACGCGGCCGAAGCTGGTCGTCTTCGGCGAGAGCCTCGGCGCCTACGGAGGCCAGAATGCCTTCGCCGGCTACCAGGACATGGCGACCCGGGTCGACGGCGCGCTGTGGGTGGGGACCCCGAATTTCACGCCGCAGTGGCGGGAGGTGACCGCCGACCGCGACCCAGGTTCCCGCGAGATCCTGCCGGTCGTCGACGACGGCCGCGCGGTCCGATTCGCGTCGGATCCGCAGGACCTCGATCTCGGCACCGCATGGGGTCCGCGGCGCACCGTCTACTGGCAGCATGCGAGCGATCCGATCGTGTGGTGGTCGCCGTCGCTGCTGTTCACCGAGCCGGACTGGCTCACCGAGCCCCGCGGCCGGGATGTCGACCCGAACATCCGCTGGTTGCCGCTGGTCACCTTCTGGCAGGTCACCCTGGACATGGTGTTCTCGGCCGACGTGCCCGCGGGGCACGGCCACGCCTACGGGGCGGACGCCGTGGACATGTGGGCCCGGATCCTGCCGACCGACGGGTGGTCGCAGGCGGACACGGATCGGGTGCGGGCGGTGCTGAGCGGGGACTGACCCGCCCCGTCCGCCCCGCCCGGTCCGCCCCGTCCGGGGTGCCATCGCCCGCACCCTTCGTCGAAGCGGGAGTTCTGTCGCTTGGGGGTTGCCGTAGACCTATTGTCGATATATCGTCGAGTGGGTCGAGATGGATCGCGGTCGAGGCGAATGTATGCCCCGCGGTCCGCCAATGAGAGGACAGGCATCATGGAGAACTTCCAACGAGACTTCGATCGCCGGGGGCGGAGTCGCAGGCCCGGTCGCATCGGTCGCGACGGCCGTCGTGGTCATGGCGAACCGGTTGGCGGTGGGTTCGGGCCCGGCGAGTCCGGCTCCGGCACAGGTGGATTCATGCAGGGGGGCGACTACGGCCCCCGCGGTGACTACGGGCCGCGCGGTGATTACGGGCCGCGGGGTGACTACGGGCCGCGCGGGCGTTTCGTGCCGCGGGGCGACTTCGTCCCCGGTCGGCGCCGCGGACCGCTGGGCGAGCCGGGTGGCCCCGTCGGACGCGGGCGCGGCCGTGGTGGTCGCGGTCGCCGCGGCGACGTCCGCGCGGCGATCCTGCTGCTGCTCGGCGAGGAACCCGTGCACGGCTACGAGCTGATCCAGCGGATCGCCGAACGCTCCGGCGGCGCATGGAAGCCGAGTCCCGGGTCGATCTACCCGGCGCTGGCGCAACTCGAGGACGAGGGCCTCGTCCTGATCGAGAAGGTGGCCGGTCGCAAGACCGCCAAGCTCACCGAGGCGGGCGCAGCGTATCTCGAGGAGCATCGCGGTGACCTCGGGAACCCCTGGGAGGAGATCAGCTCGGCCGTCGGCCAACCGGCGCGGGAACTGCGCGGCCTGCTCACCCAGCTGACCGGCGCGGTGCGTCAGGTCGCCGCCGCGGGAACGGCCGCACAGGCGACGGCGGCGGGAGAGGTACTCACCGAGGCACGCCGCGCGCTCTACCGCATCCTCGCCGACGATCACACCGCATCGCCGGCGGATGCCCCCGGCGCCGACGAGTAGACGAACCGGACGGTTCGCCGAATCCGGCCGATTCGTGACCGATCCGGCGGCGAGGGGCGAAGATGGACCGGTTCGGTGCTCGCGGGAGGATGACGATGAACAGACGTGCGTTGGTGGCCGCTGCGGCGTGCGCGGCAACCGTCGGACTGTGGCCCGGTGTCGCGTCGGCCGCACCCGACCTCGGCAGCGCAGCGGCGGCGGGGTCGGTATCGGAGACCCCGACCCTCCCCGGGCCGGCCCAGAGCACCCACGCCGCCGCCGCGGACTACGCCGACGCGCACCCCGGCAGCGCCCCGCCCGGCGCCAACGACGTCGCCTGCGTTCCGTCGGCCGCCCACCCCAACCCGGTGATCCTCGCGCACGGCAGCGACTCGAACGCCTACTCGGACTGGGCGGCCCTCGCCCCGCGGCTGCGCGTGGCCGGGTACTGCGTGTTCGCCGTCAACTACGGCGGAGCCCCCGACAGCGGTGACGGCGACGCGGGCAGCGGCGGCACCGGCTCGGTCGGCACCGAGCACCCCGGCAACTTCGGCACCGAGGACATGGTCGCCAGCGCGGAGCAGGTCGCGGACTTCGTGCGCCGGGTGCGGGAGTCGTCCGGCGCGCCGAAGGTGGACCTCGTCGGTTTCTCCCAGGGCGCGACCGTCACCCGTCACTTCGTCAACAAGCTCGGCGGGGCCGCCGTCGTCGACCGCTGGGTCGGGATGGCGTCCCCGAGTTACGGCGGCGTCTTCTACGGACTCGTCCCGATCGCGGACGCGGTCCCCGGCGGCAGGGCGGTGGTGAGCCTGTTCACGACCACCGCGGTCGAACAGCAGGCGCAGGGGTCGGACTTCCTGACCGAGCTGAACGCGCCGTCGGACACCGTTCCCGGCGTGCGGTACACCACGATCGGGACCCGCTACGACGAGATGATCCAGCCGTACACCAACATCGCGCTCCGCGGCCCCGGCGCGGACAACATCCTGATCCAGGACCGGTGCCCGCAGAACAAGACCGGCCACATGAACATGCCCTACGACCCCTACACGCTCGGCCTCGTCGAGCAGGCGCTCGATCCGACCGCGCCAGCCCCGACATGCAGACCGGTGCCGCTCGGGACCGGGATGGCCGGGATGATCGGCCGCTGAGCGTCGCGCTGCCCCCGGCACCCACCCGCCGCACCCGCACCCGTGCGCCGCCCCCTGCCCGCCCCCGCCAATTCCCGTGTGCACACACCCTTTGCGGCGTGCACACGGGAGTTGTGCGTGCAGTACCCGGGTGCGTGCGCGAACGGGTGTGTGCACACGGGGCGGTGTCGCCGCGCCGGGCGGGCGGAACGAGACGGCGCGCATCCCTAGACTGGACGACGACACCGCACCGATCTTCCTGGGAGCAGCCCCGTGACAGTCCAGCCCGTTCGCCTGTTCGGCGACCCCGTCCTCCGGACCCGAGCGGACGAGGTGACCGCCTTCGACGGGGAACTGGAGCAGCTGGTCACCGACCTCGTCGACACGATGCGCGATCGCGGCGGTGCCGGGATTGCGGCCCCGCAGATCGGCGTGTCGCTGCGGGTGTTCGCCTATGACTGCGGCGGCATGTTCGGGCACGTCGTCAACCCCACCTACGAGGTGATCGGCGGCGAGGAGCAGATCGGCAGCGAGGGCTGCCTGTCCGTCCCGGACGTGCGCGGCGACGTCCGACGCGCGACGACCGTCCGCGTCGCGGGCGTCGACGTCCACGGCGAGCCGGTGTCGTTCGAGTGCAGCGACATCATGGCCCGCTGCGTGCAGCACGAGACCGATCACCTCGACGGGGTCATGTTCATGACCCGGATGGACCCCGAGGACCGCAAGTCGGCGATGCGGACCATCCGCGAATCCGACTGGTTCGGCGCCGCGATCGCGGTGGCGGGCAACTGACATGCGCATCGTCTTCGCGGGCACCCCCGACCCCGCCGTCCCGTCCCTCGCCCGGCTGCTCGCCTCGCCGCGGCACGAGGTGGTCGCCGTGATCACCCGGCCCGACGCCGTCGCAGGCCGCGGTCGCAAGGTCACCCGCTCACCCGTCGGGCTGCTCGCCGACGAGCACGGAGTCGAGGTGCTCACCCCGACCCGCGCCTCCGACCCCGACTTCCTTGCCCGGCTCGCCGAACTCGCCCCGGACTGTGCGCCCGTCGTCGCGTACGGCGCGCTGCTGCCGCGGCCGGTGCTCGACGTCCCGAAGCACGGTTGGGTGAACCTGCATTTCTCGCTGCTGCCCGCCTGGCGCGGTGCGGCGCCGGTGCAGGCGTCGATCGCCGCGGGCGACGACATGACCGGCGCCAGCGCCTTCCAGCTGGAGGAGGGCCTCGACACCGGGCCGGTGTTCGGGGTGATGACCGAACGCATCCGCGACGCCGACACCGCGGGAGACCTGCTCGGCAGGCTCGCCGACAGCGGCGCGATCCTGCTCGAGCAGGTGCTCGACGGCATCGAGGACGGCACGCTGACCGCGGTGCCGCAGCCGGTCGACGGGGTGTCCCACGCGCCGAAGGTGACGGTCGATTCGGCGCGGATCGACTGGACGCTGCCCGCCGCGGTCGTGGACCGGCGGGTGCGCTCCGTCACCCCGGCACCCGGCGCCTGGACGACGGTGGGGGAGCTGCGGCTCAAGGTCGCGCCGGTGACGCCGGTCGCCGCGGACCTGCTGCCCGAGCCGCTGGAGCCGGGGCAGGTGCTGGTCCGCAAGGACGGTTGTTACCTCGGCACCGGAACCGTGCCGGTGCGGCTGAGTCAGGTTCAGCCCCAAGGAAAGAAGCTCATGGCGGCAGCAGACTGGGCGCGCGGCGCGCGCCTCGACCCCGAGGTGCGTGCACAGTGACCGACTCCCGACGTCCCTCCCGCGGCAACCGTGGCGGGCCCCGAAACGATGGCGCCAGCCGCAGCGGCAATCAGAACGGCAGGCGACCCAACACCCGGCCCCGGCAGGCGAAGCGGCCCGATGGGGCGGGCATCGACCCGGCCCGGCTCGCGGCCCGCGACGTGCTGCGCGCCGTCCGGGAACGCGACGCCTACGCCAACCTGGTGCTGCCCGCGCTGCTGCGCGAGCGCGGCATCGACGGCCGCGACGCCGCACTGGCCACCGAGCTGACCTACGGTGCGTGCCGCGCGCAGGGCCTCCTGGATGCGGTGATCGCCGCTGGCGCGGGCCGCCCCGTCGACGAGATCGACGGGCCGCTGCTCGACGTGCTGAGGCTCGGCGCCTACCAGTTGCTGCGCACCCGGATCGGCTCGCACGCCGCCGTCGACACCTCCGTCGACCTGGTCCGCACCGAATTCGGCCAGGGCCGCGCCGGTTTCGTCAACGCCGTGCTGCGGCGGGTGGCGGAGAAGACCGAGGAACAGTGGGTCGAGCAGCTCGGCCCCGACCCGGTGCGGGACCCGGTCGGGCACCTGGCGTTCCGGCACGCGCACCCGGTGTGGATCGCGCAGGCGTTCGCCGACGCGCTCGGCGCCGACGCCGGTGAGGTGGAGGCGGTCCTCGCCGCCGACGACGCCCGCCCCGTCGTACATCTGGTCGCCCGGCCCGGGGAGATCTCCGCGGAGGAATTGGCGCTGATCACCGGCGGCGAGCAGGGCCCGTACTCGCCGTACGCGGTGCACCTCGACGGCGGCGACCCCGGCCTGCTCGAGCCGGTCCGCGAGGGTCTGGCCGCCGTGCAGGACGAGGGCAGCCAGCTCGTCGCCCGCGCACTCACGTTGGCGCCGGTCGTCGGCGAGGACCGGGGTCGCTGGCTGGACCTGTGCGCCGGACCCGGCGGCAAGGCGGCGCTGCTCGGTGCGCTCGCCGACATCGAGGGCTTCCGCGTCGACGCCGTCGAACCGGCCGAGCACCGCGCCGACCTGGTCCGCAAGACCACCAGGGGACTGCCGGTCGACGTGCACGTCGGCGACGGCCGCGACCCCGGCCTGACGCCGGGCTTCGACCGGATCCTCGTCGACGCGCCGTGCACCGGCCTCGGCGCGCTGCGCCGCCGGCCCGAGGCCCGCTGGCGCCGCAAGCCGTCCGACGTGTCCGAACTCGTTGCGCTGCAACGGCAGCTGCTGGCGTCGGCGATCGGGCTGCTGCGCCCCGGCGGCGTCGTGCTGTACTCCACCTGCTCGCCGCACCTGTCGGAGACGGTGTCGGTGGTCGCCGACGCCGTCCGCAGGCACGGGGTCGAGCAGCTCGACACCCGCGAGCTGGTCCCCGGCGTCCCCGGTGTGGGCGCCGGCCCCGGCGTGCAGCTGTGGCCGCACCGGCACGGCACCGACGCAATGTTCATGGCGGCGCTGCGCAAGCCAGTGGAGTAGCGCGCTCGTCGAACGGGCGGTTGTCGGGGCATCGGCCGAGAGGCGATCCCGATAACCGCCCGTTCGACGGGACCACAACGACCGCAGAGTGTCTGCTGCCAGTACGCTCCCTCCAAATTTGATGAGCGCGAATGGTGGTGCGGTGGAATCGTTTGATCTTCGGTCGGCCTTGGTGACGTTCGATGTGCCGCAGCTTCGGGAGAAGGTGGGCGACCGAGAACAGCTGGATCGACTCGATCGATTCTTCGGAATTGGTGATCCGAGTCGAAACACGTACTTGAAGTACAAGTTGGCTGTCGGGGAATCATGTTCGAGCGAGTTTCCTTGGGCTTCACCGTCGCAGCATTAGTTGGCTGATATGGCCCGCGTTGTCACGGCGGCGAAGCTGCCGCTAGGTGACATGAAGGGTCGGTTCGATGCGGTACCACACCACAACGGACCGCGGTCACTGAAGTACAGGCACGTTGCATCGGCTCAGTACGTGACATTGTCGTGTGAGTTCATGTGGGACCGGTCGTTTCCTGGTAGCGGCGAGCCGGGCGAGCAGAATGCTGGACATCTTCTCGACGAACTGCTTGTTCTGTCGCTCGTGTCCGGGGTCGCCGCGGTCGAGAAGAGTCGTACCCTGATCAATCGCGAGCTTCGAACGTCGGGTGGCGGGCGGTTGGCCCGGCTATGGTCTCCTCAGATTCAGCGGCAAGAATGGGCAGCGGCGTCGGTACGCCATTACTACAGGTCGACCCAGAAACGGAGAAACGACGAGCTCATCGAGATGATGGACGCGATTCTGGACGGCGAGCTGGATTTTCTCGGTCGATTCGATCCGCCTACGCGGCCCACGGCGAGTATCGGCGCGAACGGTGGAGGGGCGATCGCCAGGAAGTTCACAACCGACGTAGACCTTGATGAGCTGCTGGATGGCGATGGCGTCATGCATGTCGGTGGCTCACTCATCGAAATCGACGATGAGCGGCTGAACGTCCTCGAACAGTTGGAAGCAGAGTTCGGTTCCGAGAACTGCCACTATGCGCGAGGGTCTTCGAGGGTCCGGACGGCATCGACAGTTCTGGTTCGAGCATTGACGAGAGCTACGTGATTCTCGTGGTACGTCGACCGATCGTCTCGGGGTTTGTCGAGGATGCCATCGCGATCAGCTTCATCGCTGGACGGAATGCCACTTTCTATGTCCGCGGTGATGTGTCCACGGAGCACTGGACCAGCGTTCTGGCCGGATGGAAGATCTCCGCCCGACTGAAAGGTGCGCGAAGGCTGAAGTTTGTTGCGAACTCCCTCTGGGATGAGTACGACGCCATGTACGAGAAGCTGTCTTTCCTACACTCGTGCGACGCTGCAGGTTTCGCAGCGCATCACAAGCAACTTCGCTTCAACGAGCACGGGGATTACGAGATGGTCTGAGCACATGCGAATGAAATTGAGCACCCCGCGCAGCGCTGACAGCGTAGGGCCCTGTGAAGGTGATGTCGGTCCCCACCGTCGACGTCAAACGTCAGCAGCCCCACCATCACCTCCAGCACCGTGCTCGTCACCCTGCTGCAGCGCGAGGTCGTCACCGGGAAACGGCGCGCCCGAACCCCCGTCGTCGGCGTGTACGCCGACGACGGGACTCCGCTGTCGGGGGAGCGGACCGTCGTCGTGGACAACGCCGCCGAGGATATCCGGGACCGGAGCTACACCGTCGAACTCGTGCTCAGCGAGGCCGCCGAACGCTACAACGGCAAGTCCGTCCACATCCGCGCCGACGAACTCACCAACGGCACCCGCACCGAGTACCGGCACACCACGGTATCCCTGCAGCGCGGATTCGACGGGTTCTTCGACCCGCTCTGATTGCTGATTCAGTACGCGTTTCGTAGGGTAGGAGCCTACGAAACGTGTACTGAAGGGTGGTGGAGCGGATGCGCGGCACACCGCTGCCGGCCGAGTTGGCGCGGACTGCACTGCGCACGATTCGTCCACAAGACGTCGCCCACGTCTACCGCCACCCTCGTCCGGAACTGTCCCGGCTCGCGGATAGGGGCGTCCTGCATCGGGTGGCCCGCGGCTACTACATTGTCGTGCCGCAGGAACAGGTCGGACGTGCGTGGCTGCCCGGCCTGGAATCTGCCGCGGCGGGCATCGCGTCGACGATCTACGGGGCCGACCGGTCAGTGGTGATGGGCATCAGTGCCGCCCGGCTACTTGGTGCAATCCCGCGGGCACTGGCTGCCGCGGTCGTCGCTGTCCCGTACCGGCACCGGCCGATCGAGTTGCTCGACCGTCCCGCCATCCTTCGATTCGTGCAGCGTGACACCGATGCACTCGACGCAGAACGCATCGGCACCCCGCTCGGTGCGGCCCTGGTCACCACGCCCGAACAGACCGTGCTCGACCTCTCGCGACGGCCGCTTCTCGGGAACGCGGAAGCCGAGATTCCCGGCGCCATTGCGACGCTCTACCGCCGCAGCGACCGGGATCGACTCGAAGAACTGGCGCGGGAGCAGCGGATGGTCGCCAGCCTGCGGCGCGCCGAGATCTGGGCGGGGGAGAGGCCGTGAACATCGACGAACGCGACGTTGTCGCAGCCCGGTTCGGGGTTGCGCCGGAACAGGTGGAACGCGACCACCTCATCTCGCATCTCCTCGCGGTGCTGTCCGACCGTTTCGCGGACCGGCTCCACTTCATCGGCGGCACCGCTCTCGCCCGCACGCACCTCGTGGACGGTCGTCTCAGCGAGGACATCGACCTGGTCGCTCTCGGCAACCGCACCGAACTGGCCGCCGAGATCGACGCCGCGCTCCCACGTGCAGTGGCGCGCACGCACGGACGGTTGAGCTGGGAGCCCGCGCTCGGCACCGTCCGGGACACCGCGGCCGCGCACCTCCGAACGGCGAGCGGCCTGACCGTCAAGGTGCAGTTGCTGTCGTCGAAGGATCGGACGGTGTGGCCCGCCGAAACTCGCGCCCTCGCGCAGCGCTACCTCGATTCGCCGCCAGCACAGTTGACGGTGCCCACACGTGCAGCGTTCGCCGCGTCGAAGACCGCGACCTGGCACGACCGCCGCGCATCACGCGATCTGTGGAACCTGTGGGCGCTGGCCGGGATCGGAGCCATCGACGACGAGGCAGCAGATCTCTACCGGCAGCACGGGCCGACTGGCAAGCCGCCCGGCGGGCACCTGTTCGTCACGCCACCGACCGACAACGACTGGACAGCGCAGCTGGCCGGACAAACCCAGCTGTCTGTGACCGCGCGCGATGCGCTGATCGCGGTCGGCGCTGCCTGGGCGCGTGTGACCGAACCCGAACCGTGCAGGAAGATGGAGAGCCGTGGCCGACACCGTAGACGAGGCCCCCGCCGCGACACCCAGGCTCACCGCGCTCGAGGCCAAGGCCAACACCGAATTCCCCGGACTCGTCGTCCGCAAGGATCTCGTCGGTCGGGTGCGGGGAAACGCCGTCGTCCCCGGGTATGTGCTTGAGTTCCTCCTCGCCCAGTACTGCGCCACCGACGACGAGGCGACGATCGACACCGGCATCGAAAGCGTCCGCAACATCCTCGCCCAGCACTACGTGCACCGCGGCGAAGCCGAACTGGTGAAGTCGACCATCCGGGACCGCGGCTGGCACCGCGTCATCGACAAGGTCGCCGTCGTCCCGCGCGCTCGACATCCCGGAGGACGCGATGGGGTACTCGTTCGAGGGACTGCTGATCCTGATCCCGCACCTGCGTGGCGCGACGAGGATCGAGATCGTCGACCCGTACATCCGGGCGCTGCACCAACTCCGGAACCTCTGCGAGCTGCTCGTCGAGATCATCGCGGCCAAACCGGGGCGCGGCCTGGACGTCTTCCAGCCGTTTGAGAGTGCCGGGAGGTACGACATCCGGAGTCGGCGGCAGGACCGTCGACGCATGAAGGCCTGCACGATCACCTACCTGAAGGGGGAGCAGAGCGTGTGAAAGAGTTGATCTGGTACGGCCTCAACGAACCGGGTGCTGCGCTGTTCGGTGAGGGACTCGAACTGCGACGCACCTTCGCCGACGCCGCAAAGCGGTGCGACTGGGCAGGTGTTATGAAGCTGCTCGACGAGCACCCGGATCTCGTGAACAGCACCCGGCCGGGTGGCCCCTCCCTGTTCACCCCGCTACATCAGGCCGCATACAGCAACGCGCCCGCCGAGGTGATCCGTGAACTCGTTGCCCGCGGCGGATGGCGCACCCTGGAAAACGCCCGCGGCGAACGTCCCGTCGACGTCGCAGTCGGACGCGGCCACAGCGCGGCGACGGCTGAACTGGAGCCGCACCTCGCATGTGTCGTCCCGCACGGAGTCTTGCTCAAGATCCAGCAGCACCTTCATGCCGTGATTCGCCGCGAGGTTGCGGAACTGGTTGATCGGCACACACTGCGCCTACCGGAACTTCAGCCGATTCTGGAGGCAGATCGAAACACGCGCTTCTTCTTCCAAGTTCCCGGCATGTATGGCGGCTTCTTCTACAGTCTCGGCGAGGAAGGTGTCGCGGCGAAGCTCGCGGCGATTGCCTCATCTCGTCAGGGTGGATCACGATATTACGAGATCACTTCCGCGGGAAGTGAGGTGGTGGGTGAAGGGCCCTGAACGGACACGAGATATGACGCTTCAGAGCGGGCGGCCCTGCTCTGTACGGGCCAGGAGGGCATGCAGTTGCGTTCGAAGCTCTGCAACACTGGCGACAGGTTCGCCGCCTTCGTTTACGGGCACCTGGTTCCCTGCAGGTGCACCTTCGCCGAAGGCGAGGACGTAGTGCTTGATTCCCTCCGGAAGCACCAGAACGAGCGAGCCATGAGTCGCCGCATATTCTCCGCGGCACACGAATTGAGCTGCAACCATGGCCGACGATGTTCGATGCCGTCGCAAGCCGGAGTAGGGGCGATTCGCCCTGAACGGGCGGTTGTCGGGGCATCGGCCGAAAGGCGATCCCGATTCCACCCGTTCGCTGCGTTCAGTTGTGGTGCGCGACCACGTTGATCACCGTGCCGTCGGGTGCGCGCACGAAGAACCGCCGCACGCCCCACTCCTCGGTGGTCAGCGGGTGCACGATCTCGTGACCCGCCCGAACGGCCTCGTCGTACGCGGAGTCGACGTCGTCCACGTGCACGGAGATCGCCGAGTCCTCGGGTGCGGTGGCGTCGCCGGTGACCAGCTGGACGTGCGCGCCGGTCCCGGGGTCGGTGTAGCGGGCGACCCAGCCGAGGTTGAACTCCTCGATGCTCAACCCGAGGAAGTCGGTGTAGAACCTCTTCGCGGTGTCGATGTCGGCGACCGGCAGATTCGTGGTGACCTGGATGACGCGCATGCTGTTCTCCTGTCTGAACGGTGTGGGTCGATCATCGGACGGACTCCGCTTCGCGTCGAACTGGATCGCGAATTCGTATTGGTGGTCTCGCAGGCCTTCGGAACGTCCGGCGCGACACGATCCGGGCCGCGGCAGCGGTGGCCGCTAGGCTCGTCGGCATGCGTGGTGAGTACAAGGTCCCCGGCGGCAAACTCGTTGCGGTCGATGTTGAGGTGGCGGACGAGCGGCTGGCTCGGGTTGCGCTCTCGGGCGACTTCTTCCTCGAACCCGACGAGGCGCTCGGCGACATCGTCGACGCGGTGACCGGCATGCCCGCGACCGCGGATGCCGCGCAGTTCGGCCAGGCCATCGACCGCGCGCTCGGAGCCGAGGTGTCGATGATCGGGTTCACCCCGGAATCGGTCGGGATCGCGATCCGCCGCGCGCTCGGGCACGCCACCAGCTGGCACGACCACACCTTCGACGTGATCGGCCCCGTCGTCCTCGATCCGGCAATGCACGTCGCCCTCGACGAGGTGATTACCCGCGAGGTCGCCGCGGGTACCCGCCGTCCGACCCTGCGGTTCTGGGACTGGGATTCGCCGCTGGTGGTGCTCGGCTCCTTCCAGTCGGTGCGCAACGAGGTCGACGAGGAGGCGGCGGCGCGGCACGGCATCGGCATTGTCCGCCGCATCTCCGGCGGCGGCGCGATGTTCATGGAACCGGGCAACTGCATCACCTACTCGCTGGCCGTGCCGACGTCGCTGGTCGACGGG
This sequence comes from Rhodococcus sp. NPDC058505, assembly GCF_042720095.1. Classification (NCBI taxonomy): domain Bacteria; kingdom Bacillati; phylum Actinomycetota; class Actinomycetes; order Mycobacteriales; family Nocardiaceae; genus Rhodococcus; species Rhodococcus sp. NPDC058505. The sequence continues at coordinate 134,683 of NZ_JBHXNB010000009.1, forward strand.
CTCAGCTTCGAGCAGTCGTACGCGTTCCTCGACCAGTGGGTGATGGGCGCGCTCGCCGACGTCGGCATCCGGGCCAGCTACGTGCCGCTCAACGACATCGCGTCCGAGCACGGCAAGATCGGCGGCGCCGCGCAGAAGCGGTTCGCGGCCGGTGCGGTGCTGCACCACGTGACGATGGCCTACGACATCGACGCCGACAAGATGACCGAGGTGCTGCGCATCGGCAGGGAGAAGATCTCCGACAAGGGCATCACCTCCTCCGGCAAGCGGGTCGACCCGATGCGCTCGCAGACCGGGATGGTCCGCTCCGCGATCATTGCGGCCTTCGTCGCGCACTTCCGGGCCCGCTACGACACCGCCGAATCCGCATACACCGACGCCGAACTCGCCGCGGCCCGCGAACTGGTTGACAGCAAGTTCGCGACCCTGGAGTGGACCAACCGGGTGCCGTGACTCACCGGCGCAGCCGCAGCCGGGCGATGCGGTAGCCGTCGAGTTCGGTGACCGTCAGCCGGTGCTCACCGACGGTGACGGTGTCGCCGACGGCCGGGATGTGCTGCAGCCGGTGCATCACGAAGCCGGCGATCGTGTCGTACGGGCCGTGCGGAACACGGATCCGGGTCTGCTTCGCGAAGTCGTCGACGTGCAGCAGTCCGCTCACCGTGACCGGATCGCCGTCCGGGATCGGCGCGCCCGACTCGAGGTCGAACTCGTCGCCGATCTCGCCGACCAGTTCCTCCACGATGTCCTCGATGGTCGCGATCCCGGCCGCGCCGCCGAACTCGTCGATCACCAGCACCATCTGGGTGTTGTCGCGGCGCATTTCGACGAGGGTGGGCAGGGCGCGTTTGCTGCCGGGGAACTGCGCGAGCGGCCGCACCAGGTCCGCCACGATGCCGTCGTCGCGGGCGGTGAACAGGTCCCGCAGGTGCACGAACCCGAGGACGTCGTCGAGGGACCCGCCGACCACCACCGGAAAACGGCTGTGGGCCAGGGTGATCGCGCGGTCCCGGGCGGCCGGGACCGCGGTGTCCGCTTCGAGGCAGTCCACCTCGGTGCGCGGCCGCATCACCTCGGTCAGGGTCCGCGGTCCGGCGTCGAACACCTCCGACAGCACCTCCCGCTGGTCGGTGGGCAGGGCGTCGTGGCCGAGCAGCATGTCCCGCAACTCGTCCGCGGACACCTCCTCGGAGGTGCGGGACGGGTCGCCGCCGAGGATCCGCACCAGCAGGTCGGTCGACGCCGACAGCAGCCAGATCACCGGGCGCATCAGCCACGCGAACCGGTCCAGCGGCGGGCCGGTGACCAGCGCTACCCCGGTGGCGCGTTGCAGGGCAATGCGTTTCGGCACCAGTTCGCCGAGGACCAGGGACAGGTAGGCGACGACGAGGGTGGTGCCGATCAGTGCGATCACGTCGGCGGTCTCGTCCGACAGCCCCCACCCGGCGAGGGTGGGGGCGATATCGGGGGCGATCGTCGACGCGCCGAACGCGGCCGAGAAGAAGCCAGCGACCGTCACCCCGATCTGCACCGCCGACAGGAAGCGGTTCGGGTTCCTGGCCAGCGCGGCCGCGCGCGCCCCGCGGCGGCCGCGCCGGCCCAGCGCCCGGATCTGCCCCTCGCGCAGCGACACCAGCGCCAGTTCCGTCGCCGCGAACACCCCGCCGACGAGGACGAACACCAGCACCAGGCCGACGTTGAGCGCCGTCGTCACGACCTCACCCCGCTCGGCCGCCGGGGACTGCCGTCACCGCGCATCGGCTCCTCCCTCGAGGTGGGGTTGGGTCAGTCTAGGAAGTGGGCAGCAGCCTCGCGAGAACGTCGGCGAGCGTGACCAGGCCGACCAGGTCGCCCCCGTCGGCGGCGCGCACGACCGCGATGTGGCTGCGGGTCTCCCGCATCGTCGCCAACGCCTCGTACACCGGGGTGCTGGCGTCGAACGTGAGCACCGGCCGCATCAGGTCCCGCGCCCGGGTGCCGTCCGCAGCGCCGAGGCTGTCGCGCACGTGCACCACGCCCCGCACCCCCTCCGCGCCGCGCACCAGCAGTCGCAGATGACCGCTCGTCTCGGCCGTCGCGCGGATCGCGTCCGCGGTCGTGTCCGGGGCGACGGCGGACGGGTGCGGGTTCGGCCGGACGATGTCGCCGACCGTCAGCGACTGCAGCTCCAACGCGCCGGTGAGGTGACCGTGGTAGCGCTCATCGAGGGTGCCGACGGTCGCCGAATGCTCCACCAGATGCCGCAGCGCCTCCGGATCCTGACCCGACGCCACCTGGTCGACGGGTTGGACGCCGACCAGCAGCAGGCACCGGTTCGCCAGCCGGTTCAGCGCGACGATCAGCGGACGGGTCAGCCACATGAACCCGCGCATCGGGATCGCCAGCAGGGTCGCCGACCGTTCCGGGTGCGCGATCGCCCACGACTTCGGGGCCATCTCGCCGACCACCAGGTGCAGGAACGTCACGATCAGCAGCGCCAGCACGAACCCGGCCACGTCGGCGAGCCAGGTCGGCGCACCCCAGCCCGTGAACAGCGGCGTGAGCCAGTGGTGCACGGCGGGTTTCGTCACCGCCCCCAACGCCAGGGTGCAGACGGTGATGCCCAACTGTGAACCGGCAAGCAGCACCGACAGTTCCGACGCGCTGCGCAGGGCGGCCCGCGCCGATCGGCTGCGCGGCGCCGCGTCCTCGAGGCGGTGGCGTCGCGCCGCGATCAGCGCGAACTCGACCGCGACGAAGAACGCGCTCGCCGCGATTAGTGCCACCGTGACCGCCAGCACGACCCACGGGCTACTCATCGTCGGACTCCTTCTCCCGCAGTGTCACGAACAGCGACGACGGCACGTGCCTGCCGACGCCCCGCACCTCCACCAGCAGCTGCCTGGCCGGGGCTGGATGGTCCGCGACCAGGTCGGCCGGGTCGCCGGGGAGGTCGACGATCACGGTGTCGCCGACCGTCGGGAGCCCGCCGAACCGGGCGATGACGAGACCGGCGAGAGTTTCGTAATCGTCGTCCTCGGGCAGCTCACGGTCCAGGATGCGGCCCACCTCGTCGACGTGGACCCCGCCGGGAATCAGCCAGCCGCCGTCGACGACGGCCGCCTCGCCCGACTCGTGGTCGGGGTCGTGCTCGTCGGCGATCTCGCCGACCAGTTCCTCCGCCATGTCCTCGACGGTGACGACGCCTGCGAACCCGCCGTACTCGTCGATGACCAACGCCATCTCGTCCTTGGCCGCGGTCAGCCGGGCGAGGACGTCGGGCAGGGGCAGCGTGGTCGGCACGATCACCGCGGGTCGGGCGTGCTCCGCCGCGCTGCCCGCCGCCCGCGCGCCGAGCAGGTCGTGCAGGTGCACGACGCCGCGCAGGTCGTCGCTGCTCGTCCCGACGACGGGGTAGCGGGTGTGACCCGTTCCCATCCGGGCGACGACCTCGGCGACCGGTGCGTCGGCGGGCACCGTGTCCACCCGCGACCGCGGGATCATCGCATGTTCCGCTGTCCGCGTCGGGAAGTCGAGGACCCGATCGAGGAGGGCGGACAGTTCCCTGGGGAGTTCGCCGGAGTCGCGGGACTCGGCGACGATGTGCTCGAGGTCGCGGACCGTCGCGGAATGCTCGACATCGTGCACCGGTTCGATGCGCAGTGCCCGCAGCAGCAGGTTCGACGACGCGTCGAACAGCCGGATCAGCCAGCCGAAGACCGCCAGGTACAGGGTCGTCGACAGGGCGAGCCGCCCGGCGACCGGTTCGGGGCGGGCGATGGCCAGGTTCTTCGGGAACAGTTCGCCGAACACCATCTGCACGACCGTCGAGAACAGCACGGCGAGCAGCGCGCCCGCGGCGACACCGACGGCGGTGGGGATGCCGACGCCGCCAAGGAGTTCGCCGAGCCCGCGGCCGATGAGGGGTTCGGCGACGTATCCGACGAGCAGGCCGGTGACGGTGATGCCCAGCTGCGCGCCGGACAGCATGAACGAGGTGCGGCGGGTGACGGCGAGCGCACGCGACGCGGTGGCGTCGCCCGCCTCGGCCCGGGCCTTGAGGCGGGACCGGTCGACCGCCATGTACGCAAATTCCTGCGCGACGAAGTATCCGGTCAGCGCGGTGATCGCCAGGACGACGAGGATCCCGAGGGCGATGGAGAGAACGGTCAGCACGTCCGTGCCGTCCGGTGCGGGGCGTGATCAGTGCGGGGCGGGACGGGTCTTCGAGGTGTGCGCGGTGCGCGTGTCATCGACGCTCTCTTGGAGATGGGACGGGTACCCCGTCGAGAATAGGACAAAACGCCTACGTCGCACGAGTCGGCGGGTGGCGGCACACTGGGCACATGCACACGTGGGGCGATGTCGTCGCGATCGGGAGCGGGCTGCCGGGAGTCGAGGAGTCCACCTGGTATCGCACACCCGCACTGAAGGTCGCAGGCAAGGGGTTCGCCCGGCTGCGCACCGACGCGGAGGGCGCCCTGGTGCTGCTGTGCGGGCTCGACGAGAAGGAGGCTCTGCTCGCGTCCGGTGACCCCGCCTACTTCACCACCACCCACTACGACGGGTACGGCGCGATCCTGGTAAACCTCGACGTCGTCGACCACGATCAGCTGCGCGAGCTGATCGAGGACGCGTGGCGGCGGACGGCGCCGACGCGGCTGCGCGCGGAGCGGCCCGAGCCCGGGCACTAAACTCCCTGGCGTGGCCCATCCGATGATCGCCCCGTCCATCCTGTCCGCCGATTTCGCTCGACTCGCCGACGAGGCCGCCGCCGTCGCTGGCTCCGACTGGCTGCACGTCGACGTGATGGACGCGCACTTCGTCCCCAACCTCACCCTCGGCCTTCCGGTCGTCGAGTCGCTGCTCAAGGCCACCGACATCCCGCTCGACTGCCACCTGATGATCGAGAACCCGGGCCGCTGGGCGCCGCCGTACGCGGAGGCGGGCGCGCACAACGTCACCTTCCACGCCGAGGCAACCGACGACCCGGTCGCCGTCGCCCGCGACATCCGCGCCGCCGGCGCCAAGGCCGGCCTGTCGATCAAGCCCGGCACCCCGATCGAGCCGTACCTGGAGATCCTCAAGGGCTTCGACACCCTGCTGGTGATGAGCGTCGAACCCGGCTTCGGCGGGCAGTCGTTCATGCCGGAGGTGCTGTCCAAGGCCCGCGCGGTCCGCAGGCTCGTCGACTCCGGGGAGCTCACCCTGATCGTGGAGATCGACGGCGGCATCAACGCCGATACCGTCGAGGCCGCCGCCGAGGCGGGCGTCGACTGCTTCGTCGCCGGGTCCGCCGTCTACGGCGCCGCCGACCCGGGCGAGGCGGTCCGCAAGCTGCGCGCGCAGGCGGCGTCCGCGTCGCCGCACCTGACCCTGGCCGGGTAGCGGTGACCGAGGCGGACCTGTCCGCGCTGCGGGTGGCGGTCGACGCCGCCGAGGCGGTGCGCGGCACCACCAACCCCAACCCGCCGGTCGGCGCCGTGATTCTCGACGCCGCCGGCCACGTCGCCGGTGTCGGTGCGACGCAGCCGGTCGGCGGACCGCACGCCGAGGTGATGGCGCTGCGGGCCGCGGGCGCGCGGGCGCGCGGCGGCACCGCCGTCGTCACCCTGGAACCGTGCAATCACACCGGACGCACCGGTCCGTGCGCCCGGGCCCTGCTCGACGCGGGCATCGCGCGCGTCGTGTACGCGGTCGGTGACCCGAACCCGCAGGCCTCGGGCGGCGCGGCCGCCCTCCGGGCCGCGGGCGTCGACGTGGTCGCCGGCGTCGGGACGGACCTGGTCGAGCGCGGGCCGCTGCGCGCGTGGCTGCACCGGCAGCGCACCGGCCGCGCCCACGTGACCTGGAAGTTCGCCGCGACCCTCGACGGCCGCAGCGCCGCCGCCGACGGCACCAGCCAGTGGATCACCGGCCCGCAGGCGCGCGCCCGCGTGCATGCCGAGCGGGCGCGGCTCGACGCGATCGTCGTCGGCACCGGCACCGTCCTTGCGGACGACCCGTGGCTGACCGCGCGGCGGCCGGACGGCTCCCTCGCCGCGCGGCAGCCGCTGAGGGTGGTGGTCGGGGAACGCGAGATACCCGCCACGGCAAGGGTTCTCGACGATGCGGCGCCGACACTGGTGCTGCGGACCCGGGATCCCAACGAGGTCCTCGCCGCGCTGACCGACCACCCCGACGTCCTGCTCGAGGGTGGGCCGCACCTGGCCGGGGCGTTCCTCGCCGCAGGGCTGATCGACCGGGTCCAGGCGTACCTGTCGCCGGTGCTGCTCGGGGCGGGCGCCGCCGCCGTGGAGAATGCCGGTGTCGGCACCATCGCGGACGCGCTGCGATTCGAGCGGGAGTCGGTCGAGGCCCTCGGACCGGACCTGCTGCTCACCCTGATCCCGTCCCGACCCTGACCCTCCGCACCGACCCTGACCACCGAGAGAGAAGAGACACAGTGTTCACCGGCATCGTCGAAGAACTGGGCGAGATCGTCGCCAAGGAGGACCTGGCCGACGCGGCCCGCTTCACGGTCCGCGGACCGCTCGTCACCTCCGATGCCGGGCACGGCGACTCGATCGCGGTCAACGGCGTCTGCCTGACCGTCGTCGAGGTGCTCGGCGGGGACACCTTCACCGCCGACGTGATGGCCGAAACCCTGAATCGGTCGAGCCTCGGCGCCCTCGTCGTCGGCAGCAGCGTCAACCTGGAGCGGGCCGCCGCGCTGAACAGCAGGCTCGGCGGTCACCTGGTGCAGGGCCACGTCGACGGCACCGGCACCATCATCAGCCGCTCCCCGTCGGAGAACTGGGAGATCGTCCGGATCGCGCTGCCCGCGCAGCTGTCCCGGTACGTGGTGGAGAAGGGGTCGATCACCGTCGACGGCGTCTCCCTGACCGTCTCCGGTCTCGGCGGCGAGGGCGACGACCAGTGGTTCGAGATCTCGCTGATCCCCACCACGCTCGCGTTGACCGTCCTCGGCACCGCGACCCCCGGCACCCCGGTGAACCTGGAGGTCGACGTGATCGCCAAGTACGTCGAGCGGTTGTACAGCGCCGGACGGTAGACACGATGGCGGCCGCACCGGGCGGGGGCCGTACTGTTGAGGTGCACCGTGTCGGTGCACGGAGCATTCAAGACTGATGGAGCACAGCACGTGACCAGGTTCGACAGCATCGAGCGCGCAGTCGCCGACATCGCCGCAGGCAAGGCGGTCGTCGTGGTCGACGACGAGGATCGCGAAAACGAGGGCGATCTCATCTTCGCCGCGGAGAAGGCGACACCCGAGCTGGTGGCCTTCATGGTCCGCTACACCTCGGGCTACCTGTGTGTCCCGCTCGCGGGCGAGGACTGCGACCGCCTCGGGCTGCCCCCGATGTACTCGACCAACCAGGACAAGCACGGCACCGCCTACACGGTCACCGTCGACGCGAAGGACGGCATCGGTACCGGCATCTCCGCGTCCGACCGGGCGGCGACCATGCGGCTGCTCGCCGACCCCGAGTCCGGGGTCACCGACTTCACCCGCCCCGGCCACGTGGTGCCGCTGCGCGCCAAGGAGGGCGGCGTGCTCCGCAGGCCCGGCCACACCGAGGCCGCCGTCGACCTGGCCCGGATGGCCGACCTGCGTCCCGCGGGCGTGATCTGCGAGATCGTCAGCCAGAAGGACGAGGGCGAGATGGCCCGCACCGACGAGCTGCGGGTCTTCGCCGACGACCACAACCTCGCGTTGATCTCGATCGCCGACCTGATCGCGTGGCGGCGCAAGCACGAGAAGCACGTGGTGCGGATCGCGGAGGCGCGGATCCCCACCCAGCACGGCGAGTTCAAGGCCGTCGGGTATCAGAGCGTCTACGACGAGGTCGAGCACGTCGCCCTCGTCAAGGGGGACATCGCCGACGGCGACGGCGCCGACGTGTTGGTGCGGGTGCACTCCGAGTGCCTGACCGGCGACGTCTTCGGCTCGCTGCGCTGCGACTGCGGTCCGCAGCTGGACGCGGCGCTCGAGATGGTCGCCGCCGAGGGTCGCGGCGTCGTGCTGTACATGCGCGGGCACGAGGGCCGCGGGATCGGCCTGATGCACAAGCTGCAGGCCTACCAACTGCAGGACGCGGGCTCCGACACCGTCGACGCCAACCTCGAGCTCGGCCTGCCCGCCGATGCCCGCGACTACGGCATCGGTGCGCAGATCCTCGTCGACCTCGGCGTCACCTCGATGCGGTTGCTCACCAACAATCCCGCGAAGCGGGTCGGGCTCGACGGCTACGGACTGCAGATCCTGGCGCGGGTGCCGATGCCGTTGCGCGCCAACGCCGAGAACCTGACCTACCTGCGCACCAAGCGGGACCGGATGGGGCACGACCTGGCCGGTCTCGACGAGTTCGAGAAGGGTGGCGCGCTGTGAGCGGGGAGGGACTTCCGGACCTGCAGCTCGGTCAGGCGAAGGACCTGACGCTCGCGATCGTCGCCGGATCCTGGCATCCGGAGATCTCCGAGGCGCTGATCGCGGGCGCCAAGCGGGTCGCGAAGCAGGCGCAGATCGAGGACGTCACCCTGATCCGGGTCGCTGGCGCCATCGAACTGCCGGTCGTCGCGCAGCAACTGGCCCGCACCCACGACGCCGTCGTCGCGCTCGGCGTCGTGATCCGGGGCGGAACGCCGCACTTCGAGTACGTCTGTGACGCCGTCACCTACGGGCTGACCCGGGTGTCTCTCGACGAGGGCACCCCCGTCGCGAACGGTGTGCTGACCACCGACACCGAGAAACAGGCCAGGGACCGGTCCGGGCTGCCCGGGTCGGTGGAGGACAAGGGTGGGCAGGCGTGCGCGGCGGCGATCGACACCGCGGTGACGCTGAAGACCCTGCGCGAGCGGGCGGGGCTGACATGACCACATGGGACCTCGACGTGCGGTGCAAGAAGTCGGCGCGGGCGGCGATGATCGTCGCAGGCGGCTGCATTCTCCTGTTCGTCGTCCTCGGGATCTTTCTCCGCAGCTCCGCGACCGGCGTGTACTTCCGGGTGGTGGACCAGCTGTCGATGGTGGGGATCGGGATCCTGCTCGCCGGCCTGGTGCTGCTCCTCGCGCGGCCGCGGCTGCGGGCGAACGCGGACGGGGTGCTGGTCCGCAACGCGTTCGGTGAGCGGAAGGTGGACTGGGACCTGGTGCAGGGGCTGTCCTTCCCGGACGGCGCGGCGTGGGCGCGGATCGAACTGCCCGACGACGAGTACATCCCGGTGATGGCGATTCAGTCGAACGACCGCGAGCACGCGGTGTCCGCGGTCCGCTCGTTCCGGTCGCTGGCCGCCCGGTACGCCCCCGCCAGCGGGGACAAGGGAACTGTCGGCACCGCCGACTAGCCTGGATACGTGCCCGATCCAGCCACCTACCGCCCCGCGACCGGAACCATTCCGACCGAACCCGGCGTCTACAAGTTCCGCGATCCACACGGCCGGGTCATCTACGTCGGCAAGGCGAAGAGCCTGCGCAGCAGGCTGAACTCGTACTTCGCCGACGTGGCGTCGCTGCATCCGCGGACCAGGCAGATGGTGACGACGGCGGGCAGCGTCGAGTGGACGGTGGTCGGCACCGAGGTCGAGGCGCTGCAGCTTGAGTACAACTGGATCAAGGAGTTCGACCCGCGGTTCAACGTCCGCTACCGCGACGACAAGACGTATCCGGTGCTCGCGGTGACCTTGAACGAGGAGTTCCCTCGGCTGTTCGTCTACCGCGGACCGCGCCGCAAGGGGGTCCGCTACTTCGGTCCGTACTCGCATGCGTGGGCGATCCGGGAGACCCTCGACCTGCTGCTGCGGGTGTTCCCGGCGCGCACCTGCTCGGCCGGTGTGTTCAAGCGGCACAACCAGATCGGCAGGCCATGCCTGCTCGGCTACATCGACAAGTGTTCCGCGCCGTGCGTCGGGCGGGTCGATGCCGACGAGCATCGCCGGATCGTGGAGGACTTCTGCGACTTCCTCGCAGGCCGCACCGACAAGCTGGTCCGGGAGGTCGAGGCGCGGATGCACCGCGCCGCCGACGACCTCGACTTCGAGGCGGCGGCGCGGCTCCGAGACGACCTCGGGGCGTTGCGCAAGGCGCTTGAGAAGCAGGCGGTCGTCCTCGGTGACGGCACCGACGCCGACGTCGTCGCGTTCGCCGCCGACGACCTCGAGGTGTCGGTGCAGGTGTTCCACGTGCGCGGCGGCCGGGTCCGGGGTCAGCGCGGCTGGGTCGTCGAGCACTCCGGTGACGGCGACGCCGCCGACCTGGTCGAGCAGTTCCTGACCCAGTTCTACGGGGAGCAGGCGGCGCTGGCGGGCACACCGGGCCCGCAGGCCGACACGGCGACCGTCGTGCCCCGCGAGGTCCTCGTCCCGGTGCTGCCCGACGACGTCGACGAGGTGCAGCAGTGGCTCAGCGGGCTCCGCGGGTCCGCCGTGTCGCTGCGGGTGCCGCAGCGCGGCGACAAGAAGGCGCTCGCCGAGACCGTGGAACGCAACGCGAAAGAGTCGCTGGCCCAACACAAACTCAAACGTGCCGGGGATCTGACGTCGCGGTCGGCGGCGCTGCAGGGCATCCAGGACGCGCTCGACCTCGACGAGGCGCCGCTGCGCATCGAGTGCATCGACATTAGCCACGTCCAGGGGACCGACGTGGTGGCGTCGCTGGTGGTGTTCGAGGACGGGCTGCCCCGCAAGTCGGACTATCGGCACTACTCGATCCGGGAGGCGGCCGGGGACGGGCACTCCGACGACGTCGCGTCGATCGCGGAGGTCACCCGGCGCCGGTTCCTGCGTCACGCGCAGGACGCGGCCCGTGTGGATCCCGGTGCGGCGGTGGACGAGTCGAGTGGCGGCGATCTGGCGCCTGCGGCCGCGCTCGACCCGCAGACCGGGAGGCCGCGCCGGTTCGCGTACCCGCCGAACCTGTTCGTCGTCGACGGCGGCAAGCCGCAGGTGACCGCGGCCGCCGCGGTGCTCGACGACCTCGGCATCACCGATGTCGCGGTGGTCGGCCTGGCGAAACGCCTCGAGGAGGTGTGGGTGCCGGGGGAGGAGGACCCGGTGATCCTGCCGCGCACCAGCGACGCCCTGTACCTGCTGCAACGGGTCCGCGACGAGGCGCACCGGTTCGCGATCACCTTCCACCGCAGCAAGCGGTCGCGGCGGATGACGGCGTCCGCCCTCGACTCGGTGAAGGGCCTCGGCGAGACCCGACGCACCGCCCTGGTCACCCACTTCGGGTCGGTTGCCAGGCTCAAGGAGGCGACGGTCGAGGAGATCACCGCCGTCCCCGGGATCGGTGTCGCCACCGCACGGGCCGTGCTCGCGGCCCTCGGCGGGGCTGCCGCGGCGCCGACCGGGGGAGACACGGGCCAGAAAACCGACGATTCGGTCCGGGTGGGGGATGATGATGCGCGGCCGGTGACGGCCGAGCCGAGCACGATCGAGTCGAGGAGGGCAGGAGTCGAGTGACGGAACGGACCGGTCAGCAGCCGGACATCGACGTCGCCCTGGTGACCGGATTGTCCGGCGCAGGGCTGAGCACCGCCGCGAAGGTGCTCGAGGACATGGGGTGGTACGTCGCGGACAACCTGCCACCGGAACTGATCACCCGGATGGTGGATCTCGGGCTGTCCCCGTCATCCCGGATCCCGAAGCTTGCCGTCGTGATCGACGTGCGCAGCCGCCGCTTCACCGGCGACCTTGCCACCGTCGTGAAGGAGGTCGCGGAGAAGGCGACCCACGCCCGGGTGCTGTTCCTGGAGGCCACGGACCCGGTGCTGGTGCGTCGCTTCGAGAGCAACCGCCGCAGCCATCCGCTGCAGAGCGAGGGCAGCGACGGGACGCTGATCGAGGGCATCGCCGCGGAGCGGGTGCGGCTCGCGCCCGTCCGGGCCGACGCGGACCTGGTGATCGACACGTCGGCGCTGTCGGTCCACGAACTCCGGCACCGGGTCGAGGCCGCGTTCGGTGGCGGGGCGGTGCCGTCGGTGGCGGTGACGGTGCAGTCGTTCGGCTTCAAGTACGGGCTGCCGATGGACGCGGACCTGGTCTGCGACGTACGGTTCCTGCCCAACCCGCACTGGGTCCCCGCGCTCCGCGAGCACACCGGGCAGGATCCGCTGGTCCGGGACTACGTGCTCGACCAGGACGGGGCGCAGGACTACCTCGACACCTACCATCACGTCGTCGAGTTGACGACCGACGGCTACCGCAGGGAGGGCAAGCGTTACATGACGATCGCGGTCGGATGCACCGGCGGCAAGCATCGCAGCGTCGCGATGACCGAGGCCCTCGCGGCGCGACTGGAGGCGGACACGGGAATCACGGTGAAGATCGTGCACCGTGATCTGGGGAGAGAATGACCGCGCAGGAACGGGACGGTCGGGGACCGTCGATCGTGGCGTTCGGGGGCGGGCACGGCCTGTACGCGACGCTCAGCGCGGCGCGTCGGTTCAGTGACGACGTCACCGCGGTCGTCACCGTCGCCGACGACGGCGGTTCCTCGGGCAGGCTGCGGGCGGAACTCGGCGTCATCCCGCCCGGAGACCTGCGGATGGCGCTCGCCGCGCTCGCCGCCGACGAGCCCGACGTGCAGACCTGGGCGACGACGATGCAGCACCGTTTTGGTGGCACCGGGGCGCTGGCCGGGCATTCGGTCGGGAATCTGATCCTGGCCGGGCTGACCGAGGTGCTCGGGGACACCGTCAGCGCGCTCGACGAGATGACGCGGGTGCTGCGGATCCGGGGCCGGGTGCTGCCGATGTCGCCGATCCCGCTGGCGATCGAGGCCGATGTCGTCGGACTGGAGGCCGACCCGCGGGTGTGCCGCACCATTCGCGGGCAGGTCGCGGTCGCCACCACCCCCGGCCAGGTGCGCCGAGTCCGGCTGCTTCCCCCCGATCCACCCGCCACCCCCGACGCGCTCGCCGCGGTCGAGCGGGCGGACCTGATCCTGCTCGGGCCGGGATCGTGGTTCACCAGCGTGATCCCGCACGTCGTTGTTCCGGAGCTGGCCGCCGCGCTGCGCGACACCACCGCCAGGAAGGCGCTGATCCTCAACCTCGCCCCCGAACCGGGGGAGACGGCAGGCTTCTCCGCCGAACGGCACCTGCACGTGCTCGCACAGCACGCGCCGGACCTGCGGGTCGACGACATCCTCGTCGACGCGGAGTCGGTGCCTGCCGGCCGCGAACGCGAACACCTGTGCCGGGCGGCGGCCCGCCTCGGCGCCACCGTCCGGTACGCGGACGTGGCGCGGGCCGGGACCGCGACCCACGATCCGACCAAACTTGCTGCCGCGCTCGACACGGCACCGCTCGACACGGCACCGCCCGACCGGGAGACCCCCGGACGGCAGTCCACCGGCACGGCCGCATTCGGCGCGACAACGTCACACACGGGAAGGGAGCCCATTTCGTGGCAATGACAGCAGAGGTCAAGGACGAGCTGAGCAGGCTCGCGGTGACCCAGGTGTCCGCACGCAAGGCGGAGGTGTCGTCCCTGCTGCGGTTCGCCGGCGGACTGCACATCGTGGCCGGGCGGGTGGTGGTCGAGGCCGAGGTGGACCTCGGGTCGACGGCGCGTCGCCTGCGCGGTGAGATCCACGACCTCTACGGGTACGCCGCCGACGTGCACGTGCTCGGCGCCGGCGGCCTGCGCAAGAGCGCCCGGTACATCGTGCGGGTCAACAAGGACGGTGAGGCCCTCGCCAGGCAGACCGGCCTGCTGGACATGCGCGGGCGGCCGGTGCGGGGACTGCCTGCCCAGGTGGTCGGTGGCAGCGTCGTCGACTCGGAGGCGGCGTGGCGGGGCGCGTTCCTCGCGCACGGCTCGCTGACCGAGCCGGGCCGTTCGTCGGCGTTGGAGATCAGCTGCCCCGGTCCGGAGGCGGCGCTCGCTCTGGTCGGTGCGGCGCGCAGGCTCGGGGTGTCGGCGAAGGCCCGCGAGGTGCGGGGCGCCGACCGTGTCGTGGTCCGCGACGGCGAGGCGATCGGGGCGCTGCTGACCAGGATGGGCGCCCAGGACACGCGGTTGACCTGGGAGGAACGCCGGATGCGGCGCGAGGTGCGGGCCACCGCAAATCGGCTCGCGAACTTCGACGACGCGAATCTGCGGCGTTCGGCGCGGGCCGCCGTCGCCGCGGCGGCGCGGGTGGAACGGGCGTTGGACATCCTCGGCGAGGACGTGCCCGACCATCTCGCCGCGGCGGGCAGCCTGCGGGTGCAGCACCGGCAGGCCTCGCTCGAGGAACTCGGGCAGCTCGCGGACCCGCCGATGACGAAGGACGCGGTCGCCGGGCGGATCCGGCGGCTGCTGTCGATGGCGGACCGCAAGGCGAAGGAGACCGGAGTGCCCGACACCGAGTCGGCGGTGACCGCCGATCTGCTTGACGACGCCTGACGGCCGATCCCGGTCCGTGCGCACTAGGCTGTGGCACACACCTGATCGATCAATGCACACGACAACCGTCAAGGAGTGAATTGTGACTGTTCGGGTAGGCGTGAACGGCTTCGGCCGGATCGGACGCAACTTCTTCAGGGCCGTCGACGCGCAGAAGGCGCTCGGGACCACCGACATCGAGATCGTCGCGGTCAACGACCTCACCGACAACACGACCCTCGCTCACCTGCTCAAGTACGACTCCATCCTCGGTCGCCTGCCCCACGACGTCGTCCTCGACGGTGCGGACACCATCGTCGTCGGCGACACCCGGGTCACCTCCCTCGAGGTCAAGGACGGGCCTGCCGCGTTGCCGTGGGGTGACCTCGGGGTCGACGTTGTCGTCGAGTCCACCGGGATCTTCACCGACGCGGCGAAGGCGCGGGGCCACCTCGATGCGGGCGCGAAGAAGGTGGTCATCTCCGCCCCAGCGAAGGGGGAGGACATCACGATCGTGATGGGTGTCAACGACGACCGGTACGACGGCAGTCAGAACATCATCTCCAACGCGTCCTGCACCACGAACTGTCTCGGACCGGTCGCCAAGGTCCTCGACGACGAGTTCGGCATCGCCCGGGGTCTGATGACCACGGTCCACGCCTACACCCAGGACCAGAACCTGCAGGACGGCCCGCACCGGGACCTGCGTCGGGGCCGCGCCGCAGCGGTGAACGTCGTCCCGACCAGCACCGGCGCAGCGAAGGCCATCGGCCTGGTGCTGCCGCAGCTCGCGGGCAAGCTCGACGGCTACGCGTTGCGCGTGCCGATCCCGACCGGCTCGGCCACCGACCTCACCGTGAACCTGGTGCGGTCGGCGTCCGTCGCGGACATCAACGCCGCGATGGCGGCCGCCGCCGAGGGCCCGCTCAAGGGCATCCTGAAGTACACCGAAGCCCCGATCGTGTCGTCCGACATCGTCACCGACCCGCACTCGTCGATCTTCGACGCCGGTCTGACGAAGGTCATCGATGACCAGGCGAAGGTCGTCGCCTGGTACGACAACGAGTGGGGCTACTCGAATCGTCTCGTCGACCTCATCGGTCTAGTTGGAAAGGCTCTTTGATCACAGTGGCAGTCAAGACTCTGAAGGACCTCCTTGACGAGGGGGTCGCGGGCCGCGCGGTGCTGGTGCGCTCCGACCTCAACGTCCCGCTCGACGGTGGTGCGATCACCGACCCGGGACGCATCCTCGCCTCGGCACCGACCATCTCGGCGCTCGCCGAGGCCGGTGCGAAGGTCATCGTGATGGCCCACCTGGGCCGTCCGAAGGGTGCCGTCGACCCGGCGCTCTCGCTGGCGCCGGTCGCCGCGAAGCTCGGCGAGGTGCTCGGCCGCAACGTGCAGCTCGCGGGCGACGTCGTCGGCCAGGACGCGCTCGCGCGCGCCGAGGGCCTCACCGACGGCGACGTGCTGCTGCTCGAGAACATCCGCTTCGACCCGCGGGAGACCAGCAAGGATGACGCGGAGCGGCTCGCGTTGGCGAAGGCGCTCGTCGAGCTGACCGACATGGGCGGCGCGTTCGTCTCGGACGGCTTCGGTGTCGTGCACCGCAAGCAGGCGTCGGTCTACGATGTCGCGACCCTGCTGCCGCACTACGCGGGCACGCTGGTCGCGGCGGAGGTCGACGTCCTGCAGAGGCTGACGCAGGATTCCGACGAGCCGTACGCGGTGGTGCTCGGCGGGTCGAAGGTCTCCGACAAGCTCGCCGTCATCGAGGCCCTCGCGTCGAAGGCCGACACCCTCGTCATCGGCGGCGGCATGTTCTACACCTTCCTCGCCGCGCAGGGCGTGTCGGTGGGCAACTCGCTGTGCGAGGAGTCGATGATCGAGACCTGCCGGTCGCTGCTCGAACGGTTCGCCGACGTCATCCACATCCCGCAGGACGTGGTGGTCGCCGACTCGTTCTCCGCGGACGCGGAGGCGAAAACGGTGTCCGCGTTGGAGATCCCGGACGGCTGGATGGGCCTGGACATCGGTCCGGAGTCGGTGGAGCGGTTCGCCGCGATCCTGTCCGGGGCGCGGACGGTGTTCTGGAACGGGCCGATGGGCGTCTTCGAGTTCGAGAAGTTCGCGGCGGGCACCAAGGGTGTCGCCGAGGCGATCATCGGCGCCACCGGGAAGGGCGCGTTCAGCGTCGTCGGCGGCGGCGACTCCGCGGCCGCGGTGCGGCTGCTCGGGCTGCCGGAGGACGGTTTCTCGCACATCTCCACCGGCGGCGGCGCGTCCCTCGAGTACCTCGAGGGCAAGTCCCTGCCCGGTCTGGAGGTACTCGATGGCGCGTAAGCCGTTGATCGCAGGCAACTGGAAGATGAATCTCAACCACCTCGAGGCCATCGCCCTGGTGCAGAAGATCGCGTTCTCGTTGCCGGAGAAGTACTTTGACCGCGTCGACGTGACCGTGCTCCCGCCGTTCACCGACCTCCGCTCGGTGCAGACACTGGTGGAGGGCGACAAGCTGCTGCTCAGCTATGGCGCGCAGGACATCTCGGCGCACGCGTCGGGTGCCTACACCGGTGAGGTCAGCGGTGCGATGCTGGCCAAGCTCGGCTGCAGCTACGTGGTCGTCGGGCACTCCGAGCGCAGGCAGTACCACGGTGAGACCGACGCGGTCGTGCTCGCCAAGACCAAGGCGGCGCTGGCACACGGCATCACGCCGATCGTCTGCATCGGCGAGGGACTCGACGTCCGGGCGGCGGGCGACCACGTCGGGCACAACGTCGCGCAGCTGCGGGGTTCCCTCAAGGGCCTGTCCGCGGAGCAGATCGGCAAGGTCGTCGTCGCCTACGAACCGGTGTGGGCGATCGGCACCGGCAAGGTGGCCTCGGCCGCCGACGCGCAGGAGGTGTGTGCCGCGGTCCGCGCCACGCTCGCCGAGCTCGCCTCCGCGGAGGTCGCGGCGGACGTGCGGGTGCTCTACGGCGGTTCGATGAACGCCAAGAACGTCGGCGAACTCGTCGCGAAGCCCGATGTCGACGGCGGCCTGGTCGGTGGCGCCTCGCTCAAGGCCGACGAGTTCGCAACGCTGTCCGCGATCGCGGCCGGGGGGCCGCTCCCGTGAGCTGATCGCGGCACCGCCGGTGGGCGCGCCGACCGTTCGGGTC